>NZ_BTRL01000013.1:0-311668 GCF_054771475.1 Bacillus sp. MN7755
ACTTTTAGGGGTCACTTCAATTCCTCCATACAATAAAATATGCTTGTCCGGTTAAAAGGTGAAAAGGCTTCATAAAATCATTATTTTAAAATTAAAGAGCACCTAAGAGAGCGCTCTTCGATCACAACAATATTAAAAAATATTTGATATTATATGTAATCTTTTTAGCTTTGTGATTAATTAAAAGTTTTTCGAATGGTTTTTGGATGGTAGTACATGCTGTTCTATTTTTTCGTAAAGATTAAGTAGTTGTTTGATGAATGTAATTTGTGGTGTTAACCAATACGAAAATAGTGCTGAAATAATTCCTATTAGAGCTCCTGTAAGGACATCGAAAGGATAATGAACTCCTACCCAAATTCGGGAAATAGCTACGCAGAATGCAAGCACAAGCCATAACCATCTAGCCTTTTTATGAACAAGCCAGAATGAAAAACAAATTGAAAAAAATAGAATCGTATGATCGCTAGGAAATGAATTATCAACTGCATGATCGACAAGTTTATTAACATTAGGTAAAACTGCAAATGGTTGATAATTTAAGTGTAATTTCCCTGCTAATTTTCCAATTATTTCAGCAGTTATGAAAGCAATCATTGCTTGAATAATCACCATTTTGTTTTGTCTAGATTGAGTAAACCAATAAGCGATAATAATTAAACCTAAAAAATACACCATATATTCTGCTAAAAATACCATAGTTGAGTTTAGAGATGAATATTGCTTCCCTAAATCATTGATAGCTCGAAAAGCATCAATATTTAATTGAGAAAAAGACATTTTTAAATCGCTCCTTATATTGTGTCTATAACTTTATTACGTGAAAAAATTTTTAACTGAGGCTTAACAGTCTCTTAATTAATTCTTAGTTATTTCTTAACAATTCTTGTTTGTGTATAAGGGAAATTATAGTAAAGAGTTTATAGTGAAAAAATTGATTTTAGTGACATTAGTATTACAAAACTGTAAGGATTAGCTCATTAAAGATTATTAATAAAATAGTTATTTTGGAGAAAGGAAGAATGAATATAGAACGAATCGAAACTGCTGAGGAATTACTTGAGGATATGAAGGAATGCTTTTTGAATGGAACATCTTTAAAGGTGATTTTAATCTCGTATCTTCGTTGATTGAAGAAGTGAAGCGTATAACAAAATAAAAATTTCATTTTGTAGAAAAGGGGAATGGATATGTGTACTTATTGGGAAAATGCAGTTAAAGAATTCTTCAAGAAGCAAGAGCAGGAACGAAATAAAAGAGCAGCTAGCAAAAGCTAACTGCTCAATACAAGGAGATACAGAGAAGACTACTTTAAATGAATGTTGGCATACAGCCTACATACAGTATTGACCGAATATTTATTTTAAATCCAATTTATTTTAGGAGTTTTTTCTTTGTTTGAAAGTTCGAAAAGATATATAATAATTTTCTGACTATTAAACTGGAGGGATACAAATGAAAAATGAAACGTTACATATTCAAGAAGATATTATTGAAATGCTTGATTCATTATTAAGACCGGCAGAACCATTTTGGAATGAATTTTATAAGAATAGAGAAAAGGATGTTCCGTTTTTTGAAAATGTTCCAGATGAGAACCTAGTTTCGTATATACAAAAAAAGCGGGTTTCGAAAGGAAAAGTACTAGAACTTGGATGTGGTCCGGGTAGAAATGCAATTTATCTAGCAAATGAAGGGTTTGATGTAACAGCGGTAGATTTATCTATAGAGGGCATTAATTGGGCGAAAGAGAGAGCGTTAGCAAAAGAAATAGAAATTCACTTTATTTGTGATTCGATTTTTAATTTAGAGGGTCAAAATGATTTTGACTTTGTATACGATTCGGGCTGTTTACATCATATTCCACCGCATAGAAGAATAAATTATGTGAATTTAATTAAAAACTCCTTGAAATCGGGTGGTTATTTTGGATTAACATGTTTTGCGGCAGGTGATTTAGATGAACGAAATGGCTCGGAAATATCAGATTGGGACGTATATAGAGGATGGAGTCTGCAGGGTGGTCTTGCATACTCTGAAGAGAAATTAAGAGAGATATTTAAAGAATTTGAGGTGATTGAAATTAGAAAGATGAAGCAAATTGAACAACCAAATACTATGTTTGGAGAATCATTTCTTTGGACAGCATTATTTAAGAAGAAATAAGAAAGTAGATAATTGACAAACTTATCGTTTTTATAGACAATAAACTCATGGGAATGTACGTTCGTTTTTTGTTGGCCGATGTATGTTTTACATAAATACATAACAAGGGGTTGTCTCTATATGAGTAACACAAATCAAAAAATTACTACGTTTTTAATGTTTGAAGGTAAAGCTGAAGAGGCGATGAACTTTTACACGTCGCTATTCGATCAATCAGAAATTGTAAGTATCTCTCGCTACGATGAAAACGGACCTGGTAAAGAGGGTACTGTAATTCATGCAACTTTTACTTTACACGGACAAGAGTTCATGTGCATAGATAGTTATGTAAATCATAATTTTACATTTACACCAGCTATGTCTCTTTATGTAACTTGTGATACGGAAGAAGAAATTGAAACGGCTTTTAATAAACTAGCTCAAGATGGAGCAGTACTTATGCCTTTAGGTGCCTATCCGTTTAGCAAAAAGTTTGGCTGGTTAAATGATAAGTATGGTGTGTCTTGGCAGTTAACGCTTGCGGAATAAAGATTTAAAAAGAAAAGCGTAACTATAAATAGGTTACGCTTTTCTTTTTAAGCATTTTGCTTTCCGAATCTTTTCCCAAGTTTAGCTAACAATTCAGGCTGATCCCCTTGGCTCATTATAACTTCAACAAAGATAAGTTGATTCTTATTTAAAGTTATTTCCGTTAAAACTTCTGCTAACCCTGTTTCATATTCCACTTTAAATGTTAGGCTTTTCTCTTCTGATCCGAATACGTTCGCTAGTTTTGTGTAATCCCACATTTGTATGTCATTATACGGTTCGTTTTGACCATGAATTGCACGTTCAACAGTGTATCCGTTGTTATTAATTAAAAATATAATCGGTTTTAAATTTTGACGTAGTATAGTCGATAACTCTTGGACAGTTAATTGAAATGAACCATCACCAATAATTAAAATGTTGCGCCGTGATAAATCAGCGAGTTGTGTACCAAGTAGAGCAGGTAATGTATAACCAATCGATCCCCATAATGGTTGCGCAACATATGTAGTGTTGTTTGGTAAATGGATAGCGGCACTACCAAAGAAAGGTGTTCCTTGCTCTACGATTAAGACGTCGTTTTCTTGTAAGAACTGGTACATTTGCTGCCAAAAACGTTTTTGCGTAACCATTTGTGGCTTTGGATTAAACTTTTCAGTAATAGATAGTGATTCTGAAATAAATGGCTTAATATCAAGCGTTTCTTCATTCCGATGTTCAATTACATCACTTAACTGTTGTAAAACATCTTTCATTACAACTGGTCCATATTTTTTATCTATAATTTTAACAGTGTAGGGATGAATTTCTATAACTTGCTCTTTCGTAAAACCTTGTGTGAATCCGCCTGTAATAGTATCAGTCAATTTCACACCAATACTAATAATACAGTCAGATTCATCAATTCTTTTTCGTAAGTACGGAGAACTAACATCACCAGTATAAATTCCTATAAACTGAGGGTGTTTTTCAGGGAATATACCTTTCCCCATACTTAACGTTGCGATAGGAAACCCAGTTTGTTCTACGAGTTGATATAAATATTCTTTAGCGTGAAATCGATCTACTTCAAAATCCGCTAAAATTACAGGTTTTTTGGCGCTTTTTATTTTTGAAGTGGCATGTAAAAGCATTTTATCCAGCGTTTCTTTATTACTTAAAATCGGTTTATGTAAAATTGGTTCCGTAGGTTTATTAATTGGTTTATTATACACATCAATCGGCAAATTAATATGAACTGGGCGTTTCTCGCGCCAACATGCGCGTAACACGCGATCGATTTCCTCAGCTGCATGTTCAGGGGTTAAATTTGTTTGTGCTACAGTAATTTCTCGATACATATTGGAAAAGTGATCAAACTTTCCATCGCCTAAAGTATGATGAACAAGCTCTCCATTTTCCATTACTGTTGTTGGTGGTGTCCCCGTGATTTTTATAACTGGTACGTTTTCGGCATATGAGCCAGCAACTCCGTTTAGAGCGCTTAATTCTCCAACGCCAAAGGTGGTAATAAGAGCTGCAATTCTTTTTATGCGAGCGTATCCATCTGCAGCATATGCCGCATTTAATTCATTACAATTGCCAATCCACTTTAAATTTTCATGTGCCATCACATCATCTAAAAAGGCAAGATTATAATCACCAGGAACACCAAATATATGCTCGATTCCTAATTCACGTAGTCGATCTAATAAATATGTACTTACGGTATATTGCGTTTTCAAGTGAATCATCTCCTAATTGTGCAACGAATATTTCAATAAACTAAAGAAGTTCCAATGCGTTCATTAAAATATAGATTACTGGATTGTGGTATAATTTACATACAGGGGGAAAGTAGATGACACAACATAAAGAAGAACAGATGAATGAAGCATTAGCACTATTTTACTTTGCATATAAAACATTTACTGAAAAGCCAGATGAAATTATAAAAGAGTATGGTATACAACGAGTACATCACCGAATTTTATTTTTTATCGCACGCTTTCCAGGGATAAGTGTTAATGAGTTATTATCGCTGTTAGAAATAAGTAAACAAGCTCTTCACGGACCACTCCGTCAACTTGTGGAAAAGAGCTTAATTGAGAGTAATGAAGCTACACATGACCGCCGTGTGAAACAGTTGTCTTTAACAGAAAAAGGTGTGAATTTAGAGAGAAAACTGAGCGATGTACAAAGGCAACAAATGAGTGCTATTTTTTCAAAATTTGGTGAATCATGTGAAGAAAACTGGCATCAAGTTATGAATGAAATGGCAAATAGTCGTTCTGGTTTTGATGCATGGATATCAAAACGAGAAATACCAGTTGATCAAAAGTAATGAATAAAAACTTCTGTTTTATAGTTTGAAAAAGATAAAGTTTTATCCATACATTTGGCAAATATGAATAAATCATAGTATGTGTGGATAAAAAAATTACATTACCAAAAACTTTATATGTGCACGCAATGGAGCATTAAAATTCATATTTCCGAGAGGGGAATTATAATGATAAAACTTGTACTTATTCGTCACGGACAAAGTTTATGGAATCTTGAAAATCGTTTTACTGGATGGACAGATGTTGATTTATCAGAGAATGGATTAAGTGAAGCGAGAGAAGCAGGAGCGATATTAAAGAAAAATGGATATACTTTTGATGTTGCTTATACATCTGTATTAAAACGAGCTATTCGGACGTTATGGATTGTACTTCATGAGATGGATCTTGCCTGGGTCCCAGTACATAAATCTTGGAAGCTAAATGAAAGACATTATGGTGCATTGCAAGGGTTGAATAAAGATGAAACAGCTCAAAAATATGGTGAGGAGCAAGTTCATATTTGGAGAAGAAGTATTGATGTAAGACCACCTGCTCTTACTGAGGATGATCCTAGGTATGAAATGAATGATCCAAGATATAAAGCACTGAAAAAAGGTGAGTTTCCATTGACAGAATGTTTAGTGGATACGGAGAAAAGAGTACTTGATTATTGGCATTCAGAAATTGCGCCGAAATTAAAGAATGGTAACAAAGTAATCATTTCATCACATGGTAACACAATTCGCTCGCTAGTAAAATATTTAGATAATCTTTCAAGTGATGGTGTTGTTTCATTAAATATTCCAACGAGTATACCGCTCGTTTATGAATTAGACGAAAATTTACGTCCGATTCGCCATTATTACTTAAGTATGGATGGAGAAGTACCTGAAGGGGAAATTCCGAAACATATTACTTTTTAACATGAACATTTGAAAAGCATGCTTGTCTACATATACAATGTAGATTCAAGATAAAAGACGTGGCACCTTCTAATGTATATGCGATGTAGCTAAATTTAGAAGCTTGTCCACGTCTTTTGTCATAAAGAGAGCTGCTTGTGCATGTAATGATATCGTGAGTAGTTTTTGAATGGAGGGTGATGTCATTGGTGATCTCTAACATTCGAATCGGCCTATTTATTTTAGCAATCGTTTTTCTAGTACTTGTTTTCTTTTATTGGAAAAACGAAGAGTTGTACGAGGAGAAGAAGCAACGTATTAGAAAGACTTGGTATGGGTTGTTTATAATATCAGTCACCGTGTATTTCATGATAAAAGGAATTGATTTAACCCTCTGGAAAAATCTTTTAATGTTCACTGCAATGGTTATTTTTGTTGATATCGCATTTATTTTAACACCAAATATTTCAGAAATATGGGGAGCGAAATTTAGCGATATCGGTAAGACTGTCCAATCGATAAAACGATCATTAATTGCTTCTAAAGCAAGAGGAGAAATTTACACAACAATTATTCAAAATGTCAATCCAGCAGTATTCGGTACGATGGAATGGCATACGGAAGAGGAATATACAAAGAGCTTAAACGTGTTTTTAGATTCATATGGGGAAAAGATTGGGGCGAAAATAGTTGTATTTGAAGCGGCAAAGGAATTAAATACAAACTTTCGTGGTATTCGCTCTCAATTTAGTATTATGGTTCCGTTTGAACACATCGAGCAATTGAATGAGCAGAAAGCAGTGCAAGTAGAGAATGTCGGAATTATACCAGCAAAAATAGTGAGTGATGTTTTCATTGTTATTGACGGGAAGAAAAATAATCTTCAAGATCGGGATTTTGAAAATGTATATAATTTAACAATACATCATAGTTATTTTAGTAAATAAGGACAGGATTTTTTTCTGTCCTTTTCACTTATACATAAAGGTAAAGCGAATTTAGACAAACTTGTATAAAATCGGACAATCATTCCTACACTAGCACGTAGAGGTGATTGTAGTGATAAAAGATAATAACAATGATTTTTTTAAAGAAGATAATGAAGATACAACAGATTTCTCTTTAATAAAAGGAGATACTTTGCAGCAAGTAGAAGAATTAGAAGAAGAATTAAAAAGAAAATGATACGTGTACACCCTGTCTGCATTTGCTATATAATATAAATAAAAGGTTGTATCTTTTTGAAAAGGGGGAGAAGAGATGGCTGAAGTAAATGTACAAAAGTCTTCGTTTTTTAAAGAAAAAAAAGAAGAACCCAATACAGATTTCTCTCTTGTGAAAGGTGCATTGACTCAAAATGTGGATCGATTAGAAAAATTTGTAGAGGCAATTCCGTATAAGTATATAAAAGAGGGTAATGTAAAAGAGAATGCGTAAAAACATTCTCTTTTACATTACCTCTTTATGATTTGTTTATGCGTTATTTCTTTTTTGTTTAAAAATGATTTTATACATATAATACCCAAGGGCTGCAAAAATGAATCCAATAGCAGCACCAACTATTTGTTTCATAAACAATAAGTATAACGAAGCAATAATTAGGGTAAATAAGATTAAAATTAATACATACTTTGAAATAAATTCTAACCCTTTGTACACTAGTAGAATGACACCTGAAAGAATAGTGATGATAGGTAATATCCTATTTTCGAAAAAGCCTTCCTTTTTTTTGCTAGAATGCTGTTGTTTATTCAATATAAATATACTCCCGTCTTAAAGGATTAATCTTTTATTAGTTTTGCTATTTCATTTTCGAAAAGATTTTTGGTTAAATAGGTTATATCAAAGGAATCATTTATTATATTTCGAGTTAATAGCCATTGGGTGTTTGGTGATTCAATAACAAAGAATCCATTGTCAGAAATAACCTCATTCTTTTCGGTTGTATCTAGACGCATAATAGTGTAAATAGAATGTGTTGATTTTAAATCTATTATAAAATTTTCAGCATATAAGGAATTAAATCCATTCTCTATTAACATTGTTTTCCCTTCTTGAATAGACAAAGGGGAAAACTTTTCGATATTTTGTACGATATGGTTGGGAAGAGTTCCTACAATGTTACTTCCTTTTTCCTCTTGCTGAAATACTAGCTGTAATAAATTTTTAGATTCTAAAAATAATCTATTGTCTGAAATTTCTTCGATTTTATGTGCAATACCATCTAAACTCTGATATGTAACGTTTGAAGTGTTATCAATATAAATGTTAGCAGTAATCGTTGTTTCGTTTATAAAATCGACTTTTTGAAGTAATAATGGAAGGTGCGGATTACATAAAGTGCTGAATAATTTCTCTATACTAGGTTGTAACTGTATTTTTTTATTAATCTCTTTGTATGAAAAATTATTTTAACCAAGAGTATATTAGATGGAAATCCCATTAAAATCTACTTTTTTATAATATCAAATATTATTATTAAATAGTAGATTAATATTGTTAATTTTATGATAATTAACAAAAATAAAAAAGAGAGAATGCCAGCTAGGAGTTAAAGGCACATCAGATTTCTCGTTAATAAAAGGAGATACGATGCAGCAAGTAGAAGAATTAAAAAGAAGATGATACGTGTACACGCTGTCTACATTTGCGATATAATATAAATAGAAGATTGTATTTTTTTGAAAAGGGGGAGAAGAGATGGCTGAAGTAAATGTACAAAAGTCTTCGTTTTTTAAAGAAAAAAAAGAAGCACCCAATACAGATTTCTCTCTTGTGAAAGGTGCATTAACGGAAAATATAAATCGGTTAGAGAAATTAATGAATAATAGTACTTCAAAATATATGAGAGCAAAAAAAGAGAAAGAAAATGCATAGTGCATTTTCTTTCTCTTTTTATATGTAATTTAAATGTTTAACGAGCAGATATTAAAGTATGAAATAGAAAGTGAAAATAATGAATCATGGTATAATGATAAAAGACTTACATATTATTTTGTTATTTTGAGAGGAGCTTAAAAATGTATTCTACTTTAGAACAATTAACAAAGCACCCTGTATTTTATCATTTTGCAGAAATTTCAAAGATTCCTAGAGGATCAGGTAATGAAAAGGAAATTAGTGATTTTTTAGTTGGCTTTGCGAAAGAGCGTAATTTAGAAGTAGTTCAAGATGAAGCATTAAATGTCATTATTAAAAAAGAAGCAACTGCTGTTTATGAAAATGTACCAGCTATTATCATTCAAGGTCATATGGATATGGTTTGCGAAAAAAACCAAGCAACCGTACATGATTTTGAAAAAGATCCAATTGAATTACGAATTATTGGGGACATGTTATATGCAAATCAAACAACTTTAGGTGCTGATAATGGTATTGCAGTTGCATATGCATTAGCTTTATTAGATTCAAAAGACATTCCGCATCCAGCACTTGAAGTAGTTATTACTACTGAAGAAGAAACGACAATGGGCGGAGCTTTTGCTGTTGATTCAAATCATTTTGAAGGAAAGATTTTTATTAATATTGATTCTGAAGAAGATCATAAATTACTAGTAAGTAGCGCAGGTGGTGCGAAAGCTGTTGAAACAATTCCAGTAATTTGGGATGAAGCGCCAGCAAATATGGATGCATATCGTCTATATATCGGTGGTCTAAAAGGCGGACATTCGGGAATGGAAATTGATAAACAACGCGGGAATGCGAACAAAGTATTAGGACGAGTATTACATGATTTATTAGCAAATATTCAATTTGATGTAAGTGAAGTTCACGGCGGATTAAAAACGAATGCAATTCCGCGTGAAAGTGTAGCTACAATTGTATTACGTACAGAAGACGTAGAGAAGGTAGAAGAAATACTAGAATCATGGACACGAGTATTACAAGAAGAAATGCGTGCTGTTGATCCAGATGTTCATGTTACACTTACAAAATTGGATGAGAAAGTAGAAAAAGTATTTGCTAAAGAAACACAAAAGCAACTTATTTCATCATTATTCTTAATTCCAAATGGCATTCAAAGTATGAGCATGGATATTAAAGGTCTAGTAGAAAGCTCAACAAATTTAGGTGTTATTGAAACATTGCAAGATGAAATTAAATTACGTAACGAAGTGAGAAGTTCTGTAAGTAGTTTAAAACAGCATATTGCAGATGAGATTAAATGTATTGCCGAATTAGTTGGTGCAACATTTGAAATAGAGTCAGAGTATCCAGAATGGCCATACAATCCGAATTCACAAATTCGTAATTTATTTGAAAAAGTGCATCAAGAAAAATACAATAAAGATGTTGAAATCTTCGCTGTACATGCAGGGATTGAATGCAGTGTATTCGTTCAAAAGATGCCTGAATTAGATGCAATTTCATTCGGTCCAGATATATTCAACGTCCATACTCCAGATGAACATATTAGTATTTCTTCTGTTGTGAATAACTGGGGATTCTTCGTTGATGTAATGAAGGGTACGAAAGAATTAGCTAAGTAATAATGATGAAATGAAAAATAGCCTATAAAACTTTATAGGCTATTTTTTATATAGAGTTTTATTAGAAATTCGTTTTTATGTAAGTATTTAATTTTTGCTTTTATTTCTAAAAGAGATTGTACCAAAGATTGCTCCGGATATTGCTCCGATTAAAGTCATAAAAATTGCACTCCAAGCTGCAATTGACATTATTACACCTCCAAATAATAAATTATTGTTTCTTATTCCTTTTAATAGAAATGATGATTGCAACAACTGCTAAGAAAATAAGAGGAGACCAAGAAAAGAAAGACATGTAGCATTCTCCCTTCAATAATTATGTAAGATATTTATATAAATTAATTATCACATGTTTTTAAATCGAACATGTGTAATATGCAATATTGCATATTGGATTGTAGAACTTAAAGAAGTGGAAACAGTTATTGAATAAAAATGATAATTTATAAAGAAAGTAAGGATTTTTTCTAACCTTAAAAAGGGCAAACAATTAAAAAACTCCTCTATCTTATATAAGGTAGAGGAGTTTTTAAAATGGTTTTTGTTTAAGAAAAATAGTATTCAATATTTATTTACTGGTGAGATAAACGTAAATTATTTTGAGATTTTAAAGCTGCCCCCATAATAATAATTTTCTCCAAGTTTCATAACAGCTACATATGTTCCTGGATTATAAGCCTTAGTAATAGGCGTTACAAACCTACCATAATTATGTTTTAAACCAGAGTCATAAATGGTTTTATATCTATGCAAGTTTATTTTATCATTTTCATTTCCACTCAATTGATATATTTTTACAATACCAGTATCCTTACCACCAGTATATATAGTAACATCGAATGTATCTCCATGCTTTAAGTCACCAACTGCTAACTCTTCTATAAAATCTGCATTATGATGTAATAAAAAATAACTTTGCCACCGCCAAGTATCTACAAATCGTGATTCTTTTTGTGTAAGTTGCGATTCAGCAGAAACAGGTGGGAGTGTACTAATTGTATTCGAAAATAAAAATCCTCCAACAGTCAATGCACCAATAATTGTTGATTGCCTTAAAAGTTTCATCCTCTAAACCTCCTATTTACTTAAGGATTCAGAAATCGTTTTTGTGAAAAACTAGCTGTGAAATCTAATGGATGATAATATCTTCTATAATTATATTAACATTTATTGATTTATCAGACAAATTAATAAATAATAAAACTATATCGAGGGAGTTAAGGCTAATATAAGAAATAAGTTAGTTGTATAGCTAAGATATCTTTATTATATATAATTGGGATTTTTTATTTGAAAACTCGATTGTTTTAATGTTGAAATTTCAATTCACACTTTAAGTTTTAGTACATAATTTTACAATTTGACTTATATAATTTATCACGTTATGATTTTTTTATTATAAAAGAAAGGCTTGAATATAATGATTCGTCGTTTGAAAAAGCTAAAAAATGTAGCAGTCGTAGTAAGCTTCTAAGTAAATTGCAAAAATCTACACTACTTAGAAGCGAGGAATAAAGTTATGAAGCATCCATTATATAATCATTGGTCAGAAACGAAGTATTTAAAAGATATAGTAACAAATCCACTCATTGAGGTAGGAGAGTACTCCTATTATTCAGGTTATTATGGTCATCAAAATTTTGAAGATGGCTGTGTAAGGTATTTGTGGGGGGATGCTAAGTCCCGAGCACTGTTCAATCCAATTGAACAGATGGGATGGCATCTTGATAAACTCATTATTGGGAATTATGTTTGTATTGCCAGTGGAGTAGTCATTTTAATGGGTGGTAATCACAATCATCACTCAGAATGGATTACAGTATATCCATTCGCTGAGCAAATTGAACATTCATATGAACCGAAGGGCGATACAGTCATTAAAAGTGATGCTTGGATTGGAATGAATGCTATTATTATGCCTGGCGTTACAATCGGTGAAGGTGCAATCGTTGCAGCAGGATCTGTCGTAAGTAAAGATGTTCCGCCGTATACAATAGTGGGCGGAAATCCTACTAAAGAAATAAAGAAACGGTTCACTGATGCAGAAATAAATATGCTAATGGAAATGCGTTGGTTTGATTGGGATAGAGAATTAGTTGAGAAGGCAATTCCTATTTTATCTAGTTCATCTATTGAATTATTATATGATTTTTATAAAAAGGAACTAAAAAATAGATAGATCTGTGAAAAAACTACATTCTATATAGGATGTAGTTCTTTTATTATAAAAATGAATAGTCTAGACTAAGGAAAATTCATCTCTAGTATGAGTTTAGCAAATAGCTGAATTAAATAATTAAAATCCTTGATAGCTAATAAAACCAGTGTGTCTCGATATTTAATCGGGACACACTGGTTTTATTTTTTGAAAATGTGGAACAAATTTATAATTTTGATTGTCTATTCATTGTAATCCTAAAAAATATGAAAGTACGGATTATCTTGAAAAATACAAAGGTATTAAAAATAGGGATGTGTGTAGGAATACAAAGTATCAGTGCGCCTAAAAGTGTGGGATGAGATGGTCTATATGAAAGCAATCCTAACGTCTTATATGTATATAGAATTTGAGAATACTGTCTATTTTTTGAGGATTATGTAAGAATAACATTTTTTTGAGTACAAAGATATTGGAGGTAACAGAAGTGAAAGGTATGTTTTGCAAGAGAAGTATTGCAATAGTAACAGTGCTTACACTATTTTGTAGCATGGTAGTTACATTTGGAAGAGCATCAGCGGAAACAGTTCCTGCTATAGACGTAGAAGCAGGATCAGCAATTTTAGTAGAAGCAAATTCCGGGAAAATTTTATATCAAAAAAATGCAGATGAATCATTAGCAATTGCTAGTATGACAAAAATGATGAGTGAATATTTAGTTCATGAAGCGGTGGATAAAGGAAAACTTAAATGGGATCAAAAAGTTAAAATCTCTGAATATGCATATAAGATTTCGCAAGATCGCTCATTATCAAATGTTCCATTAGAAAATGGTGGCTCTTATACAGTAAAAGAGTTATATGAGGCAATGGCAATTTACTCTGCAAATGGTGCAACAATTGCTTTAGTTGAAGAAATTGCTGGAAAAGAAGTCGATTTCGTGAAAATGATGAACGATAAGTCAAAAGAGTTTGGAATGAAAAATTATAAATTTGTAAATTCTACAGGTTTAACAAACCAAGATTTAAAAGGATATCACCCAGAAGGGACAACTCTAGACGAGAACAATAAAATGTCCGCAAGAGATTGTGCAATTTTAGCACAACGTCTTATTCAAGACTTCCCGAAAATATTAGATACAGCAAAAATTCCCAAAAAAACATTCCAAAAGGGTGGCAAGTATCCAATTGATATGGTGAATTTTAACATGATGTTAAAAGGTTTAATTAAGCAATATGAAGGTGTAGATGGGTTGAAAACAGGAACTACTCCAGAAGCCGGTGATTGCTTCACTGGTACAGTAGAAAGAAACGGTATGCGCCTAATCTCTGTAGTGATAAAAGCAAACTCTCATACAGCACGTTTTGATGAAACGAAGAAATTATATGATTACGGATTTGCGAATTTTGAAGTGAAGAAGCTATATGGAAAAGATTCTATGGTAAAAGGGCATGAAACAGTGCGAGTAGCAAATGCAAAAGACAAAGACGTAGTTGTTCAAACGAAGCAGGCTATTTCACTTCCAATGCCGAAGGACAATAAAGACGTTTATAAAAAAGAATTTAAAATATCGAATAAAGTACAAGAAGCGCCTATTAAAAAAGGTGTAAAAATAAGTAAAATGATTATCTCGCCTAAAGATAGTACAGATCCTGGGTTCTTATCAGGTAAATCATTACAAATAGACCTTGTAACAAAATCTGATGTAGAACAAGCAAATTGGTTTACACGTTTTATGCGTAAAATCGGTTCTTTTTTCAGCGGTATGTGGGATAGCGCGATTGATATAGTAAAAAGCTAACTTGATAAGATAAAAATCCATATTAATCTGAAACAAAGAGTTTCAAAGTATTATGGATTATTATGTAGATAGTTTGACATGGAATATTGCATTAATTCTCAAATTTGGTTCTTCAGAACTATTGGTAGTGATATCAAGCTAAACTAAATTTGTATCTATATAATCAAAAAACGCTATTCTTTTTGTAGAAATATACAGAAAGGATGGCGTTTATTATGAATTTTTTGATTTAAAGCATTCTAGTACAAGGTTAGTTTAATAAAGTTACATGAAGAACAATCATCCATTATTTCATCAAATGATAATAAAAATTAATATCCGGTATTTATTTCTGTAATTAGATTTTATGAAAAATTAATAAAATCTTTTCTTTGTATTAACTATTTTGTTTTAAATTATTTATATAAAGAAATGGAAATCAGAAAACAGATACATAGATTAACTTTGAACTGCTTATATGAGGGATCTAAATAGACATTATGTACAATTTTCCCACTACGGCTATTATAGCGGCCTTTATGAACAGCAAAATCTACAATATACAAGGAGAACATTTTATGAGTAAGAGAATAAAAGAATTAGATTCCATACGAGGGTTAGCGGCACTTACTGTGGTATTTGGACATTTTTGTTTAATGCTACCATCGTTGCCTAATTCTATTAAATTTTCCCCACTTAGGTTTTTATGGGCAGGTGGGGAAGCAGTTATCGTTTTTTATGTACTAAGTGGTTTTGTTTTATCTATGGCACTTTATCATTCAAAAACAAATTATTGGGGATATTTAATTAAGAGATTTGTAAGAATCTATATTCCTTATTATTTTTGGATAATCATTACCTTTGCTTTATTTATTTTGTTTTCGCCGTATGAAGTGGTAGGACTACGGGATTGGTTCTATGATAGGTGGCAAGGGTCTATAACAAAATTAGATATTATAAACCACTTTGTGCTTCTTAATAACTTTTTTACCGAAAATTATAATCCAGTTATTTGGTCATTGGCTCAAGAAATGCGTATATCTATTGTGTTTCCTTTGTTATTCCTTCTTTTTTATAAACTGAGTTGGAAGAAAACGATACTATTTGCTTTGAGTTTTTCTTTAATTAGTGTTTTTCTTAATATGTTGCATATTGGGAAAGCTGAGGGGTTTTATAATGGTTATGCAGATACACTACATTTTACATCTATGTTTCTGGTTGGAATGTTACTTTTTAAGCATCAGGAAAAACTTATCTACTCATATAGGAATATGAAAAAAATTAATAAAGGATTTCTGATTGTAATAGGGATTATTTTATATTTATATTCCATTTTAATCTATGGTTTTTCCCGTAATGATACTACTTTCTTATTAAAAGATTGGGGTGTTGTAATGGGTGTTAGTATATTTATTATAATGGCCATGAGTAACCTAAAAGTAAAAGTATTTTTAAATAAGGGTGTGTTTGTATATTTAGGAGAAATTTCATACAGTATCTATTTGTGCCACTTTCCAATCATGATGGTACTATTTAAACTTTTGTATACAAAGATACCTATCTTTTTCCTTCTTATTTTGTGCATTACAGTGACACTACTTTTTTCTATGGTTTCGTATCATTTAATCGAAAAGAAATGTATCAATTGGGCAAAACAAAGAACAACAAATTTTTTGAAAAAAGTATAATGCCTAGAGAGATTTTATTTCTTTAGTAAATATATGAATATGACCGATTCCTAAGCATATTGGGAATCGGTCAATTTTGGATTCTACATGTAAATATAATAAAGTGGAATTTAATTGAAATCGAAAACCACTTAGAAATAACAATTACGTTGTGAGCTATTGTATAGTATAAATATGGTTAATAATAAAGGGGGAATACATATGTGGAAGCGATTTGTAGCGATTGGTGATAGTTTTACAGAGGGGATAGGGGATGAAGTTGAGGGAATTGCATTAAAAAGCTGGGTAGATCATTTTGTTCAACTATGTGTAAACGATATAGAATATGCTAATTTTGCAAAGCGTGGGTTAGTAACTAAAGAAATTCGCTCACAGCAATTGGAAAAAGCATTAACTTTTAAACCAGATTTGGTTAGTCTCATTGCGGGTGCAAACAATGTATTAAAAGGACGTTGGAATCATCAAGCATATAAGAACGATATGGAATTTATGATAGATACATTAAGTAAAACAGGTGCTGATATTATGATAGCAAACCTTCCAGATTTTACAGTGAGGCTTCCTTTTTCTTCTGAAAAAAAACAAGTGTTAAAAGAACAATTATTAGAGGCAAATGAAGTTATATTTTCACTGAGTAGAGAGTATAAGCTTCATCATGTTGACTTTTGGAATCATCAGTTAGTTAATGACAATACGCTTTGGTCTAAGGATTTCATTCATCCAAACTCAAAAGGATATGTAAAAGTTGCTGAATTGATTTTTAATTGTTTACATGTACATGACTCTTCTAAATAAGCTGGAGAATGACCTAAACTCCTGTCACATGCTGCACAGGGGGGGGTGATACAAAAAGAAGTATATAGAGTGCCTAAAATTATACTTTAAGTAATTCTTTTTATTGTTTATATTTTTGATATTTTCTGTTGCAGAACCCTTAGTATAAGGGTTCTTTTTTGTGTGAAATATATACAAAAAAGATACGAACGGAAAACTCGAACTGAAAGGTATTTTAAATAAAATTGTTAAAACAACACTAATGACGAAAGCAATTGTTAAATAGAATCTTAAAATCTTCCCCCTCGAATGCAACTTAACCATAGAATTTAATTTTTCTATAAATGTGGAACAATTTCATTACTTACACTGTCTATTAAGCGTTAAAACATTTTTTGTTTAATATATCAAGAAAGGAATAAATATTTTTTAACTAAGGGAGAAGATTGAATTGAAAAAATTATGGATGCTGCTTTTCTTTTGTTTTGCAGTTATGTTGGTGGGATGTAATAAAAATGAATCGCCAAAACAAGCATTTGAAGAATATATCAATTTATGGAATGATAAAAAATTTGCAAATATGTATGATTATTTATCAGAACATGCAAAAAAAACGATTTCTAAAAAGGAATTCACAGAGAAATATCAAAAAATCTATGAGGGTATTGGAGTTAAGAATTTAAAAGTTAAAACGAAAGGAGAGAATACGAAAGATAAAGAACTCTTTCTTTTTGAAGTTAAGATGGATACGGATGGAGGACCAGCTTCATTTATCCATGAGGTAAAACTTGTGAAAGAAAAAGAATCTTGGAAAATAGATTGGACACCAGATTTTATTTTTCCAGGTATGAAAAAAGATTACAAAGTACGTATGCAAACAGAACAAGGAAAACGTGGAGAAATATACGATCGAAATGGGAAAGGTCTAGCAACGAATGGTAAAGCGACTGAGGTTGGAATTATTCCAGAGAAACTAGGCGAAACGGCGGCGCAATCAAAAGAAATAGTTGCACAGTTACTGGATATGTCTATAGAAGAGGTCGATCAGAAGCTTACAGCGAAATGGATAAAGCCAGATTCCTTTGTACCAATTGGTATTTTAAAAGAGGGAACTAGACAGAATGATTATATCGAATTAGAAGGGGTATCATCTAGACCAGTCAATATTCGTACGTATCTATTAGGTGAAGCAGCGGCACACTTAACTGGCTATATAGGAAAGGTGAATGCAGAGGAGTTAAAATCGCTTCAAAAAAGAGGTTATCAAGCTGATGATTTAATAGGTAAGACAGGTTTAGAGAAAGTACTGGAGAATAAATTACGTGGTGAAAAGGGTGGGCGCGTATTTATAGAAGATGAGAGTGGGAAAGAGATTAAAAACGTAGCAAAAAAAGAAGCGAAAGCAGGGGAAAATGTTACATTAACAATTGATGCTGCAATTCAAGAAAAAATCTATAATGAGATGAAAAATGAAGCAGGCTCTAGTGCAGCGATCAATCCTAAAACAGGTGAAACAATCGCGCTTGTAAGTAGCCCTGCTTATAATCCAAATATAATAGTTAGAGGAGCCTCAAAAGCACAAAGAGAGGTGTGGACTAACGACGCGAAACTACCAATGATGAATCGCTTCACACAAGCATTCGTACCAGGTTCCGTATTTAAAACGATTACAGGTGCAATTGGTTTGGAAACAAACGCAATAAATCCTAAGGAAGAATTTAAAATTCAAGGATTGAAGTGGATAAAAGATTCATCTTGGGGAAATTATTATGTAACACGTGTGAAGGATGCAAGTCCAATTGATTTTGATAAGGCGATGAAGTACTCTGATAATATTTATTTTGCTCAACAAGCTTTGAAAATAGGAAAAGAACAGTATGTAAATGAACTGAAGAAATACGGTTTTCATGAAAAATTACCAATCGAATACGAATTTCCTATGTCAATCATTACAAGAGATGGGATAAAAAATGATATTCAACTAGCAGACACGGGATACGGACAAGGACAAGTATTAATGACACCACTTCATTTAGCATTAACATATGCACCGATTGTGAATGAAGGGAATATTCCGTCGCCTCATCTTTTAAAAGAAGCAAGAGTAACGGGAAATTGGAAAGAAAATGTGGTGTCTAAAAAGAATCAAGACATATTAAAGAGTGCATTAACAAAAGTCATTAATGACCCTGATGGTGCGGGGAGAATTGCTAAGGTTGATGGTGTAACGCTTGCTGGTAAAACAGGTACAGCAGAACTGAAAGAGTCGAAAGAAGTGGACGGAAAAGAACTTGGATGGTTTGCAGCTTTTGATGCAAATGAGCCAGACATGATTGTAACCATGATGATTGAAGATGTAAAAGGAAGAGGAGGGAGCAATGTTCCAGGTGAAAAAGTAAAACATGTTTTTCAGAAATAATACCTTAAGTATAAGGTGAAATCTTTTAGTAAATTCACTATACGTTTGCTTAACGTAAAGAACAATTAAGTATCACAAAAGCATTCTTCCTAATCGAGAATGCTTTTTCTATTTTGTTATGGCTCGAGGAAGTTGATACTTCATCATTTACATTGTTTAAATCAAATTCTATGGTTTTAAATGTGATATTATGGAACCTGTCATTTAAGAGAATATATAGGTAATTATTTAAGGGTTCTACTATTGAAAAAAGATAATCAATGGAACAAATGAAACTTGTATCTTGTCTATATATTGAAACCATAATAAAAGTGAGGGTAGTTTTAGGTTTATTCAAATAAGTTTGAGGTGTGGAAATGGAACAGACGTTTATTGAAAAGTGTAATCATGATGAGCTGGACTATGTTATAAAAGACTATTGGCAAGATGTATGGAATTATTCATTTATTATTACGAAAGATCCACACTTATCAGATGATATCACGCAAGATGTATTTATAAAGGTATTTAAAAATTGGAATTCATTTCGAAAGGAGTCATCTATTAAAACGTGGATATTAAAAATCACAAGAAATACGGCAATAAACTATTTGAAATCATCTTATTTTAAAAGAATATCTTTAGTAGGATTTTTTAGTGACGATAAGCAAACTCTGTCGGCAGAACAAGAATTTTTTAAGCAAGAAGAAATGAATGATGTGTGGAAAGTTGTATTAAAACTACCTAAAAAGCACCGTGAAATAATAATATTGGACGCAAAATATGAATTATCTTATGAAGAAATAGCTGAAACACTAGGAGTATCCATTGGAACTGTAAAATCTAGATTAAGTAGAGCAAGAAGTAAGGTTTCAAAATTAATAGGGGAGGGTGGTAGTGATGAACAATAAACAAAATCCTGACTGGTATAGAAAATTAAAAAAAGGCCCAATGGAACACCGTAAAGACGAAGAAGAATATATTTATAAAATAAAGCAATCTATATATCAAAGTAATGAGGTAGGTTCTCCAAAACATACAAGACCATTTCGTAAAAAAGCATTGCCAATTGTAGTGGTTTTAGCTTGTACATTTTTATTTTTTATTGTTCAACAACCTTGGCTTGATGATAATAAATCACCGGTACAAAGTAGTACACAAATTAAGCCTAAAACAAAAGATGAGTCTGCTCAAGATCCAACATTAAAACAATTTATGAATGATTTATATCAAAGTACAAATGCAAAAAATGAAAATGACTTGTATAAAGCGTTAAACGATGAAGTTCAATTTAAAGGGAATAGCTATAAGAAGGATGAATTGAAGTTTGATGAAGATATTTTTCATGAGTTGCAAGTCGCTCTTACAATGGGGGGAGAATTTGCAAATGATACAAAACAAGTATACAAAGTACCAAGTGGATTGACAGAAAGTAACCAACCAAAACAAGCACATTTTATATATGCAACTGTTACTGGAAATAAAACGAAAATTTTAGCTGAACCAAAGCGAGAATCACAAGTTTTATATGAAGTATCTAATGAAATGGTAAAAGCTTGGATTCCAGAAAAAGTGCAGAAGGATGGATATATAAAAATATCGACAATTAACGGTAATACTGGATATGTACAAAAAGAGTACGTTTTAACTGATATTAAATATTCATTTATGTTCGAAAAGAATAATGAAGGTATATGGAAAATTATAAATATAGATTCTATATGGTAAAAGAGGAAGGTTCACTTTAATGAACCTTCCTCTTTGTTTTTATTTTCTTTTTGAAGAGTATTCCAGGACTCTAAAATTTCTGATGTAACTAGAGCGGCAATGTTTTTTTCTGAATTACTACTAGGAATAACGACAGAAACGGCAATCTGTGGATCTTCGGTAGGAGCATATGCAATGAATAGAGAATGATTTATCATTCTTTCTTGCTCATTCGGAAAACCTGTAATACCTGTTTTACCTGCGACGTCAAAGGGCAATTTTTTAATCTCCTCTATATTTTGACTCATTCCACCTTGCACGACATTCCAAAAGTTCATCGGGTAACGATTTGAACTTTCTAAAATGGGTTTAAACTTTTTTGTTTCCTTACCATCTTGACCAATAATAGCACTTGCCATTTGAGGTTTATATTTATCACCTTTACTTGCCAAAGTTGCTGCATATTGAGCGAGTTGAAGAGGAGTATGCACTTCATTTCCGCCCCACGACGCATTTAATAAAGCGGAGATTCCGTTTTCAAACTTATTAGAAGGATGAAATTCATATTGTCCGTCTTCTTCAAAGGGTAAATCAATCCCGGTTTTAGAACGTAGGCCGAATTGCATTAAATAATCTGTCCATATATGTGCCACCTTTTCTACATTGCCATTATTTTGGTTAAATAATGGCAGAGCTACTTTTGCAGTCATAAATGTGTTAGATGAATTAATGATAGCCTGCCTCGGTGTAATCTCACCTTTTGGCGTTCCAGGTGCATTCGTAATGTTATTTTGATTATCATACTGAAAAGTACCTTTATCTAAATATGTATCTTCAGGTTGAAAAAGTTTTTCGTTTAATCCAATTAAAATAGTAAGTGGCTTTATAGTAGAAGCCATATTTACATAAGATCCACCATACTTTAATTTTTGAATTGCTTTATTTTGCGAAAGTGATTTTATGTTATCTACTTTAGTTGATACATGTGTATGTAATATATTTGGATTAAAAACTGCTGAGTTGGCCATAGTTAAAATTGCGCCAGTTTTTACATCGCTCACTACAGCATAACCAGCTTTAGCATCAGGTATTTTCTTAATTTGAGACCTTAATGCTTCCTCTGTTTTTTGCTGTAATCTAGAGTCTAAAGCTAGCCGGACATCTTTTCCTTTTTGTACTTTTTGAATGTTCCATAATAACTTTTTATTACTTATTTTAAAAATAAGAGTTTTACTTGGTTTTCCTTTTAAATCATTTTCATATTGCAGCTCAATCCCACTTTTCCCAACAGCCATATACTTTGAAGTATGGTCATTTTCTACATACCCAATTACCTGTGAACCAATTTCGTGTTTAGGATAATATCGAATCCATTCATCTTTAATTATTACATTATTGGGTTTGTTTTTGTTTATGAATGCAAGTTCGTTCTCAGTTATATCAGGGTATAACGGTATATCATTCATAGTCTGCTTGTTACAAGATTGTTGTAATTGAGATTTTATGTTCTCTGTAGAAATATCATGTTGAAACTCGCTTGAAAATTGATTAAAAAAAGCTAATGTGTTTGATGTATCTTGTTTCGATAGTTTTTCATCATTAGAAGTGCAATATAGAGACTTAACCTTCTTATTTGTAGCTAGTATTACACCATTTTGATCAAAGATTTTTCCTCTTTCAGCTGAAGAAGTTGCGATAGTTATTGAAATGAAGTTGATTTTAAATAAAATTAGTAAAATCAAACCTACAATAGAAAGAACCGCAAAAAATCTCCATCTTTTTGTATGTAACATATAACCCTCCCTTATGTAGCCTATTTCATCTTATAGTTAATTATTTTTTTTGTAAATGTGGAACAACTTTATTGTTTAGGTTGTCTATTAAGTATTACAGCACGAAGAAAGGAACAATCAGTATGAAAATTTACTATCAAGTCTAAGTGTAAGTTTAATAAGAGTCATTATACAGTTTAGCATTTCTAATGCAAGCGACAAAAAAATAGAGAAAAAACAGGAAGGGAGAGTTATTAACTACGTAGCTAAACGAAAAGGAATGAATGCTTACAAGGAGTAGGTAAAAAATTGAGACGATAATTTATAACCGGTCATCGGTATCTAAAATATAAGGAATGCTTTTAGTATTTGTAGCAATTCCTGAAAGAATTATATGGAGGATTTATGAAAGAACAAAAAGGAAAGAAGCAGAAGACATATATATCTATTCGATTAAATATAATGTTCCTTTGCATATTTTTACTATTCTCAGCTATTATTATGCAACTAGGAAAAGTGCAAATCGTAGAGGGAGAGGCTTATAAGAATCAAGTGGAAAGCAGTCAAAATGCAACAACTAGCATTCCAGTTCCGCGTGGACAAATACTAGATCGAGAAGGGAAAACAGTTGTTAATAATAAATCTCTTCGCGCGATTACCTATACAAGGGTAAAGGGGATTACGAGTGAAGAGATTTTAAAAACAGCAAAAGACTTGGCGAAAGTACTTGAAATGCCCGAACAAGATATAAATAAGTTAACCGATATTGATAAAAAGGATTTCTGGATGCAGTTAAATACGAAACGTGCGGAGACAAAGATCACTAAAAAAGATATAGAAACGTTTAAAGAAAAGGGAATAGAGGGAAAAGAGTTAGACAAAAAAATTGAAGAATTAAGACGAGACCACGTTACAGAAGCTGAATTGGCAGAATTAACAGCACAAGATTTAAAGGTGTTAGCTATTAAAAGTAAAATGAGTTCAGGTTATCAACTGACACCACAAATTATTAAAAAAGATGTAACAGATGCAGAGTATGCGCGGATAAGTGAAAATCTTGCGGAGTATCCTGGAGTAGATGCAACGGTTGATTGGGAACGTAATTATGTAAATGGTAATTTATTTCGTTCTGTATTAGGTAATATTACGAGTAGTGAAGAAGGTCTGCCGAAAGAAAACTTAGATTCTTATTTGGTACGTGGATATAACCGTAATGACCGTGTCGGAAAAAGTTATATTGAACAACGATATGAAGATGTATTACACGGCACAAAAGAAGAAGTGAAAAATATTACTGATAAATCAGGAAACATTATAAACACAGAAATCATCTCTAAAGGAAAAAGTGGTAATAGTTTAACATTAACGATTGATATGGAATTGCAAAAGAAGGTCGAAGAAAGTATAGAGAAAAATTTGAGAGCTTTTAAAGGTTCAGAACCACTGTTGGACAGAGCTTTTGTCGTAATGACGAATCCAAATAACGGGCAGATTTTATCTATGGCAGGAAAAAAGATTGTAGAAAAAGAAGGGAAAATAGAGATTGAGGATTTGGCATTAGGTAACATGACAACCTCATATGAGCTAGGTTCAGCTGTAAAAGGTGCTACTTTATTAACTGGATATGAGACAGGAGCAATACATCCAGGAGATCAATTTTATGATGCACCGATGAAATTTAAAGGTACACAAGCTAAGAAATCGTGGAATGTATCTGGATTTGGTAATATTAATGATTTACGAGCTCTACAAGTATCTTCGAATGTATACATGTTCCAGACAGCTTTAAAAATTGCGGGAGTTAATTACGTACCAAATGGCTCATTGGATATTAAACAAGGAGCATTTGATACGATGCGCTATTATTTCAAGCAATTTGGTTTAGGTGTCCCAACAGGTATTGATTTACCGAATGAAATAATTGGACAAACGAGAAAAGTAGATAGTCAACCTGGGTTTTTACTAGACTTTTCTATCGGTCAGTATGATACGTATACGCCATTACAATTGGCACAGTATATTTCAACGATTGCTAATGGCGGTTATAGAATGCAGCCTCAAATTGTACAAGAAATACGAGAACAATCAATAAAAGAAGAGGTTGGAAAAGTTATACGCTCTATAGAACCTGTCGTATTAAATCGAATTGATATGAAGACAGAACATATTGATCGTATAAAAGAAGGGTTTAGATGGGTATTCCAAGAAGGTGATGGAACTGGCGTGAAGTATTTCAAAAATGCTTCATATAAACCAGCAGGAAAGACAGGAACAGCTCAAACTGTATATGGTGGAGAAGACCCAATTGGCAGAAATGCAAAAGGAGAACGTATGGAATGTTACAACTTAACATTAGTTGGATATGCTCCATATGATAATCCAGAAGTAGCGTTTTCTGTAGTAGTCCCATGGCTTCATAATGATAAAAGTGGAATTAATTCTATAATTGGAAAGGAAGTTTTAGATGTATACTTTGATTTAAAACAACAACGTATACATGGTGAAGCTGCTAGTACAGATAGTTTTAATCAAAATTAGTAAAATGTGAGTACTTTTCTCAAGGGAAGAGACTCTGTTTATATAAAAGCCTTTAAAAGTTAAAAGAAGATTTGAAATAAGAGATAGCAGCTATCATAGTTGCTATCTTTTATTTTGTTAATAATACCGATATTAGTTATAAAGTTTTTTTAGTTTATGGAACAAACTTGTTTCGGTGATTGTCTATTATGTGTAAGTAAAAAAAGTGTTAAGAACTTGAAAGGAATGATGATTTTGAAAAACAAGAGGATGCTAAAAATAGGAATATGCGTTGGTATATTAGGTTTAAGTCTTACAAGCCTAGAAGCTTTTACAGGAGGACCACTGCAAGTTGAAGCGAAAGAAAAGAAAGGACAAATAAAACATAAAAATCAGGCGACGCATAAAGAGTTCTTTCAACTTGAGAAAAAATTTGATGCTCGATTAGGTGTATATGCGATTGATACTGGTACAAATCAAACAATCGCTTATCGACCTAACGAAAGGTTTGCCTTTGCATCAACTTACAAGGCTTTAGCGGCAGGAGTATTACTGCAACAAAACTCTACTAAGAAATTAGATGAAGTTATTACTTATACGAAAGAAGACTTAGTGGATTATTCACCTGTTACAGAGAAACATGTAGATACTGGAATGACACTAGGAGAAATTGCGGAGGCTGCTGTTCGTTACAGTGATAACACTGCGGGGAACATTTTATTTCATAAAATAGGCGGACCGAAAGGATATGAAAAAGCGCTTAGACAGATGGGGGATCGGGTTACTATGTCTGATCGTTTTGAAACAGAATTAAACGAGGCTATTCCAGGAGACATTCGTGACACTAGTACAGCGAAAGCAATTGCTAAGAATCTTAAAGATTTTACGGTCGGAAATGCGCTTCCGGATCATAAACGTAACATTCTTACAGAGTGGATGAAAGGAAATGCTACAGGAGACAAACTTATTCGTGCAGGCGTGCCAACTGACTGGGTAGTTGCAGATAAATCAGGTGCAGGAAGTTACGGGACACGAAATGATATTGCGATCGTTTGGCCACCAAATAGAGCACCTATTATCATCGCAATTTTATCTAGTAAAGATGAAAAAGGGGCTACCTATGATAATCAACTCATTGCAGAGGCGGCTGAAGTTATAGTTAATGCTTTTAGGTGATAATCTCTCAATTCTTTATGTAATGTAATTGAAAATATGAACTTGGAAAGCGATTCTTTTTAATGTGAAAAGAATCGCTTTTTTTGTATTCCTAATACATTTATAATCCAGGTAACAAAAGAATTAAATATATATGTAGCATTGCCAATAGCTATACTGGTTAAGATTCCTATGAAGGCACTTCCTATGATATCAAATGGATAATGATGGCCTAGCCAGATACGTGAAAAACCTGTCAAAATTGCTAAGAACCACATGATTGAGCCAAATAAACGTTCACGAAGTAAGACGGAGGTCGCTAAGGCAAATGCTAAGACTGTATGTTTACTAGGAAATGAGGAATTATTCTTTGATGGGATAAGTAAACGCACACGATGTATAACAAATGGACGAGGTTTAAAATAAAAGAGCTGGATAAAGCGGTTTATAAATAATGCGAATCCTACTAATAACCCTGCAAATAAAATGATTTTTTTATAGGGATTGTTTCTAAACCACATTAAGGCTAATAAGAAAATGTACAGGAATCGAGTCTTTTGTGAAATAAATATCATAAATGTATCCAATGTTGAGTTACGACCAGCTAGACGATTGATAGCCCTAAACATCTTATAATTCATGCAGATTCTCTCTAAATGTCTAATAAGTAAATCAGTCAAATATTTTTCTACTGGTGTTTCATCAAGGCTGATTAATTTGTAAATATGAAGTACTACGCTCAAAGATAGAAATACTTACAAATTTTAAAAGAATTCCTTTTGTGTACCAAGAAGCAAAATATATTTATGATAAAATATAGAAAAAGATGATGAAGAAGGGACAATTAAAGTGAAACCAACAATTTATGATGTTGCGGAAAAAGCAGGTGTATCAATAGCGACTGTATCCAAGGTAATTAATCAAACTGGGCGTATTAGTGAAAAAACAATAAACAAAGTAAATCAGGTAATGGATGAATTAGATTACCAACCAAGTAGTGTAGCAGCAGCGTTAACAGGTAAAAAAACATATACAATTGGTGTACTTGTTCCAGATATCTCAAATCCCTTTTTTGCTGAAGTAGCAAGAGCTTTTGAAAATAGTGCACGAGAATCAGGGTATACACTCATTTTATGTAGTACAGACCATCAAACAAAACGTGAACATGAATACATTGATTTATTATTTAAAAAGCAAGTAGATGGCATTATTATTGCAACGGAGCTAAATGATTATAAACTTGTAAAAAAAATCGTGAATCGAGATTTGCCACTTGTATTATTCACTGTAGATCATCCTTCCATCACGACTCATGTTGTGACAACTGATGATATGAGGGGAGGCTATCTAGCTGGAAGTTATCTAACGCAAAAAGGCCATACATCTTTAACGATTATGACGGAGAAGGATAGAAAAAGTAGCTTAGGGAGATTGAATGGTTTCAAACAAGCTCTTACGGATTCGGGGATTTCGTTAGATGATGAGGCTATCATTAGCTGCTATTCGACAGTGGAAGATAGTAAACGTGCAAGTAAGGAATTACTTCATTTGCCTAACAGGCCTACAGCCGTCTTTGCTTGTACAGATTTGATTGCTATATGCCTTATGAATGAAGCAAGAAAACAAGGACTTTCAATTCCGAAAGATTTATCAATAATCGGATTTGATAATACAATCTATGCTGAGATTGCAGATCCAGGGTTAACAACAATTGAGCAGCCAATTAAACAAATGGCAGCCTGTACGTTTGAACAACTGCTAAAAACGATGGAAATGAAGGAGCATGCTAAGCAAAAAATTACAATTATTCCTCAGTTAGTAGAGCGATCCTCAGTAAAGGATAATACATGATAGATTTTTTATAAGCCTATTTGAATGGAACAAAAGAAGGTCATCGTAACTAAGTATAGTTAGGATGACCTTCTTTTATATTTAGAATTTATACAGAGAATTGTTCACCGCTTTTCGTATTTAAATCATGCTCCATCTCACTTTCCTTTGGAATAGTAAGGAAATGAGTTAAAAATGCACCAAAGAAGTACAAACCAGCAAAGATCCACATCACGCCACCAACACCTAATGGACCGATGAAGACAGTTACTACTAATGGCCCAACGAATGCTGATAATCCTGAACCTAAATTTAAGACAGACATTGCAGCTCCTTTATTGTCAGGAGATAAAGATGGGACTAATGCTGTAAGAGGTACATAACCGGCAAGTGTTGCTCCATAGCAACAGGCAACAAATAATATAGCCCAATAATTATGCCCTACCATTTGTGGTACATAATAGAGTGCAAGAGTTACAATTCCGCAACCGACTCCTCCGAACCATTTAATCGTATTTACCCAACCAAACTTGTCTCCAACGATACCAAAAATAATATTAAATACCATATTTACAAAGAAAAGAGTACCCCAAATTTGAAGCCATTCTGTCATCGTAAAATTATATTTCATCATATAGGTAGGTAGGAAAACAACAAATCCAAACTGAGCGGCCGAGTTTATAATTTTTACAATACCGCCTATACCAACTTTAGGATTTTCAAATGCAATGGTAATGCCTTTTAGTAACTCACTTGATTTGTTAGCGCTTACGGTTTGTGCTTTAAATCTGTCCTTATTTACAACTATTGAGAACAATCCCCCGACGACAACAAAAATTAAAGCACTCCATAAAGTAGCGATTTCTCCGATTTTAGGAACCATATAGCTAGAATAAAAGGCTCCTATAACACTAAGCCCTAGCTGGAAGACGAACCAGAACCAGCCAACTGCTCTTGAAAGCATTTGTTGAGGCGTGCTGTAAGATACCCAAACTAAGAAAGAATAAGCAAATAAGGGATAACCAAACCCTCGTAGGGCATAGCAAATTAATATTACGGGGTAATTCATATGTTGAATTCCTATCCCGATGAACCCGATTGAACCTAAAATGAATGATACTAAACCAAACGTCATGACTTTTCTTGGCCCCCACATTTGTACAAATACCCCCGAAAACCAAGAAGAAGCAGATACAGTAATTCCGTAAATAGTAAACAGGAAAGCAGCGTGTTCTAGCGTTAGTCCTTTTTCAACGAGATAAGGGGATAACCATCCCTGTTCTAACCCGTCCCCAATCATAAAAACAATAATCCCTATGTATCCCCAAGTTAAATTAGAAGGGATCCCAATCCTGTCCATAAATGTTTTGTTTGAACTAATTGCGTTCATTCTCCCACCACCGATAAGTTATTTTTGGTTAAGCGCTTAATTCTTTTTGATAAAAAAAGTATACGCTTACATTATGAGGTCGTCAATTAAATTTTTTGACAATTTACAACTTTCTTTTATAGAACATTCTATTTACTTATTGGAGAATAAAATAATGGTGAGTATGAAAAGAAAGAAATACCTTATAGATGGGGGACTACTATTTAAAGGCTCGGTTTTCTTTGTTATATCAGTATTTTAAAAGAGTATATTTGTAGCTTTTTAGAGTGTTTATTTTTAATTATTAATTTTTATTTTTATGTAATACGTATATTGAGGAAATTCAAAATTCGGATGAAAAGAGGAGTATTCAAAAAAATAAAAATGTTTTCAATTTAGAATCAAGTGTGTATAATGAAGAAAAATAGGGAAAGCGCTTAACCGATTTGGTATGCTAAACCCTATAGACTTTCATTTTGTTTCTTAAATTTTAATATAGAGGGAGATATCATATGAACGTTTTAACAATTGGGATTATTGGTGCTGGACGAATTGGGAAACTACATGTTGATAATTTGCAGCTTATGCCACAAGTAAAAATTAAAGCGGTTTCAGATGTAGTAATTAGTCATCTAGAAAAGTGGGCTCAAGATAAAGGGATTTCCACTCTGACTACAAATTATCAGGATTTATTAACTGATCCAGAAATTGATGCTGTCTTTATTTGTTCACCAACAAATACACATGCGCAAATTATTAAAGAAGCAGCTCTTGCGAAAAAACATATTTTCTGCGAAAAGCCTGTTAGTTTCTCGGTAGAAGAAACATTAGAAGCATTAGAAGTGGTAAAAGAACAGGGAGTATCTATTCAAGTAGGCTTTAATCGTCGTTTTGATCCGAACTTCAGGAAAGTTTATGATCTTATTCAACAAGGTGAAGTCGGACAGCCACATATTTTAAAAATTACGTCACGCGATCCACAACCGCCAAGTATAGAATATGTTCGCTCTTCAGGCGGATTGTTTATGGATATGATGATTCATGATTTTGATATGGCTCGTTATGTGATGAATAGTGAAGTCGTTGAAGTATTTGCATATGGAACAACATTAATTGATCCATCCATTCAGGAAGTAAATGATGTTGATACAGCAATTGTCACATTAAAATTTGCGAATGGAGCTTTAGGGGTAATTGATAATAGCCGCCAAGCTGTTTATGGATATGACCAGCGTGTGGAAGTGTTTGGTGAAAAAGGCGCGGTTGCTGCAGATAATTGCTGCCCAACAACAGTTCAAGTGTCAAAAACAGAAGGTGTTGTAAAAGATAAGCCGCTTTATTTCTTCTTAGAGCGCTACACGCAGGCCTACATTGAGGAAGTAACACAATTTACAAAGTCAATTATAGAAGGACAAGCTGTTATTTGCAGTGGTAATGATGGATTACAAGCGGAGCGAATTGCGAAGGCTGCGAAGGAATCCTTACTAACAGGAAAACCTGTACAAATTGAACATAAACAGCCTGCATTAAATCAATAAAAAGAGCGCTTACTTCTAGATAGATAAAGAGTAATGAATAGTAGGTTTATAAAAATATGAACCTTATCATTCATTCTTTCATAAAGCATGGGAGGTAGTAATAATGAATCCACTTATTTTTAAAGAAGATTGTCCATTAGACCTAATTGCAGTTGGACGTTTATGCGTTGATTTAAATGCCAATGAAACACAACGTCCTATGGAAGAAACAAGAACGTTTACTAAATATGTGGGAGGTTCTCCTGCGAATATTGCGATTGGTGCGGCTCGTCTTGGTTTACAAACGGGATTTATCGGTAAAGTGTCCGATGATCAAATGGGCCGTTTTATTACAGGGTACTTAAAGGAAAATAAGATTAATACAGACCAGATACGTATTGATCGTACAGGTGCAGTGACAGGTCTAGCTTTTACAGAAATTAAAAGCCCTGAAGATTGCAGTATTTTAATGTACCGCGACAATGTCGCAGACTTAAACCTTGATCCAACAGAGGTATCTGAGGACTATATTAAACAATCAAAAGCACTCTTAATTTCAGGAACAGCTTTAGCGAAAAGTCCTTCTCGCGAGGCGGTATTTTTAGCGCTAGAATATGCGCGTAAGCATGATGTAATTGTATTTTTTGATGTGGATTACCGCCCTTATACATGGCAGTCAGAAGCTGAAACGGCTGTGTATTACAATCTAGCGGCTGAAAAATCTGATGTCATTATTGGAACGCGTGAAGAATTCGATATGATGGAAAAACTATTAAACCATGAACAATCTAATGACCAAGTTACTGCTGAAAGATGGTTTTCTCATCATGCGAAAATCGTTGTAATTAAACATGGCGGGGATGGTTCAATCGCCTATACGAGAGACGGTCAATCTCACCGAGGCGGTATCTTTAAAACAAAGGTGTTAAAGACGTTTGGCGCTGGCGACTCGTATGCATCTGCGTTTATTTATGGCTTAATGCAAGGGCTTGAGATCCCTCAAGCGATGCGATTAGGAGGCGCTTCTGCTTCGATCGTTATTTCTAAACATAGCTGTTCTGATGCAATGCCAACAAGGGCAGAGATTTCTGCATTCGTGGAAACGGCTGAGGAATTGGTATAGAAACGTCATGAATCAATAAGCAAGTAAGGGCGTATCCTATTGGACGCTTCTACATTACATAAAAGGGAGAGAATGAATATGACAGTACAAACAGCACAAATTGTAAAAAACTACATTGGCGGCGAATGGGTAGAATCCAGTTCAACTAAGATGGAAGCTGTATATAATCCTGCAACAGGAGAAGTAATCGCTCAAGTACCACTTTCAACAAAAGAAGATGTTGAGCAAGCTGTATTAGCAGCAAACGAAGCGTTCAAATCTTGGTCTAAAACCGCTGTACCAAAACGCGCTCGTATTCTATTTAAATATCAACAATTACTAGTAGATAACTGGGAAGAGTTAGCGAAACTCATTACGATTGAAAACGGAAAAAGCTATAACGAGGCTTACGGTGAAGTTCTTCGTGGTATTGAGTGCGTGGAGTTTGCAGCGGGTGCTCCTGCATTAATGATGGGAAAACAGCTACCTGATATTGCAACAGGTATTGAGTCTGGTATGTATCGTTACCCAATTGGTGTTATAGGCGGCATTACACCTTTTAACTTCCCAATGATGGTTCCATGCTGGATGTTCCCACTTGCAATTGCTTGTGGTAATACATTTGTATTAAAACCTTCAGAGCGTACACCACTTTTAGCAGCAAGATTAGCAGAATTAGTTGCTGAAGCAGGCATACCAAAAGGTGTATTAAATATCGTAAATGGTGCTCACGATGTAGTAAACGGTCTTCTTGAACATAAATTAGTGAAGGCAATTTCGTTTGTAGGTTCTCAACCTGTCGCAGAATATGTATACAAAAAAGGAACAAAAAACTTAAAACGCGTGCAAGCATTAGCGGGTGCGAAAAACCATTCCATTGTATTAAATGATGCGAATCTTGAACTAGCAACAAAGCAAATTATTAGTGCTGCATTCGGTTCAGCTGGTGAGCGTTGTATGGCTGCTTCTGTTGTAACAGTAGAAGAAGAAATTGCAGATCAATTAGTTAATAGATTAGTAGAAGAAGCGAATAAAATTGTGATTGGCAATGGTCTGGATGAAGATGTATTTTTAGGGCCAGTTATTCGTGATAACCATAAAGAGCGCACAATTGGTTACATCGATTCAGGTGTAGAACAGGGCGCTACATTAGTTCGTGATGGACGTGAAGATACAGCTGTAAAAGGAGCTGGTTACTTCGTTGGGCCAACAATTTTTGACCATGTTACAAAAGAAATGAAAATCTGGCAAGATGAGATTTTTGCTCCTGTTTTATCTATTGTTCGTGTGAAATCATTGGATGAAGCGATTGAAATTGCCAATGAGTCTCGTTTTGCAAATGGAGCTTGCATTTATACAGATAGTGGGGCAAGTGTACGTCAATTCCGTGAAACAATTGAATCAGGTATGTTAGGTGTGAATGTTGGGGTTCCGGCGCCAATGGCATTCTTCCCGTTCTCTGGCTGGAAAGACTCTTTCTATGGTGATCTTCATGCGAACGGTACGGACGGCGTTGAGTTTTATACAAGAAAGAAAATGCTTACATCTCGTTGGGAAAAGTAATCTTTAAGTGAAAAGTAGAATCTGTCTAGTTGCTTGTAAGCAAAAGTAAGGAAAGTAGTAAAACATAAGAAGGAAGTATTAGGAGTCTATCAAATTCCTAATACTCCTTTTTCATATGCAGAATGACTGTTAGAGATAGAAAGGAGCAAATCATATGCAAACTGTTAGAATGACGACGGCGCAAGCATTGGTAAAATTTTTAAATCAGCAATATGTAGAGTTTGATGGAAAGCAACAAAAGTTTGTTAAGGGAATCTTTACGATTTTTGGTCATGGAAACGTAGTAGGCCTAGGTCAAGCTTTAGAAGAAGACGCAGGGGAATTAGAGGTATATCAAGGGAGAAATGAACAAGGAATGGCAAATGCTGCGATGGCTTTTGCAAAACAAAAACATAGAAAACAAATTATGGCATGTACTTCTTCTGTTGGTCCTGGATCAGCAAATATGATTACTTCTGCAGCAACTGCTTCTGCAAATAATATTCCCGTTTTATTACTCCCAGGAGATGTATTTGCAACGAGACAGCCTGATCCTGTTCTTCAACAGATTGAACAAACACATGACTTATCTATTTCTACGAATGATGCTTTTCGTGCAGTAAGTAAGTATTGGGACCGGGTAAATCGTCCTGAACAATTGATGACAGCTATGATTCAAGCCATGCGTGTTTTAACGAATCCGGCAGATACAGGAGCTGTAACAATCTGTTTACCACAAGATGTCCAAGGAGAAGCATGGGATTTTCCAAGTTACTTCTTCCAAAAGCGTGTTCACCGTATTGAACGCCGTCTACCTACAAAAGCCAGCTTAGCGGATGCAGTGGAAATGATTAAGAGAAAGAAAAAGCCAGTTATGATTTGCGGTGGTGGTGTAAGATACGCAGAAGCGGCAGAAGAACTCAAACAGTTTGCTGAAACATTCCACATTCCATTTGGAGAAACACAAGCTGGAAAAAGTGCAATTGAAAGTAGTCACCCATATAATCTAGGCGGCATTGGGGTAACGGGAAATATAGCAGCTAATACAATTGCAAAGGAAGCGGATCTTGTTATTGGGATCGGGACGAGATTTACTGATTTTACAACGGCATCGAAACAATTATTTCAAAATGAGGAAGTTGAGTTTTTAAACATCAATATTTCAGAATTCCATGCGAATAAGCTGGATGCATTAAAGGTTATAGCGGATGCGAAAGAAGCGCTTCTTACTCTAATTGATGAACTGCAAGTAATGGATTATCGATCTAGTTATACAGTAGAAATTGCTGATGCAAAAGAGGCTTGGGAAACAGAATTATCACGTCTACATAATATTCGCTTTACAGGTCAAGATTTCACACCAGAAGTAGAAGGCCATTTTGATGAGAATTTAAATGAATATGTGGACGCACTAGGTACACAATTAACACAGACTGCAGTTATTGGACAAATCAATACATTACTTGATGAAGATGCAATTATCGTTGGAGCGGCAGGAAGTCTTCCAGGTGATTTACAAAGAATGTGGGCATCAAGAAAACCAAATACATATCACATGGAGTATGGATACTCTTGCATGGGCTATGAGGTTGCGGGCGCACTAGGTGCAAAGATAGCTGAACCATCGAAGGAAGTATATGCAATGGTAGGGGATGGTAGTTACCAGATGCTTCATTCTGAGCTTGTCACAAGTCTCCAAGAAAACAAAAAAATTAACGTCTTATTGTTTGATAACTCCGGATTTGGTTGCATTAATAACTTACAAATGGGCAATGGAATGGGGAGCTTTGGAACAGAGTTTCGCTACCGAAACCAGGAAACTCGTAAATTAGACGGGGCAATTATGAAAATTGATTTTGCAGCTAGCGCAGCTGGATATGGTGTGAAAACATATCATGTTACATCACTAGAACAATTACGGGAAGCGCTTATAGATGCGAAAATACAAACAGTTTCTACATTAATGGATATTAAAGTATTACCAAAAACAATGACAAATGGATACGAGTCATGGTGGCATGTAGGTGTTGCAGAAGTATCTAAAAGTCAAAGTGTACAAGCTGCGTATGAGAGTAAAGTAAGTAACTTGCAACAGGCAAGGTCTTATTAGATTAGGACACAAAGAGAGCTTTTTATCTACATGCATATTGATTAGGAAGCTCTCTTTTTAATGATCAGTTAAGAGAATTTGGCGAAATTCTATCACATTTTGTAAAGAGGAGAGACAAGGGGATGTTCAAAGAAAATACAATTAAGCTTGGAATTGCACCAATTGCTTGGACAAATGATGATATGCCGGAGCTAGGAGCAGAAAATACGTTTGAACAATGTATTAGTGAGATGGCACTAGCTGGATTTAATGGAAGTGAAGTAGGGAATAAATATCCGAGAAATACAGTTGTATTAAAAAAATCTTTGGAATTACGAAACTTGGAAATTGCTAGTGCATGGTTTAGTACGTTTTTAACAACGAAGCCGCTTGAAGAGACGGTAGAAGAATTTATTAAGCATAGGGATTTCTTGCATGACCTGGGTGCAAAAGTCATCGTTGTTTCAGAGCAAGGGCATAGTATTCAAGGTTTAATGGATGTACCACTATTTAAAAATAAGCCTGTTTTTACAGAAGAAGAGTGGGATAACCTTGCGGATGGATTACATCACCTCGGTAAATTAGCTCAGGAAAAGGGGCTACATATTGTATACCATCACCACATGGGTACGGGTGTTCAAACAACGGCAGAAATTGAAAAGTTAATGGAAATGACTGATCCAGCGCTTGTATCCCTGCTTTTTGATACAGGTCATCTTGTTTTTTCAGGAGAAGAGCCGCTTTATATTTTGAAAAAATATTTACCTCGCATTAAACATGTACATTTAAAAGATATTCGTCAGGAAGTAGTAGATGCTGTAAAGGAAAACGAACTAAGCTTCTTGCTGGCAGTCAAGAAGGGGGCATTTACAGTTCCCGGGGATGGCGTAATAGTATTTGATGAAGTGTTTACTATCCTTGCAAACTCTGATTATAAGGGTTGGTTTGTGGTAGAGGCAGAACAAGACCCAGCTTTAGCGAATCCTTTTGAATACGCATTAAAAGCTCGAAAATTTATACATGAAAAAGCAGGTCTTTAATTTCCGCATTTTGAGATTATCCCTAAGTTAATGATATGGCAATCAACAGGTCTTTCTTACAAAAGGAATAAAAAGACGAGAAGGTTGGTTTTACATTTAATAAATAATATTGAAATAGGTGAGTATGTAATGCCATTAGTTCAAATGAAAGATATTTTAATAAAGGCCAATCAAGAGAAATATGGGGTAGGAGCTTTCAGTGTCGCTAATATGGAAATGGTAATGGGAGCTATTCAAGCAGCAGAAGAATTGTGTTCTCCACTTATTCTACAAATTGCAGAAGTTCGTTTGAATCATTCGCCAATTCATCTAATTGGTCCTTTGATGGTAGCTGCGGCGAAAAAAGCCACTATCCCAGTAGCAGTTCACTTTGATCACGGTATGACGTTTGAAAAAATTAAAGAGACATTAGAAATTGGTTTTAGTTCGGTTATGTTTGATGGCTCTCACTATCCGTTAGAAGAGAATATCCAAAGGACAAAAGAAGTTGTGGAGCTTGCGAAACACTACGGTGCGACAGTAGAGGCTGAGATTGGCAGAGTAGGTGGTAGTGAGGACGGATCAGAAGATATTGAAATGATGCTGACGAGTACTAAAGAAGCAAAAAGATTTGCAGAAGAAACAGATATTGATGCGTTAGCTGTTGCGATTGGAAATGCGCACGGGATGTACAATGGAGACCCTGATTTACGATTAGACCGCTTGCAGGAGATTAATGGGATAGTCGATATTCCTTTAGTATTACATGGTGGGTCTGGCATTAGCCCAGAGAATTTCAAGCAATGTATTCAACATGGTGTTCGAAAAATTAATGTAGCAACAGCGACGTTTCAGAATATAGTTTCTAGGGTTAACACTGCTGCCCTAAATACTCCTTATTCAGATTACTTTACGTATCATCAAGATGTAATTGAGGCCGCATACGAAAACGTTAAAAATCATATGCTCATATTCGGAAGTGAAAACAAAGCACAACCAGAAAAGCTTTCTTCATTAAATAATAGAAGGAACTCATAATTTAGTTAACTGACAAAGGTAGAGAATGAGAGAGTAGCCATTAAAAAAAGGAGGAGAACATCATGTTAGGTAAATTAGGTGAATTAAATGAAGGATATAATGTATTAACAGAAATGAACGGTCATTGCAGTGATATGTTAATGGATATAGGCATATATAAGATGTCTAATGGAAAAGAAGAGTTGTTATTTGATAATAAGAATGAAACGGCAGTACTTTTACTAGAAGGGGCAATACGTTTAGAGTGGGAAGGGATGGAACAAGTTATTCAAAGGCAGTCTGTTTTTGAAGAAAACCCTTGGTGTTTACATGTGGCTAAAAATGTGAAGGTTACAATTACTGCTCTTTCAGATAGTGAAGTGCTTGTCCAAAAAACAGATAATGACCAAGAATTTGCGTCAAAGTTATATACTCCAAATGAGTGTCAAAGTGTCGTAGCTGGAGGAGGCGTATGGGAGGGAACAGCGCAGCGTGTTATTCGTACAATTTTTGACTATAACAATGCAGCATATTCTAACATGGTAGTAGGAGAAGTTATTTCTTATCCAGGACGATGGTCCAGTTATCCACCACATCATCATGATCAACCAGAGGTATATTATTATCGATTTAATAAGCCACAGGGATTTGGATGTGCAATGGTAGATGAGGATGCTTATCGCGTTGTACATAATAGTTTTATTACAATTCCAGGTAAGCTAGACCACCCGCAAGCAACTGCGCCTGGATATGCAATGTATTTTTGTTGGATGATTCGGCACCTTGAGAATAATCCATGGAATGATCGTATTATGGAGGAAGACCACAAGTGGTTATTAGAACCAAACGTGAAAATTTGGCCAGAAAAGGAATAGATGAAAATAAATACGAGCACGCCTATTTATAGTGATAGGATGCTCGTTTTTCTATTTATTCGCAGAAAGGAAAATCCTTCTTACTGTTACTGTCGGGCTATTGTCCTGCACACATTTGAAGAAGGAGGATTCTTTTAGTAAGTATGTAGAAATAACCTTTTATTTTTAGGTTTGCTTTTGACCTGATAGTTATTTTTTTATGGGGAAAATTAGTTTACTGATTATTAAGTTTTTTCGTTGTAATTTATTTTTTGGTTGTTGTTCTATCTACATCTGAAATGGCTGAGTCTGTGCCGTATAGGTCTTGGTTACTATTTTTATTGCTAGCATTATTGTTATTGTTTGGGTTATGTTTCACTTGGGATGATGTTTCTAGCATTTGTTCTTGTTCCTTACTAGGGGTATTCAGGGCATCCGATGGGATGCGATTAATCTGTTCGCTCAATAGATTTTCTTTGTCCATATTATACAGCTCCTTTTTGGAATGAGATAAGAAATAATGGAATTATTAATAGACACTCCGATATTTTGTGTCTTTGAAAGGAATTATATACAAACTTATATTGCAAAGTTAACTAACAAAAAAATGTTAGTGATGAATAAAGAGGTATAGAATTGAAGTTCGAAAGTGTGGTTCTTCTATCTAATAAAATATGATTTGATATTTTATTAGTTTTGGTTCGTTAAGCTTATATACTTAAAGTAAAGGGCTTAATTTCAATTAAGGGGGAGGATAATTTGGAGGTGTATAACTCAGCTGCTCCTGCACAAACAAATAATGAAGAGTTACCATTCGATATTTCTTGGATGACCGATTGGATTGTAGACTGGTTTGGTTCTTTGTTTAATGGCGGCAGTGATGTAATAAAAGAAGGGGGAGATAAAATAGATGGTGCAGTCCATGCGAGTGTACCTGCATTCTTTGATGTTATTTTCCTTATACTTTCTGTAGTAATTTTAATATCATTATTAGTTTTTGGGGCTTCTTTATGGTTTAAACATATAAAGTGGAAAAAAAGATCTATATATTTTGGAGTAGGTTCATTTATCCTCATACTTTTAATAAGGATTCTACCAGTGTTAATGTTGACAACACGTTCTTTTGATTTTCAAACCTTTATGAGTAATATGGTGGGCTTAATTACTTCTATAATTTTAGGAACAGCTGTATTAATGTTTTTGATATCTTTAGCATTAGGTATGCTTTATAAGAAATTTGAACATCCCAAATATGGAAAATGGAGTTCAAGTTTGAGATATAGTTCCATTTTTATATTTGTAATGACATTGCTAGTACCGGCCTTACTGCGTCATTTATAATTTCGGTTTATAAAAGGAGAAGGAGGAATAGTGCAAGTAATTTCTATAATATTTCTGTGTAATGATGCTAGTGCTCGTTCTCCTGTAGATTTCAAGGTAAATCTAATAGATTAAAAAAATATATGATACGAAGTTTTGCCATAGGGGGAGAGGTACTAGTGACTACTTTTGTTGTAATGGTAAGTATATTCTTGATTCTGTTCGTAATTGGTCCAAAAGCAACTAAGAAAAAAGAAGAAAGAGACAGAATTAAAAAGGAACATGAAGAGAAAATGGAGGTTTTAGAGGAAGAAAAAATTGACTTAGATATTAATGGAATTAAAGTAAGGTTACACAAGAAGCCTAAGCTAAAGAGTAGTATATATAAAATAAAGGGTGACAGATAAATTCATAATAGGATAATCGGTTTCAAATTTATTTACAAAGCTTTAGTACAATCAGAAAGGATGATTCGATGGGAGCTGAAGTTAAATACCAATGGACAACTAGCATTTTTAATTACAAAGGTAAAGGAGAAGAATGGAAATGAAATAGAGAAGAATTTTTCAATTCTTGTGACTGATGTAGAAGGTGAAGATTTAAAAGCCATTTTTGTGGATCAAGAAACTGGTGAGCAATATTCTATTGATACACAAGAAATAACGGCATCTGCTCTTCCTTTGGTTCCTGTTCTTGTTGCATTCATAGTTAAAAGCGGTCTAAAAGCAGCTATAAAAAAATATGGACCAACTGCTATTAGAACTCTAATGAAAAACTCTGAACCTCTTGCTAAAGCAGTTGCAAGCAGATTGGGATACGCAGAAACAAACTATTACTCTCATGGTGCAAGAGTATATTATAACAAAAAGGAAAACCTAAATATATAACTAGAGACAAAGATGGCCACAATGGTGGAGCTTTTAAAGGTGCTGATTCAGTAAAAGCTCTTGGAAGTAAGAAAACTAGATCTGGAACTTATGATTTAGAATTAAGAAGAATCGGAGCTTAATAACTAATTATGGATAAATTTAAAAAATTCAAAGTAGATTTTACAAATAATGAAGAAACTCCCTTTTTTCAAGTAACTTCGAATCATAGAATTAGATTCGATATGGATTTATTTGTGAATAATAACACTCGATTATTAAAAAATATCTTGGATAATTTATTCAATCAAAACGAAAAAATAAGTTCTTCCTTTATCTGTGGATATATTATAAATGGTAAAAGAATTCATGAAAATACAGGTTTAGGTAAATTTACTAAAATTAGAAATTGGAAAGAAACATTAATAAAAAACGATAATTTTACAAGTTCAACAATTTTTGCATCTATAAAAAATTTAAATTATCAGGATGTATATAAATACTGTCAAAATGTATCACAAGGGCATCCATCAGCATATATCTCATTTTATAATGACAATTATTTATTATATATAAATCAGGATGTACTTGATATAATTTCATTTAATGAGAAGTTAATAGAACAATTAAAAACTAAATATGCAGTGGAATATGATAAATATTATGAGTAATCGATATATTTTAAAGGAATATATTTATGAGATTATAGAGAATTTCAAAAAAGACCAGCCCCTTATTTATTAAGGGATGGTCTTTTTCAATTTTTTCTCCCATAATGAAGTATTTAATTACATTGATTGTTGTTATTTATCCGAACATATGCAATGTTCTCAACTAATTGGAAGCCATTTTCTATTAATTTGGTAATAAATTCATTCGAATTGTTTTTCTTATCAATTTCATCTAATAAAACAAAATCACCTAATTTTTTTCTTTCCTCAATTGGTAGGTGTCTATTTTCAAGTATAACGTTTAGGATACCTAATTCGATATTAGAGAATGTATGCTGCTTTGTTAATTTATTAGCTAGATGAAATGCAATTAATTGATGAAAGGTTCTAATGTCATAAGGCATTGGATGAGCATCCCTATAACCAGTTGCTAGTTCATTAAGTACATACAATAGATGATCAAATTCCATAGAAGATAATGCGGAAATATCTACAACTGGGAGTTTAGGTTTCTTTTTTCTAAGTAAATCATTGTAATTTGACGTCTAAGTAATTGTGAAATGGTTTTAGTAACTATGGAATCATTTAATGGATTATATAAAGTCTCAACTTGTTGGGGATTTTCCATTACGAATATAATATGGTGCTTTGATCCAGTAGCATGAACTATTTCTCCTAAACTATTTGCGATTAAAGGATTATCTTTCTTTATATGAGCAATACAGTTAGGGAGGAATGTTTCTAATAATTTGCTGGTTTCCCAAGTGATTTCTGGTAATACGATATCTTTTGCTGTTTCTTTAGCTTTTGGATCACGATAAATTTGGATATTTCTGCGTCTTTGATTAGATATTGGTTGTTCTTTTTGTTTTTCATATTCGTCTAAGCGCTGATTGAATGTTGCGATGGTATCAAGTAAGCTTTGTAACAATGTCTGATTAAGCTCACTAGAAGCTTCATTTTCATTATTTTGGATATTCGGTTGGTTCATTGATATTTCCTGCTCCAGTTGGAGTATCTTAACTAATGCAATTTCAATTAATGTCGCTGCATATACAGAACTTTTTATTTTATACTGTACCGTTGTAAGTTCTTCAAGAATACTTGGAATCTTGGATAATGGTATTCGCTCAGCAAGATTTATAAAGGCATTATTATAAATGGCCACTTTAAACATGTCAGTTTTTTGAGATAGATTGAATATCATGAGGTCTCTGTAGTAACCAATTAAATCGCTTAAAAAGAAATCCGCTTGTTTTCTCTCTAGGATAGTTTGCAAGGAATCCAAAGTGCTGGTTAAATCTTTCTCAGTTATATAATGTATTAGTTTTTCAATATCCTGAATTGCTACCTTACCAACGACTGTTGCAACATGGTCTATTGTTACATTATTTGTTGCGTATGCGATTACTTGGTCCATTATGCTAAGGGCATTTCTTAAACCACCTTCAGCTAATTGGGATATTAAATGCAATGCTTCATCTGTAATCCGAATCCCTTGATCATGGGAGATGAATTTTAACCTTTCAATCATTGCTTGAAGTGGGATGTTTCGAAATTCAAATTGTTGGCATCTAGAAATGATAGTTTTAGGAACTTTTTGTGGATCTGTTGTAGCTAGTATGAAAATAACGTGTGCTGGTGGCTCTTCTAATGTCTTTAATAGAGCATTAAATGCTGAATTTGAAAGCATATGCACTTCATCGATAATGTACACTTTATATTTTCCTGTAACCGGTGCTAAATGTACCTGATCTCGTATCTGCCGTATTTCTTCTACTCCATTATTGCTTGCAGCATCAAATTCTAGAATGTCCGCGAATTTATTATTATTGATATCACTACAGTTGGCGCACTTTTGACAAGGCTCACCATTACTTAATGGAGCTAAGCAGTTAACGCCTTTTCCAATTATTTTGGCAACAGTTGTTTTACCAGTACCTCGTGGTCCAGATAGTAGGTAGGCATGAGCTACTTTTTCTAGTTTAATCGCATTCATGATTGTCGTTTTAATATGATCTTGCCCCACTAAATCATTAAAGCTATTTGGTCTATACGCACGGTATAGTGCAACATAATTACTCATCAATATTCCTCCCATAAATATCAAATTTTATTAAATGGCAATCCTTTTAAATGCAAAAAAGCAGCCAAATGAGTAGAGTTACTGTTCACATTTTCATGTGTTAACTCAACCCAAAGGGCTGCTTTTAATTTAAAGAAGAAAAAACAAAAAAGTAAAAAATTATAAGAATATTATAACTCTTGGTTTGGTAAAAAGGAAGATTAAAAACTTAATGAATCGATTTGACACTCATAATTCCACATATTACTATTTAGAGTAGTTATCAGAAAATTCTATTTTGGAGGGGGTTAAAAATGGGTGAATTAGTTTCGATTACAAAAAACAACGGAAAAGAATCAATAGATTTATTTAAACATTACAGTGAGTGTTTTGAGGAAGGAGATTCTATAGGTCAAGATAAAATATCTGATGAATTATTTACAAAAGTGAAAGATGCTGTTTTTCAGTATTGGTTAGAATCTACGGAATCATTATCTGATGTTGTTGATTTGTACATTATTATTTCTTTAATAGAAAGTGATTCATCGAAACACAAGAAAATAGTTACACGTTTTTTCAATGACTGTAAAATTTTCTTAACAGCGAAGGAAAAGAAACAGGGTAAACGAGGGAAAATCGATCGCTTGTTAAAAGAATATAGTAAACCACAAATGAAAGAAAGGCTTCAAAAGAATTTAAAAGTCGCTGGTGAAATTGAGATAGCTCAATTACAAGCAGCGTATGATCAAACAGATAATCAACAGAAGAAAATTAAAGATGTACAAGAAGTAATTGAGAAGTACGGAATGCATTTCACAATTTTTATCACTGCTTATATAAAAACTCAAGGAACAGATGATATGCATGATTTGTATTTAGAAGCTGCTCCATTCAGATACATTAACATTCTTGCAGAATTAGCAATATTTCATCAGGAGAGATATCCTAGTCAAGAAAAGGCCGAAGAGATTTCGTTTAAAGAGGAGCGGAATAAACTTCAAAGTAAGTTAAACGAGTATGAAAAAAAGCTTAACAAACAAGAGAAAGTGTTAAATAAATACAAAATGGAAAATGAACATTTGAAAAAACAAAAAATCTCATCAGATGATAAGGCATCAAGAGTTGTTAAACAAACAGAGAGGTCAGTAAATGAATTGATGACTGATTTGGCAACTGAGGAGGAAATCAAGTCAGAACAACATAAAAAAAGAAATAGAGTATTTAAATAAAATGATTGAACAAATGGCTCAAGAAATCATTCAATTGCAGAAAGAAGAAGAGCCGGAAGGAAATGTGCATAAGAATGATTTGTCAGGAAAGAAAGTGGCTGTAATTGGTGGAAATAAAGAAAGATACTATAGAGAGTGCGTTGAAAAATACAATGCAGAAATTATATTTGTAGCAGAAGATCAGCATCGTAAGATAGATAGTGCAGTTAAAAAGGCTGATGTAGTCTTTTATCTAATAGAATTATTGAGTCATATATATCATGAATTAATTATTCCAGCCGCAGCTCGCTATAACACTCCTATCCGTTTTGTAAATAGTAAGGGGATTACCTGCTTTAGATGTATCAACTTCGCCCATATGAATTACTTTGTCAGTAATATCGCCATCTTCTTTATCAATAGCTTTAACGCCAGAAAGTGGGTTGTATTTATCGCCGACATGAATAGTTACTTCAGTAGGTACAGTTAAAACTGGATCTTCATCTTTTGTTTCTACGTTTTGTTTCACTGTAACAGTTTGCTTAGCGATAACTGTATGCCCTTTAGAAAAAAGAAACAATCTCGACTAAAATTGACTTTGCATAAGCTTAGCTTGATGGGCATGGGGTAGTACCACATGCCCATCCACTTAAGAAATGTAAACACCCCCAAAATAAAAAATGAGCTAACTTCTCAAAATAACTAACTGTAGAGAAAGAGAATTTTCATTTAGCGGGTACTTTTATGCTAGAAAAAAGGCTTATAAAGTTGGTAGCTCAAAAATTAAATTAGGATACTCCGTAAGTATATGCTAGACTTGGTTTACCATTTGATTTACTATTTTCATGACCTTTACGAGTCGGGGGTTCTTTGTTTCACGGAAAAAAAGCAGACTCTTATAAAAGAGCCTGCCTTCCCTGGTTTATAAAATTAAGAAGCTTTACGTACGTTTGAAGCTTGAGGTCCACGTTGACCTTGCTCCAAATCAAAAGTCACTGCTTGACCTTCTTCTAAAGTTTTGTAACCTTCGCCTTGAATCGCTGAGAAGTGAACGAATACATCGTCTCCACCTTCACGTTCGATGAATCCGAAGCCTTTTTCGCCATTAAACCATTTCACATTACCTTTTTCCATTTGTATTGCCTCCTAGTGTGTAAACACACACAATGTAATACTATCCTTGCTTTCAGTGATCATAAAGGTGAAAAGTTACAAATCCTTTACACCGAACAAAAATAATTCATTTTAACAATAACATTTTTTGTAATAAATGTAAAGGTGAAGAAAAGACAGCTACTATGTTTATGCAAATGTTAGAGCTAAAGAAAAACACGTTTCATAAAATAATGACGGAATATGAGGAACTAAAGTAGAATCTCTCTTATTAGAAATCCTACTTTTTCTTTGGTTGTAAGAATCCTGATGTTTTTGTATCAGAATAGTATTGTGTATATCGAAAAAAATAAAAGACAACTCCAATTAAGAGTTGTCTTTTTGTGTAATAAAATCCCCAAAATATGAAAATATACAAACGAATATAATACGCTATGGTTGATATTATAACAAAACCGAAGAGTATTGAAAATAAAAAGAATGTTGTAATGATTTTTTAAGATTTTAGTTAAAAAAGCCTCGAAAATAAACCTTTTATAAAGGTTTATTTTAAATATGATTATTGTATTTCGAGGGAATCCTTATAAATCTTAGCTATATAGTTTACAAATTCAATGACAGGATAGTGTATGAGTGAACGGTGCTGCGTAAAACGAACCCCTGATTTTTCCATTTTTGAAATGAGTTGTTCAACTTCCAACTCTTTTTGTTGTATTCTATTATAATTTTGATATACAATGTTTTTCCATTGATAGGAAGAGCCGTGAAAATAACTCTCTCCTTTTACCATGTGACTAAATATAATTTCTATTTTTTCTCTACGTTGTTTTTCCTTCATATGCGCTTCCGTTGACTGCATGTTTATCGCCTCTTCCCTTTGTGTTGTATACCGTTTCACAAAATTTGGTCTAACTCATCCATAGCCAATGTACATTGATCTGGTTGGGAATTGTCGTTTAAGGATATCTAATCAACTATATTTGTTTTTCAAGCGCTTAATCTAATATATTGGATTTTACATCTAAATAAGCTGATAGTGTGTATAAAACACTATCAAACTTTATTATAAAACCATTCTTTATAGACATGCACCTTTTTACACTCACCAAGATTTACAACATGAGGAGAATCTTCATCCATGAATGTTATTCTGTATTTACTGAGGTTAGTTTTTTTATTTAGGCTAATTAACATATTGTATGCCTCAGTATCTATTTTATAAAAAAGAAAATAGATGAAACGGGTCCCCCTTTTGATATAAAAAAATCCTATAAAAATATAGCGCTCTTAAGGAATTTTATTACAAATTTATTATGTTTGACTTTAAAAAAGGAACGTAATATTTATTTGTAGAAAATTTTAAGGGTAAAAATAAAATGACAATTTATATGATAAGAAAAGGGGGCACTTATAGATGCTAACAAATGATTTAGATTTCCGATTAGAACCACGTTTAAAAGAACTGTATGAACAACATAAAATAAGAGCGCAGAAGATAGACTGGGGTTATCATGAGTTTTTACCATGGGATAAGGGCATGGACTTTAAAAGAGTTCCTTGGGATGAAAGTCAAGTTACTCTTCCTTCTGGTGTAATTACAGCAATTGAAACAGCTTTATTAACAGAAGTGAATTTACCATGGTTTACAACGTATTTATCTGCAACTTTTAAAGGATCCCTTTCTGTTATTACGGACTTTATTCACACATGGACTTCAGAAGAGGATCAACATTCGAATTTATTGGAGACATATTTACTACTCACTAGAAGTGTGAACCCTAAACGAATACATGAATTAAGAAAGTCAGTCGTTGAGGGTGGATTTGAGCCAGATTTTCATACACCAATCGAAGCCATGACGTATACGACGCTACAAGAACTTGCAACGATGGTGTTTTACAATAATGTGGCTAAGGTTGCAAGTAAGCATGATCCAGATCTTGCTACATTATTACGCCGTCTTGCAAAAGATGAAACGCTTCATTATGCGTTTTATCGAGACGTGATTCGAACACATTTAGAATTGGAACCTAATTATTGCTATCATATTGCCAATGTGATTAAGAATTTTAAAATGCCAGGTGCCGTCATGCCTGATTTTGAAAATAGAATGGCTGTGATTGCAAAAGAAGCGAATTATGGACCACTACAATATTTTGATCAAGTACTTGATGTAGTGGTTGATTATTGGGGGTTAAAAGACTTACGACCAATTGCACCTTTAGCTGAAAAAGCAAGAATTGAGATTTTGGAATACTACACAAGATTGAAAAAAATACGGGATCGATTTGGTCGTTTTTAAGGGAAAGCTGATCTACGTTAATGAGTAGAGATTTCAGAATATAAGCGGGGGAATTCCCCTGCCCTTTATTGGAAATCTGACGCACTCCCTATTGTTTTGGGGGTGTTTTTTACTTGATTTAATTTTTGTCAAAAAAGTTGTTGATGATAAAAATGATTTTATGATATTATAAAAAGTTTGATAAAAAATTACATATGTGTTAAGGTTAAGAAGGTTACCATATATGGAGGTGGATTATATGTTTCAAATTGGCGATAACATTGTTTATCCAATGCACGGAGCAGGTATAATTGAAGCCATAGAAGAAAAAGAATTCTCAGGAAAAAAACAACAGTATTATGTTATAAAAATGTCAATCAGTAATATGCAAGTCATGATTCCTATGGGTAAAGTACTAAGTTCGAGTATACGCCCAGTTACTGATATACTTGCATTAAAACACATTATACACATTTTTCAGCATGGGGAATCAGATAAATCATTGCCGTGGAAACAAAGGTATAAAGTGAACACGGACAAAATAAAAACGGGTGAAATACAAAAAGGTGCTGAAGTTGTACGTGATTTAATGCGTATGAAGAAAGAGAAGGCACTGAATACAAGCGAAAAAAAAATGTTGGATAACGCACATGAATTTTTGATTAGTGAACTAGGATTAATTAAAGGGATCACTGAAAATCAAATAAAAAGTTTCTGTTAAGATTCATAATAGATAATGTATTAAATCCCCCGAAAATATCCTGAATTTTTCGGGAATATGATGATTATTAAAAGTAAATCATTTCAAAGACATTCAACTTCTTCAACTCACTTTTAGAGTAGGAACCTCTTTTGTTATTACTTCAATCTTATCCATTTTTATTTTTAAATTTCTTTTACGAACGTTCGAAGTTTCATCAAATAACTCGATTAAATAGTCACTTGATTTTTGCAATCCTGATTCACACTGGCACGGACAAGGATCCGTAAGGATGGAAGAGAGGTAGGGCTTTCATTGTTTTAGGTAATATATTATCTAAGTCATTATTTCTAGAAGAAAAAACAATCAATCTCACCGCTATCTCTTTAAGAGTTCCTTACATCTACTGAGACAGTGAATAGTAATTGTTTATCTTCTTTACGTAAAATTGATAAACGAACTGGTAACACCATATGGTCAACTACAAAAAAATGGTTTCCAGACCAGGAAACCATTTTTAATCTTATTTACATTACAATAGTAAATGAAGCAGTAAGAAGGAGTGCACAAATGAAAAAAATGTTAACAAAAGAATTAAGTAATGAATTACAGAAGCGAGAAGGCGTCATTTCTATTACAGTTGAGTCTTATGAAAAAATTGAAGTTGGTGGAATTCGTGTAGATGGACCAGCTGTTATTCTAATTAATCAAGAATAGCTAAAAATAGTTGAATGAAAGAAGAAAAGGATCAACCTTTACGAGAAGGGAAGATCCTTTTTGTTTGCTACAGCTAATATGGGATATACGTAACTTTTATCTGATGTGTTGGGGTTAAAAGGAAGGAGAGGGTCGGGATTATCATGGTGGAAAGCTTAATATTGGTAGGATTTCTTTTTACGTTATATAAATTAGTTGATAAAAAAACAAACTAATTATTTAAAACGATATATTGTTTCCTTTTTAAGGGCAAGATTTATTTGAGAGTGAAATGGATAATTTAAAGGAGGAATTTAGATGAATGCAAGGAAAGAACGCATAAAATACGAGAAGATGTCAAAGAATTATGATCGTATTTATTTAGTTTCGTTTATCCTATTAATTGTACTTGTTTGTAGTAGTGTGATTATCATAGGAGCTACAGGAGGAAAATATGGAGTGTTTTTATTGTTAGCAATTTTACTTAACGCACGTATTACGAAAGAATCTCAAAAAAAGTATGAGCAGTATGCTAACAAAGGGCGTATTTAAAATGACACATATCTTGAAAAGAACAACCTAAATGTACATTCAAAATATCCCTATATCATCACCTATTAACTAACAAAAGGAACCGTATATAAATAATTTTTTAGTGATCTAGGAATAGAAAACGTACCTTATTAAAATGTTATTTTTGTTCCTATAATGAATTATTCTTCTAGCATATTTATAAGATTTATATCATATATTAAGAGAAAGAATGTAGGTTAGAAAGAAGTTTTATAGATTGAGTTATTTGGAGGGAAATGACTTGAGTGAACAAAATATGGTAAGTGTACCTAATCCCTACGTATATCAGACATTACAATCGGTAATTGGTAAACATGTGGTTATTGAAACTGTAAGAGGTAATGTAAGAGGAAAGTTAAAGGATGTGAAACCAATCATTTGCTAATTGAAGATACGGTACCGTATATTGTACGAATTCAACAAATTGTATGGATTATGCCAAAACAATGATTAAATTACATCTAATTTGATTTATAACAAATTGGTTTCATAGACGTCCAAATAAAAACACAGGGTTTTATCTCTGTGTTTCTTCAAATTTTCTTTTTTGGATATATGCTTGAGCATGGATAATTTCTTTCTGAAGTTCTTTTAATTCTTCCGTAGATCCTGATTCAATCCTCATGTACGTAGTAACTAGACTAATCATCATATCCATCTTCTCTACTATATTTTGAATGACCTGTTCAGATTGCTCTTTTTTAGGATGTTGTATTGCTATTAATACATTTTCTATATAATTGTTCTTTCTTTGCTGAATATCATAAATAAACAGTTTTGTGTTTGAGTTCATTTGTTTTTCCTCCATTTTGGATATACTTCTATTCTATTATATTCGAATGGAAAATATTAGATTATCCTAAATATACACCTGTCTCCCACATCTCCTCAAATATACAAACTAATCCTTTAACGTAAAGGAAGCTAAGAAAAATTTTTATAAAGAAAAAGCCGATTTCCCTATATATTAAGGGCATCGGCTTTTGTTCATATTCTTTTACTTAATCAATTTCTGACATAAAACTTATAATAATAAAATTACTTTTACTAAATAGAAAAGGGTTTATACTGTACATTTTAAAATATCAATTAAGCACTAATATTTTGGTTATGCACTATTTCACCTTTATGGGAAACATAACTGTGTGCTATCATTCCTAGCATTATTACAAACATCCCAAACCAAGATAAAATAGAGGGGAATGAAGAATGTAATAAGATTAGTTCTCCGATAACAGCAAAAAGCACCTCCATGGATTGTGTTGCTTCAACGGTTGCAAGTTTCTGCATATCTCCTTTAACCATATCAGTCGCTTTAAAAAATAAGATAGTTGCAATTACACCAGAGCAAATAGCAACTAAAATAGATTGCATAGTTTGCTCCTTACTAGGTATTCCTGCTGTAAAAAGACCGTACAAGGATAGTGAAAACCAAAACGGTAAGCTAGCTAATGTCATTCCAAGGACACGTTGATAAGCATCTAGACGATCTCCACAAACCTCCATCATCTTACGATTCCCGAGTGGGTAAGCAAAAGAAGCTACAATTACAGGGATAATACCTAACATAATATCTTTTACAGCAAGTGATTTTGCTTGTTCCATTTGCATAAGGAAAATACCAAGAAGAATAATCAATGACATACTCATACCCTTCATTGGAATTTTTCCTCTTTTCTTAATAATTCCATCTGGTGTTTGATAGGTTTGGATAAAAAGAGGAGCTAACAAAGATCCTGATATAATAGTAACTTGCCATGTCCCCGCAATAATCCATCCTGGTGCATGTGCAGCAGCAAAACATAATGGAGCATAAAATAGACCAAAACCTACAAAACTCCATAAAAACCATGCACTTAAATCCTCTCTCATAACTTGTAATAATACTTTTAATTTTTTTCGACTCATAACAAGAAGTAAAAGGAATGGAAGCATGAAAATAAACCTTAATGAAGCACTCCATATCCAGCTACCACCTGATAATTCCATTGCTCGATTCAGTATAAATGTGAAAGCAAAAAAGAAAGCCGCACATATACCTAAAAAAATAGGGCGCAAATTTCTCACCTCAATCTATCTCATAAGTCATTAATTTCTCAAGACTTAACCAGTTTTGTTCTACAAGATGTGCTGTTGTCTCTTTATCTTTATTTTTGCATGCCTCTATAATTTGCTGATGTTGTTCTACTGACTTTAGACCATTTATAGAAGTGAACTGAGAAATCTCGAGACGTTGGATCTTAGATATACTTCGTTCTAACGCACGAATGATTTCAGGATTTCCTGCCACATCTAAAAAAACATTGTGGAATAACTCGTCAGCTTCAATTGCTTTTATAATATCTTTTTTCTCAATAGATAATAGTAATGCCTTATTACTGAACTCCAATTCTTGAATATCCGACTCTTTTAATAATGGTACTGCTAAACGAGCAGCTAACGAGTGTAAAACTGCTACCACAGTAAATGCGTGTTTCGCCTCCTCAATATTTAATGGTGCCACACGAGTAAATGAACCAGGAATAGATTCAACAAGTCCTTCATCCTCAAGACGCTTCAACGCCTCTCTAACTGGAGTACGGCTAATTCCAAATTCTTCTGCTAACTCTTTGTCATTTAAGCGTTGCTCCGGTTGCAGCTCTAATGTAACGATTGCTTTTTTCAAAGTTAGATATACTTCATCTCTAAATGACATACGTTTAATGGGTTTAATAATATCTTTTTTCATAAAACCAATATATCGGATATTGGTTTTATGGTCAACTCTAATTTTCCAATAAAATATACTCGATTATCAAATTCTAAAAACGAGCGTTTAAGGAACTCTATTTAGTACTAACAAAACTTAAAAAATACGGTCAAAAACTAGTTCTAAAAATCATTGCCAAAAACAAAGTATCATAACAATCATCAAATACCGCTTAAGGAACCTTCTTAACGTATGAAAAAACCAAGTTTTTTAAAGAAATAAATCCTTAGCGTACGAAATTCGCGTTTTATTGGTGGAACTCCCTAATTAATTTGCTTAATGGATTCGGTCTCGTCTGTTTTGGATACTATTTTTATTTCGGATAGATTTCTTGCGAAATATGTATCTAGAGCCGTATTTTAATTTAAATGTGATACGATAATTGTATATATGCATTTAGATGGTAAAAGGGGATGAGTGTTGATGAAAAACCATACAATGGTAAACGGAAAACTCCTTCAGACATATAAAAAGTGGTCAAATCTCCGGCAAAAACAAAAAGATCATATTTCTAATTGGTTATGTAGGGATTACATACAGTTTGTAAGAACGCATCATCGAAAACCTAGAAAAAACGAGCATGATGAGATTTTTCATGAAGTGATGAATCAAATACAGGAACAAGAAATATGGATTCCATATGGTGAAGTGAAAAAATATTATGTAAGCAAAATAGGAAAATGGTTTAGAAAAATAGAAGGTGAATGGGAAATACAAATAGACAACAATGAGCGGCAGCAAGTATTAAAAGAAAAGTAGATACAAATAGGGGGCGTATTTCATGTATAACTTACAAGAAGATATGTATGAACAATTGAAAGAGAAAAAAGGGGAAGTTACTGTATTTTTAACGAATGGTGTTCCAGTACGTGGGCAGATCCTTGCAACAGATAAATTTACCGTCCTAATGATGGTTCATGGTAAGCAACAACTAGTCTACAAGCAAGCAATTTCCACAATTCTTAAGTAATTCTTTTTACTTTTTTCGAGAAAAGAGGAAAAAACACAAAAAAATAGAAGATTGAGATCAATCTTCTTTAAAAAAGGAACAGATGACAGATTACTACTCCAACTCTTAATCAATTATAAATAAGCACATATAAATATTCAATCCATTCTGAGTTTTCTCAACACATTTGTCTTATTTTTAAATTATAATATAAGTAATTCTTTTTATTATTATATGTTTGTTCTTTCCTGTTGCAGAATCCTTAAGATATTAAGGATTCCTTTTTTTTATCTAAAATCCAAAAATAAAAAGATAAGATCCGGAAACACGATCTTATCTTTAGCACAAGGAGTAAACAAAAGGATAACCATCATATTGTTATTATAATTTATTTTTTGTTAATTTCGAATATTAGAACCGTAATTAATAAGTATATCTATATTGAGAAATTTATTACAAAATTAGTTATAAATGATTCAAAACTCCAATGTAAACTTTTATTTTATTTCAATCACTGTTTTTATAACATTTCTTCGTATATCGAATAAATATCCAAAAAATTACACATTCAAAACACTGTTATTGTGGCTGTTGTAAACAAACGCTACTTTTACATAAAAAACACTCGAACAGCTTAAGAATTATATTTACGTGTCCAATTAGCTAAAATGATTTATCAAATCAAAAAGGAGAGTGGGGCACATGAAAATAAAATTCAGAGTTGGTAAATTGAAAGTGAATTTCGAGATTAAAAAAGCTACATTTAAATTAATTGGCGAGTTAATAATCAAAATGTTTTTATAATGGACAAGAGGGTATTAGTTTATTTTGTTACTTAAGTACCTATGAAAGTAGGTGCTTTTTCTTTGTTATGGGGTACCGCCACATATCCATCAAGCTAAGATTTTAAAGTATCTCCTAAACGGAAATTCTATATTTTTTATAGTACAAAAGTTTAATTTTATCGTTTTGGGGAAGAATGTGTTTCTTAAGTTGATAGCGATGGGGACGGCCCCTCTAACCCTTTAACTGAAAGAAAACTTGTTCAATATTGCCTCAGTACCAAGTATGACCGTGTTAAGCTCATTCCCTCGGCTATCTTGTCCCCTTCTGAAATAGAGACTGCGTAAAAAATTCTTGCTGTTCACGCGAGCAATCACCTGACTGCGACTTCTCGGCAAATTGCAGCATTGCGCTAAGCCGCTAATCCAATTAGCGATTTCTTGATGTGGAAGTAACTCTTTGTCAATCATCGTATCCACGATGTTTACCAACCGCTCATCATCCTCATCGCTAAAAATGTGTCTACCATTATGAAGCATGCCAGAAATAGCGACAAGAACCTCACGCAGCATTGCGACGCTGCTCTCCTCGCACTGCACCAGCTCAACAAAAACATCCGCACCATGAGACGCGCTGTGAGCCCAGCCTCCTACTGAAAGGTAACCTCGCAGATCCTTCTCCTCTTTATAATAACGGAGCATCACATGCATTAATTGCTCAATTTCCGCTTGATTTAAAAATGGATTCTGTCTGTGGCGTTGCACAATCAAAGCGATAGGTAAGGCAGAGAACGTCCTTGTAAAAACTGACTGATCATCCTCGCTACCAATACTATAGAACAAATGGTTCTCATCAGTCAGAACAGTTAAGAGGCTTCGTAACTCCTCTTCACTGAATCTATTCTCTTCCTTAATCCACATATAAAACATCGAATAAATCAGGTTATCCCGTAATTCTGGCTGAGGATCGCCAATATATTGAAGTAACAAAGGTAAGAAATCTTGATGCTGCTCACCTTCGTGTAACTGATACTCATCCTTCTCAATTCTTTGTAAATCCAGCATCAATTTAATCCTTGTATCGCTCATTTCCCCATCTCCTTCAACATTAACATAATCTCCTCTATAACAACTTCGGGCTCATCATGATGAATATAATGTCCACTTCGACTAGCAATCCGGTACTTGCTTGACGTTGATAGCCATTGGAATTCTGCTTGGAGTTTTTGCTCAATTTTCAATATTTCTTGAGATGGCCATCCCTCTTCAACATTGTCAGGTAAACCTCTTGTAATAATTGCAAGAGGGAGGTTACTTTGATTTGAATGATCAACGATTTGCTTATAACTTTGTATTTTATCAATCTTCTCACTATTCAACATAGGATTCTCGTAATATTCCCTATTTCTTGCAAGCAGATTTTCGGGTAGAACCTTTTCATAGGCAAGTTCTTTATATTCCGGTGCAGCGTCAACCAAAACCATACCACAGATGTTCAGTGGATAAAGGCTGGCATATAATCTAGCGACCAAACCACCAAAAGAATGCCCCACCAATATATAGGGCTTCTCCACTTCAAGCGCTAGCAACAATTCGTTGAGCTCCTCGACTAGATCATAGCAAGTCGTCGGGACGGATGCGACTTGACTCCTGCCAATACCCGACCTGTTATAGGAAAAGGTTGATGTTTTTTGCGATATTCGGTCTTGGACTTTTTTCCATGTCTCATAGCTATCGCCTAACCCTGCTATGAAGATTACGCTTGGAATACTGTTACGTGAATATTTATTTAATAGTCTGCGGTTATCACAGATATCAATTATCTTTTCATTTTGTATAGTCACTTTTAATCACCCAGTTCAATTATAAGCTTCACACTATCATTATTTCTACAATAATTTGATTATTTTATTTTTTGTGAACTTTCCTGTTTTTTATTTTTTAACTTCAGCTGAAACTGAAGAAGAACAAGTAAATGCCTTAAGAAAAATTTTAATTGCATTTCATGATCGATTAACTAGAGAAGAAGTTTCGATTTTTGCCCAAAACGATCATTTATTTTCTAAATTTAAACTTCCTTTAGATATGCTATACAGCCCAGAAAAGCCTAATTTAGATGAGTTTAAACTATATATCACTAAGATTTTTTATCAAGAATTTGAATTGAAATACTTATTATTAAGTTTAAAAAAACAATGTATTTTTGTGAATGTCCGTGATTATCTTTTAGAGCAATTAAAAATGAGTAATAACGTTTGATTATATAGATATATAAAGGTGGCATAAATAATTATTAAACGGCTATTTGGTACCGCTACATCGCTATAAAACTAAGGTTTTGCACTATCCATAAAGCAAAAAAGGCGTTATCCTTTCTGTAGAATTATAGGAAAGGATGGCGTTTTTTATGTCTGTTTCTGTGTCTGATGAATTACAACTATTTGCTCAAGAGATTCAAAGTTTTTTATCTCCAAATACCTTACGGGATCTTGCTAGAGATGTTGGTTTTGTACAACGAACTAGTAAATATCAAGCAAAAGATTTAGTCGCTTTATGTATATGGATGAGTCAAAATATCGCTACAACCTCTTTAGCTCAGTTATCTAGCTGTTTAGAAGCATCCACAGAAGTACTCATCAGTCCAGAAGGGCTGAATCAACGGTTTAATACATCAGCCGTTCAGTTTTTACAACATATATTGACTAACCTTCTAAATAAAAAATTAACTTCATCTATGCCACTTTCTTCTCCATACACCTCTGTTTTCAAGCGTATTCGCATTTTAGATTCCACTGCATTTCAGCTTCCAGATATATTTTCAACCATTTATCCTGGGGCTGGAGGATGTAGCCATACTGCTGGGATGAAAATTCAACTTGAATATGACCTATTAAGCGGACAATTCCTACATATCCATACAGGTCCAGGGAAACAACATGATCGAACCTATGGTTCTCTGTGTGTTCCAACTGTAACACCAAATGATTTATGTATCCGTGATTTAGGGTATTTTCATTTAAAAGATCTTCAACATATACAAGATAAAAAGGCTTACTATATCTCTCGTATTAAATCCAATACACGTATTTATCAAAAAAATCTCACACCTGATTATTTTCAGGATGGAAAAATCAAGAAAGGTACAGAGTATATACAGATAGATATGGAGGCATTAATGAACTCTCTCCAACCAGGGCAAACCTATGAAATATCCGATGCTTATGTAGGAATGACTGATAAAGTACCAACTCGTGTGATTGTTCATCGACTTACAGATGAACAACAACAAAAACGATTGCAAGATCAAGCTGTAAGAGAGAAAAAGAAAGGAATAAAGTATTCCCCTCGTAGTAAACGTCTCAGTAGTATCAATGTATATATGACAAATACCTCTACAGATACTGTCCCGATGGGACAAGTACATGATTGGTACTCTTTACGTTGGCAAATCGAGATTTTATTTAAAACATGGAAATCATTCTTTCATATTCACCATTGTAAAAAGATAAAACGAGAAAGATTAGAATGCCATTTGTATGGGCAACTGATCGCTATTCTCCTCTGTTCTTCTACTATGTTTCAAATGCGTCAATTACTTCTTATGAAAAAGAAACGAGAGCTGAGTGAATATAAGGCCATATATATGATTAGAGATTATTTTTTTCTTATTTATCAAGCCATACAGAAAGACACCCAAGAATTATCAAAGATTCTCATTCGCCTGTTCAACCTCCTACAGCAAAATGGGCGAAAATCTCACAGATATGAGAAGAAAACAGTCTTTGATATATTAGGTGTCGTTTACAATTATACCATTTCTGAAGATCAAGCGGCCTAATTCAAAAAATGAAACCCGATAGGGTTTATTTCGCATGCAAACCTTTAAATTCTCTAAGCCTGGCTTTTAGAAAAAAGAAATAATCTCTACTATACTTGACATTGTATAATCTTAGCTTGATAGCGATGGGGTACCGCCACATCGCAGTCAAGCTAAGACGTTACACTATCCATAAAGCAAAAAATACGTTATCCCTTCCTCTGACTTTGCAGATAGAATGGCGTATTTTTTCATTTTAAGAGGAAATTTATTTTCTTAGCTTGATAGAGATGTGGTGCTACTCCATTAGTAAAACAAAGAATTTAATTTGCTCACTAAAAAAGTGACTTTAAGTAAGAGGTATATACGGAATACCATCAGCATTTCTTTCAGTTTCCACTTTAATTTATGGAATGAAGTATTTGACGCAAATAACTTCTTCTAATAATAAGGTAGTAAATTATTTGTACACTAATAAAGCACGTGAATATGAGAATAGAATTTCCTGCAATAGGTAAGTCTATGTGCCTGCTCTGCGCTAAAAAACTTATTGCCAAGAAGGCCACGCTACTGTGAAGAACAGAAATCAAAATAGGTATAAAAAATAATATGCTAATTTGTTGGGTTACATTTTTTTTATCTCTCTTTTAGTTAACCCTAATTTAGAAAGCATTTGAAATTGGCTTTTATCTCAATCTCAATCTAAATCTAAATATATTGATAAACAGATGCATAAGAAACTAATTGTAAATATAAAAAATACAACTCCTACTAGTACACTAAGAATAGATAGTATCGCATTCACTTGTTTACTTTCTAACCATTTTAATACCGGGGAATCAAATATAAAAGGTCGATATGCGTTTGTATAATCATTTGGAATTATCTTTGTAAGTTTTTTAGCTACATTTTTATTAGCACAACGAGTTAGCGTATGAACAGAGTGTAGCAAGCGGCGAGTCATAGTCGATAGTGAACTTCTGTCATATTTATAAAGAATAATAAAAATTGAGTGGGATCCGGCTGGGTTAATAGCTATGTCATAAAAAACATGACATTTTGACACTACCGTATATGACAGAAAAACACTTAGTATCAAAGAGCGGTTTTTAACACATTAACAATAAATGAGGAGGGGAGATTTTCATTGCGTATGATAAAAATATAAAGAGGAATGAAAGGGGAAAAAGGTATGACCTATTTATGAAAAATAAACCAGTAACGAGAGTGTTTTAAGGAAAAGAAGTAATTTCTATGATTAACATACATGTGGAAAAAGAGGAGTATATCGTGTGTTATGACTCAATAGCGTTTGTGAAAATAATATTAACTAAGATAATTGCAAATTCACCTTGTTTTTATCTGAATTTTCCAATTTGATTATTTCAACTTTATGAAGATAGTAGATAGAAAATTTGTGTGATAGTATTTTAAATAGAAAAAAAAGACAATTCTGAAAAGAGGGTGTAATTTGGATGGTTTAACTATTATAAATTTTAGGGTTAGATAGCTATTAATGGATTATTTTCATTGAGTAGAGTTTTAGCTTGTAGAATATGAAAATCAAAGAAAGTTGTTCAGATAAATTAATGAAATATTATCGTTTTTTACTGTGGTTGTAATGACGATATAACTAGAAATCATTTAATTTGTCCACGTTTATAGGTGAAAAAGATTATTTAGAGTCAGAAGTGAACGTATAAAAACTAAAAATAAATATATTTGAATGCATAAATTATACCAAAGATATTGAATTTTATAGTTATTGAAGTTTGAATACTATTAAATTTCGGATGGATATATGTAGAGTTATAAATTATGTGCAAAAAAGAGGTATTGTGTACACCAAAACATCCGTTTTAGTAAATTTAAGGAGCACATTTTATGAAAACTACCGATTCAAAAGGCCTATTAGGAAATAGGGTTTATTTACAAGTTTTCTCTGCCTATTCATTGCTTATGCTTGGTGTTTTTATTGATATGTTAGCGATTATGACTATAGTTGGGTTTGAATGGGAAGTAGATCCTACTATGATTGGATTGATCCCTGTTGCATATGCACTTCCTGGAATTATTTTTGGCTCATGGGCAGGTGTTATTGCAGATCGTTTTAGAAAAATTCCAATTATGATGTTCTGTAATTTGATGGTTGGTTTAATAACAATTGCTCTTTTATTTGTACAAAATATCCACTGGCTCTTAGTGGCATTAATGATTCGTTCCATTTTTATTGTTTTCTATTATCCTGCACAACAAACACTAACAAGACAGATTGTATCCCCAGATTTGCTTACTAAAGCAGTAAGTATCAACGGAATAGTAGAGCAGGGTACCAAGATAGTAGGCCCACTTATAGGGGGCATGTTGCTGAGTTGGTTTCAGCCAGAGTTCTGCCTCATTATAAGAGCTATAAGTTGTTTATTAGCTACGTTAGTTCTGATACCCACAATAAAATTCAAAGAAACTATATCGAAAGAACTTGTTGAAAAGCAAAAGCAAAGCACTTGGGCCGCTTGGGTACAAGGGTGGGGCTATGTGTTATCTAATCGGATAATATTATCAACTATGATTTTCGTTACAATAGCCATGGCAGTATTACAATTAGTAGACTCACAATTCCCGACTTTATTTAAGAGCTTATTCCCACATGATAAAAGTAAAATGGGATATATCATTTCTATTATTGGTCTTGGCGGAATACTTGGTGCATTACTAACTCAGAAATTAAAACAATTTCAATATGGTTGGGTAGTATGTGGAGGCATGGTTTTAATGGGAATTGGTTTTGGGGGGATTGGTTTGATAACGCCCGGTACGGTCTTCGTTTTGGCCTATCTGATTAGTTTTATCGCTGGTATTGGAAGTGGGCTGATGCTTGTATCTAATCAAGTCATTTTACAAATAGAATCTGATCAAGATCAAGTAGGAAGAGTATTTGGTATTCAAAGCAGTTTAACAAACGCAGTTCTAATTATTTCTCCTGCTATGAGTGGTCCATTAGTGCATTTGTTTGGAGTAACTCAACTCTATGTTTATGGCGGGATTGGGCTTGTTGTCATTGGAGTAATTGGAGTTTCACTGCAGAAATATTTATGGGCTAAACATAAACACGAACCTATAAGAGCAAATAATTTTTGAAGGGAAGATTTTTTATGACCAATGAGGAATGTTTTCCATTAAGTCACCCGCAGCGAAGAATATGGTATACAGAAGTTATTCATTCTGATAAAGGGATATGTAATTTAAGATTTTTATTTAAACTTCATCGAAAAATGAATTATTCAAAATTAAACCAAGTTGTGAATCGTGTTATCAGTGAAAATGACGGTCTGTGCATTAGATTAAAAGAAAATGGGCATCAGGAACCTAAACAATATTTTATTAAACATGAAGAACAAGAATTTGAGTTTTTCGATTTCAGTAATGTGGAGAATTCAGATTTGCTTGAGGAATGGATTGAGCAGAAAACAAAAGAAAGGTTTACATTACTTAATTCAAATTTATACTATTTCGCTTTAATAAAATTAAACGATAATGAATGTGCAGTCTTTGGAAATGTTCATCATATTATCATGGATGGTTTATCAATTCAAATATTTACTGAGCAGATTGCAAAATATTATTATGAAATGCATAACGAGACTGAGGAAGGCGAAATTAAAAATTCATATGTTCAATTTCTGGCCAATGAACAAACATACTTGAATAGTAGTCGCTTTCAAAAAGATCAAAAATTCTGGTTAGAGGAATTTAAAACACTTCCATCTGTAACCGGATTGAAACCCTATAATACGTACCAAGTTAGTACCAAAGCATCACGCGAGACGTTTATATTATCGGAGCATTTGAAGAGGAAAATAGAGTTATTTTCCCAAAATTACAAATTTAGTTTATATACTCTTTTTGTCGCTGCTTTCTCGTTGTCCATGTATCGGTGGACTTCATCGCTTGATATTGCATTAGGAATGGCTTACGGCAACCGTATGACTAAAATGGAACGAAAATTGATTGGAATGATGGTGAGTACAGTTCCTTTAAGAATGGATATTGATCCAGAAGAAGAAGTGCTTTCATTTATTGGTAGGGTGTCCAGAAAACAAAGTAAATCATTAAGACATCAGAAATATCCATTTGATTTATTATTAAAGCAGATTAATAAAGAGAATAACAGCAATGTGAGACTTTTCGGAACTACGATTGATTATAGGGATCGTGATGAAAGTGGTAACTCACTATGGATCGCAAACCGTGAAGAGGTACAAGATTTTGCAGTGCATATTGAAAATCTAATTGATATAGACTCTTTACATGTACATATTGATTATCGTGAGGAGCTATTTTCTAAGGAAGAGATAAAACGCTTTTTTAACGTTATGTTAGCGATAATGGAAAACACTTTTGAAAACCCAAAGCAGAAGGTAGCTGAAATCGAAATTATTTCTGATGAAGATAAAAGAAAAAGTTTAGTTGAGTTCAACAATCCTAAGCTGGATTTCCCACCTCGGGAAACTCTTCATGAATTGTTCGAACGACAAGCAATGATTTATCCAAACGCTATTGCAGTTACGTATGAAAAAGAAAAAGTTACTTATAAGGAGCTTAATGAACGTGCAAATCAGTTAGCTCATTATCTGCAGAAAAAGGGAATAGGACCTGATACTTTAGTTGGACTGTGTGTTGAACGTTCTCTCGAAATGATTGTAGGTATTTTAGGGATTTTGAAGGCTGGTGGGGCTTATGTTCCACTTGATCCAACATATCCAGAGCAGCGACTTCAATATATTTTAGAGGATGCTAGCATTCAGTTATTCGTAACGCAAGAAAGTTTAAAAGAATTGAAATGGTTACCAGAAAATGTTGAATCGATTTGCCTGTATCGTGATCAAGAAGAGATTGGGAAAGAAAGTAAGACCTTGCCGGTTTCTGATGTGAATTCCCAAAATCTAGCTTACGTAATCTATACTTCGGGATCAACAGGGAATCCAAAGGGCGTTATGATAGAGCATCACAATGTCATTCGGTTATTTAAATCGACGGATTGTTGGTATCAGTTTAATGAAAAAGATACTTGGACGCTTTTTCATTCTTATGCATTTGATTTCTCAGTATGGGAAATTTGGGGAGCATTATTATATGGTGGAAAATTAGTTGTTGTTCCGTACTGGATTAGTCGATCGCCAAAAGATTTTTATCAATTATTGGTGGAGGAAGAAGTCACAGTTCTAAATCAGACACCTTCCGCATTTCGACAATTAATACGAGTGTGTGAACATGAAGATAAGAATAAAAACTTGCAGCTGCGTTATGTGATATTTGGCGGAGAAGCGTTAGAACCCATTAGCTTGTTACCGTGGTTTCAAAGATATGGGGATAAAGAACCACAGCTAATTAACATGTATGGAATTACAGAAACTACAGTTCATGTTACGTATTATCCAATTACTCTAGATGATGTGCATCATGCTTCGAGAAGTAATATCGGAAAACGGATTCCAGATTTAGAAGTGTATATATTAGATGCTTATCAACAACCTGTTCCTATAGGTGTAGATGGGGAGCTTTATATTGGCGGGGCAGGGCTTGCGCGTGGGTATTTAAATAGACCTGAATTAACAGCAGAGCGCTTTATATCTCATCCATTTAGTAGTGATCCGAAAGCAAGATTATACCGGACAGGAGACTTAGCGAGGTATTTGCCAGATGGTAATCTGGATTATCGTGGAAGAATTGATCATCAGGTTAAAATACGTGGTTTCCGAATTGAGATTGGGGAGATTGAGTCTACTTTAAATGCATATGCATCTATAAAAGAGGCAGTTGTAATTGTAAGAGAAGATCAACCGGGTGATAAACGATTAGTAGCTTATGTTGTAGGAGATGGAAATGTAGGTGCGTGGAGAGAGTATCTTAAAGCGAAACTACCGAGCTATTTGGTACCTTCAGGATACGTGAAGATGGAAGCCATTCCACTTACAGCTAACGGCAAAGTTGATCGTGAGGCCTTACCTATGCCAGAGGAAAAGCAGATTAATAGTGAATGTGTTGGCCCTCGGAATAGTAATGAACAGATACTGGCTACAATTTGGAAGCAAGTATTAGGTATTAAAAAGGTGGGAATCTATGATAATTTCTTTGAAATTGGTGGCGACTCGATTCTCAGTATTCAAATCATATCTCAAGCAAGTCAAGTAGGGTTAAAACTTACTCCAAAGCAAATGTTTGAATGCCCAACTATTGCCGAGCTGGCACAAGTGGCTATAGAAACGCAGGGAGTACAAACGGAGCAGGGGATTGTGACAGGAGATGTGCCTCTTACTCCAATTCAGTACTGGTTCTTCGAGCAAGAACATCCACATCCAGAGCATTGGAATCAATCAATGCTTTTAAGAGTAAAAGAGAGATTGGATGTGAAGTTACTAGAGGGAGCAATATTAAATTTAATCAAACATCATGATGCTTTACGTTTCAGGTACGAGCAGTTACCAAACGGAACATGGAGGCAGAGAAATGAAGGGACTGATGAGCTGTCAGTACTCCATGTTGTAAAACGGAACAAAGTTAATGAAATAGAGTGGAATAAAATAATACAAGAAGAGATGAACATTAATCAAGATAGTTTCAATTTAGTTACTGGTCCGTTAATGAGAGTAGTTTACTTTGAGGATAACTTGACTGGAAATGATCGAATATTCTGGGTGATTCATCATTTAGTAGTAGATGGAGTATCGTGGAGAATTCTATTGGAAGATTTACAGGTGGTATATAACCAGATGAAACAAGGTCAAGGAATTCGCTTACCTGCGAAAAGTACATCTTTTAAAGAATGGTCTGAACGACTCCAGACATACAGTGATTCGGGTATTTCAAAAGAAGTACAGGATTATTGGAATGAACAAGTAGAAAAAGAAACGATGACAATTCCAATGGACTATCCAATACAAGAAACAACAGAAGAATCGATTGATCAAGTGACGAGGACTTTAGGAATAGAAGAAACACATGCATTGTTACACGAAGTTCCAGTGACTCATAAGACAAGGGTTGATGAGGTACTATTAACGGCATTAGGACAAGCTATCGTCGATTTTACAAATCAGCAAACGGTTTCTATTCATCTAGAAGGACACGGAAGAGAAGAGATGATTGAAGGTATTGATTTATCACGGACAGTGGGCTGGTTTACGAGTATTTATCCCGTTCATCTCAATTTTCAAGGAACTCAAACACCTATAGAAGGGTTAAAGGCTGTCAAAGAACAATTGCGTCGAATTCCGAATCGCGGAGTTGACTATGGTATTTTACGTTACTTGAATAAAGGGTTAATTCCGGTTTATCAGCAAAAGCCTTCAATAAGCTTTAATTATTTGGGCCAATTTGATCAGGTGTTTTCAATGGAATCTTTGTTTATGCAAGAGACAGGGTTTACATTTTTAGATCATGCTCCAGATTCCAAACCATCTCATCTAATTGATGTTATCGGAATGGTGAAAGATGAAAAGTTACATTTTGTTTGGATGTATAGTAGGGAACAGTTTTCTAAATTAAAAATTCAAGTGATAGCAGATGGAATGTTGAGGCATCTTCGTCAACTTATAAATAAACCAATAACAGAGTCTGCTTTTACGGTATCAGATTTTGCTGATGCGGAGGATCTTACGGAAGAAAGCTTGAGCAGAGTATTACTTAAATTAACAAAGAAGAGGGTGTAAATATGGGAGATGTTATGGATATATATGGATTATCACCTTTGCAAAAAGGAATACTGTTTCATACTTTATACGATCAAGATGATGAGCATTCTTTTTCCTACATTGTACAAGTAGGCTTCTTGCTTGGGGGGCAATTGGATGTTGCTACTTTTGAAAAGGCCTGGGAATATGTTATTCATCGACATGAGGTTCTACGTTCAGTATTTGTGTGGGAGGAAGTAGAAAAACCACTACAAGCGGTTTACCAACGTGTTCCTTTTACTATCCATCAAGAGGATTGGAGCGCCCATCCACATGAGGAGAGGGTGAAGAAATTACACCAGTTTTTGACTGCAGATCGTAGAAAAGGATTTTTATTGGATGAAGCACCATTGATGAGAGTCACTGCGATTAAAGAAGCAGAAGGGGAAACGAGAATTATTTGGACACATCATCATATTTTGCTAGATGGTTGGAGTGTTTCATTGGTCTTTAGTGAAGTGATGGAAGTTTATCTCAAGATGATAAAGGGAGAATTGTTGAATCTTCCTAAATCTCTTCCTTATAAAAAATATATCCAGTGGATAAATAAACAAGATCAAAGTCAAGCAGAGGAATTTTGGAAAGAAGAATTAAAAGGGTTCTATGCACCTACGCCATTAGCGATGGAAAGAAAGGCTCAAGGGCAACAGAAGGGCTACGGAGAGTGTGTTTATCAGGTATCTGAGGAACTCACTGAGAATTTACAAGAGTGGGTAAGAAATAGTCGATTAACATTGAATACATTAGTCCAAGGAGCATGGGCCTATTTGATGGGTAGGTATAGCGGTGAAAGTGACATCGTATTTGGCGTAACTAGCTCTGGACGTCCTACTGATTTGATAGGAGCAGAGAATATGGTAGGCCTATTTATTAACACATTACCTACTAGAATTCGATTAACAGATAATACATCTGTAGTAGATTGGCTTCGTAAAATACAGATGAAAGAAATGGAACGAAGACAATATGAGTATAATTCATTGATAGATATTCAAGGGTGGAGTGAGGTTCCGCGAAATAGCTCCTTATTTCATACCTTGTATGTGTTTGAAAATTATCCAATTCAAGGTGAGAGAAATGATGATTTAAGATTACTAGATGTTAAAAGCGCGGAACAAACAAATTATCCTTTAACACTCATTGTAATGCCTGGTAAGAAAATTACTTTAAAGTTGATGTATGATCGAAGCTATTTTAATGAAGAAACAATAAATCGGATTCAGAATCACTTATTGCAAATATTAATTCAGATGACGAAGAGCCTAGATTCAAAACTCTTTGAAATTACTCATTTAACAGCGGAAGAACAGATACAGTTATTAGAGCAATGGAATCATACTAAAGTAAATTATTCGGCTGAAGGCATGATTCATACGATGTTTGAGGAGCAAGTTAAAAAAACGCCGGAAGCAATCGCGGCTAGTTACGAAAATGAACAAATTACCTATAAAGAGTTGGAGGAGCGTGCGAATCAGCTAGCTCATTATTTACAAAAGCGTGGTGTAGGCCCAGAGTCTCTGGTTGGGGTATATATAGAACGTTCATTACAAATGATGATAGCGTTATTAGGTATTCTAAAATCAGGAGCAGCGTATGTTCCACTTGATCCTACTTATCCAGAGAGTCGGCTTCGATATATATTAGAGGATGCTAGAATCGAAGTACTAGTGACGGAAGAGAATTCTAAAAATTTGTTTGTATCTGAAAATGTTGAAACGATTTGTATGAATAAAGATTATACTGCAATTGAAAAAGAAGAAACAACCCCATGTATAAGTGGTGTAACAGGAAGAAGTTTAGCGTATGTTATGTATACTTCAGGATCTACAGGGAATCCAAAGGGAGTAATGATTGAGCATCATTCAGTAATCAATTATCTAGAATGGATGCAACATAAATATCCACTTTCTGAAAAGGATGTGGTCTTGCAGAAAACGCCATTCTCATTTGATGTCTCTGTTTGGGAGTTGTTTTGGGGTATTCACGTTGGTGCAAGTGTATCTTTCCTGCCTCCAGGTGGAGAAAAAGATCCTTCTATTATAGCTGAAGTGATTAAAAAACATCAGGTTACTATAGTTCAATTTGTACCTTCGATGTTATCTGTTTTCTTAGATCACTTCAATCATATTGAATTGAATATGTATTGTTCGTCCATACGCCATGTATTTTCTGGTGGGGAAGAACTAAGTTCAGGGTTGGTTAGACGATTTCAACAGAAATGGAATCATAGTGGACAAGTGAAATTAACCAACTTTTATGGACCAACTGAAGCCACTATTTATGTGAATGCATTTGATATTCAGCCAAATCAAGAATTTGTTTCTATTGGGCAGCCGATACAGAACACGCAATTATATGTATTAGACCAAAATCAACGCTTGCAATCAATAGGAATTGAGGGTGAGTTATATATTGGTGGTGCTGGTTTAGCACGTGGATACTTAAATCGTCCGAATCTTACTGCTGAAAAATTCGTTTCGCATCCATATCGATTGGGGGAACGACTATATCGAACAGGAGATTCAGTAAGATATCTAACTGATGGAAATTTAGAATTTATAGGTAGAATGGACCATCAAGTCAAAATGCGTGGTTTTAGGATTGAATTAGGAGAAATTGAAGCGACTTTAGAAAAATGTTCGTTTATTAAAGAGGCTGTCGTATTAGTGAGAGAAGATCGTCCAGGTGATCAACGATTGGTTGCATATGTAATGAGCGATGGAAATACCCAAGAGTGGAGAGAGTATTTACAAAACCAATTACCGAATCATATGATTCCAGCGCACCTTGTAGAGTTAGAACACTTCCCGCTTACTCCGAATGGGAAAATTGACCGAAAGGCCTTGCCAGCACCTGATGAGCAAACTATTGGAGATTTAAATGTTCTACCTCGGACGCCATCGGAAGAGCTTATTGCCTCAGTTTGGAGTCAAGTGTTAGGAACAGAAAATATCGGTATTCAAGATTCCTTCTTTGAACGGGGTGGGCACTCACTACTCGCTACTCAAATTGTTTCTCGATTACAAGAATTGTTCCAAATCAAAATCCCATTACGTGAACTTTTCAAGCACGATACAGTGGAGGCATTGGCGAAACGAGTAAATCAGTTACGAAAAGAAGATAAAAAACGAGAGGCTTCCCCCCTTGTACCTATGAAACGAGAAGAAGCTATTCCGCTTTCCTATGCGCAGAAACGTCTATGGTTTATTGATCAATTAATGTCAAATAGTGCTATGTACAATATTCATGCAGCGTGTCGCTTAACAGGTAAATGGTCAATTGAAGCGTTGGAGGTCGGATGGAATCAGTTGTTGGAGCGTCATGAATCATTACGGACGATAATTCTAGAACAAGAGGGTGAACCTTTTCAACAGGTTCAATCTCATGTATTCAGACATATCCCTCAAACGAATCTAACAGATCTCTCTTTGGAAGATAGGGAAAGAGAAATGAAACGGCTCATTCAAAATGAAGCGGAGGAACCATTTCATTTTGGACAAGGTCCTCTGATTCGAACACGAATATTGAAAGTGGACAGGGAAGAATGGGTTCTCATTTGTACGTTGCATCATATTATTTCAGATGGATGGTCAATGGGGATTTTACTTGAAGAATGGATGGCTTTTTATGAAGGAGTAATAAGCGGAAAACCGGCGGAATTGAAGGAGTTATCTATCCAATATGCAGACTTTGTCATGTGGCAGAAGGAATGGCAAAAAGAAGAGAATTTGGATCAGCACCTTCAATATTGGAAGGAAGAATTGGCTGGGGAGCTACCGATTTTACAATTACCGATGGATCGTCCTCGGCCTGCGGTTCAAACTCACCGTGGTGCAAGTCAGTCCTTAATGGTGGCGAATTCCCTACAGGAAAAGCTCAAAGATTTAAGTCTGCAAGAAGGATGCACTTTATTTATGACATTGATGGCAGCGTATCAAAGCTTCCTTTCTCGTTATACAGGACAGGACGACATCTTGGTTGGAAGCCCAATCGCTAATCGAAATGTTAAAGAGATTGAGGGATTAATAGGTTTCTTTGCAAATACGTTGGTTTATCGAGCTGATTTCAGTGAAAATCCAACGTTCCAAGAACTTTTGTCGCAGGTAAGAAAAAAAGCACTAAAAGCATTCGAGTATCAGGACATCCCATTTGAGAAAGTGGTAGAATCCGTAAAGCCGGAACGGAATACAAGTCATTCACCAATATTCCAAACCATGTTTACTTTACAGAATACGAAGCAAGAATTTCCTCAGCTATCTGACAGACAAATGGAACTCATGGAAAGCCATGCTTCTGTAGCGAAATTTGATTTGAGTTTATTTGTTACTGAGACGGAAGAAGGATTATCACTAACCTTTGAATACAATACTGATTTGTTTGATGATACAACCATTGAACGTATGACAAGCCATTTTGAGCATTGGTTAAATCAAATTGTCTCTCATCCAAAATGTTTATTATCAGAATTGAATATGTTATCGAAAGTAGAATATAAGCAATTACTAGAAGAATGGAATGAATCAGCTGTTATAGATATAGAAGAATGCGCGATTCATACATTGTTTGAAGAACAAGTAGAAAAAACACCAGAAGCAATTGCAGTAGTATGCGAAGATGAAGAACTAACATATCGAGAGTTGGACGAACGCTCGAATCAGCTGGCACATTATTTACAGAAAAATGGTGTAGGTTGCGAATCATTGGTTGGGATTTGTGTTACACGTTCATCTGAGATGATTGTAGGCCTCTTAGGAATTATGAAGGCAGGAGGAGCATATGTCCCAATAGATCCAGCGTATCCGGAAAGTCGACTGCAATACATTTTAGAGGATGCTCAAATAAAGGTACTAGTAACACAGGAAAAATTACAACAAAAAATGGTTATACCTAGATCCGTTGACGTGATTTGTATTGATCGTGATCGAGTAGAAATAGAACAAGAAGTAACTACGGTGTGTACGAGTGAAGTGACGGGCGATAACTTAGCCTATATTATCTATACTTCAGGTTCCACTGGAAATCCAAAGGGAGTAATGATTGAGCACAGGAATACAGTAACAATGATTCGTTGGGCGCATCACACATATTCCCGAAGGGATTTAGCGGGAGTGTTGGCCTCCACTTCGCTATCCTTTGATCTATCTGTTTTTGAAGTGTTTGTTCCCCTAACGATGGGTGGTAAGGTGATTGTCGCTGAAAATGCTCTACATCTAGACAAGTTGTCTACCAAGGATGTGACTTTAGTCAATACTGTGCCATCGGCAGCGAAGGAACTGGTTCGAGCAAAAACACTCCCTTCTTCGGTAAAGGTAATGAATTTGGCTGGAGAACCATTGCCATATTCACTTGTTCAAGATTTATACGAGAGAAGTACGGTTGAGAAGGTGTACAACTTATATGGACCGTCCGAAGATACTACGTATTCCACATATATGGAATTAGAAAAGGGTGTCGTCCATAGGGTACCACCGATTGGTAAACCAATCTTCAATACAGAAGTATATGTACTAAGTATTGAACAAAAAATGGTTCCAATTGGTGTAGTTGGTGAGCTGTACATTGGTGGATCGGGATTAGCACGTGGATACTTAAACCGTCCTGACTTAACGGAAGATCGTTTTATACCGCATCCATTTAAAGAAGGGGAGCGAGTATACCGGACTGGAGATCTAGTAAGGTATTTGCCGGATGGAAATTTGGAGTATCTTGGTCGAATCGATCATCAGGTAAAAATTCGTGGGTTCCGGATTGAACTAGGAGAAATTGAAGCGACATTACAAAAGCATACATTAGTTAACGAAGCTATTGTGATGGTGAGGGAAGATTATCCTGGTGATCCACGTTTGATTGCCTATGTTGTAGGAGAGGGGGATGCTCAAAAGTGGCGTGATTATCTCAAGGACCAGCTACCAAATTATATGATTCCAGCCTATTTTGTCGGATTGAATGCATTTCCACTCACTCCAAATGGAAAAATTGATAGGAAGGCCTTACCAGCACCAGAGAAACAGGAGATAGCAAGTGGTTATATTGCTCCTCGTACGCCTACGGAAAAAACAATCGTTTCAATATGGAATGAAGTTTTAGGCATGGAAAACATCGGAATTCAGGATTCGTTTTTTGAAATAGGTGGTCACTCATTACTTGCTACGCAAGCTGTTTCCAGTCTTAAAGAGGCTTTTGGAATTGAGATACCATTGCATGATTTATTTATGTTTCATACAGTGCAGCAATTGGCAGAACAGATAGATCAATTGCTCCATAACAAAAATCAAGAAATGCAGAATGATAGTAAGGAGAATGTAAGTCTTCAAGACTATATTCAAAAAGAAGCAGAAGTGGGTAATGATGAAGAATTACTTGTACTGCTTAAGCAATTAGAAGAGCTATCAGAGGAAGAAGCACAAGGAATATTTGAGAGTAATTTAGTTGAGGAAGGGGTAAAAAAATGAGAAGTGATTTACTTGCAAAGCTGAGTTCACTTTCTCCTGAGAAGAGAGCTTGGCTTCAGAAGCAAATGCAAAAAAAGGAGAATAAAGAAGCGCTCCCGTTGTCTTATGCACAACAACGTTTGTGGTTTATGGACAGATTTAATCCAAACAGTTCTTTATATAATATTCCAACGGTATGGAATCTAAAAGGAAATTGGATACCTGAAGCATTAGAAAAGGGATTCAATCGACTTATTGAACGTCATGAATCATTACGAACTGTTTTTAAAGAAGTAGAAGAACAACCTGTACAACAAATTGTCGAATTCCTTCCTAGAGCATTACCTGTAAGAGATTACTCTCAACTTCCTCTAGAAGTAAAAGAAAAAGAGGTAGATAGTTTAATTGCGAGAGAAGCGCAAGAACCATTTGATTTAATGAATGGTCCTTTAATTCGTAATCAGCTTGTTCAATTAGAAAAGGATGAATGGTTATTACTGTGTACGATGCATCATATTGTTTCTGATGCTTGGTCCATTGGTATATTCATGAATGAATTACTTGCTTTCTATGAAGAGGAAACGGGCGGAAATCCTGCTAAATTAAGTTCATTATCCATTCAATATGCAGATTTTGCGAAGTGGCAAAAGGAGTGGTTGCAAGGTGATGTGCTAAATCGTCAGCTTACGTATTGGCAGGAAGAATTGTCTGGTGAGCTCCCTATATTACAACTGCCAGTGGACCGGCCTCGACCGGTTACGCAAACTTATTCTGGGGATACGCATCACGTGATTTTTTCTTCTAGATTAATCAGTCAATTAAAAGATTTAAGTCGACAAGAAGGATCTACCTTATTTATGACTTTAATGGCTGCATATCAGAGCTTTCTTGCACGTTATACAGGACAAAAAGATATTCTAGTCGGAAGTCCGATTGCAAATCGGAATCATAAGGGAGTAGAAGGATTAATTGGTTTCTTTGTTAATACGTTGGTTTACCGATCAGATTTGAGTGGCACCCCTACTTTTCGGGAGATTTTGAACCAAACAAAGAAAAAGGCGTTAAAAGCTTATGAATATCAAGATATACCATTTGAAAAAGTGGTAGAAGCTGTGCAACCTGAACGAAGCATGAGCCATTCTCCTATCTTTCAGACCATGTTTACGCTACAGAATATAAAACAAGAACGACTAGATTTGCCTGGTAGAAGGATTGAAATGGTAGAAAGTAATATGTCTATTGCAAAATTTGATTTGAGCTTAACTGCCTATGAAGTGGAAGAAGGTCTATTTGTCTCATTTGAATACAACACGGATTTATTTGATAGTAGTACCATTGCACGTATGGCAGGCCATTTTGAGAACTGGCTAAATGAAATCGCGCATCATCCAGATGAATCATATACAAAGCTGTCAATGTTATCGGACACTGAGCAGAAACAACTCCTAGAAGAATGGAATGATACGGACGTAGTTTATGGTCATGATTGTATGATTCATGAGCTATTTGAGCAGCAAGTTGCACGTACACCTGATGCAGTGGCGGTAGTTTATGAGGGTGGAAAGCTAACGTATCAAGAACTCAATGAAAAATCGAATCAATTGGCACATTTTCTACAAAAACGAGGTATTGGACCTGAATCATTGGTTGGTATATGTATTGAACGTTCTCCTGATATGATTATTGGTCTCTTTGGGATTTTGAAAGCAGGTGGGGCTTATGTCCCACTGGACCCAAGTTATCCCGAAAACCGCCTGAGATACATTTTAGAGAATTCACAAATTCAAGTGCTGTTAACAAAAGAGGCACTACAGGACTGGTTACCTAAAGATATTCAAGCAATTTGTTTAGACCGGGATCAAGTAATGATTTCTAAAGAGAGTAATTTAGCTCCGTTGAGTGGAGTAACAGCAAATAACTTAGCATATATCATATACACTTCGGGTTCAACGGGAAATCCAAAGGGGGTAATGATTGAACATCATTCGGTTATCAACCGCCTACAGTGGATGCAGAAAAAATATCCATTGTCCGAGGAAGATACAATCCTACAAAAGACACCGTTTTCGTTTGATGTTTCCGTTTGGGAATTATTTTGGTGGTCATTTGTAGGAGCACGTGTTTGTTTGCTTCCACCAGGAGGAGAGAAAGATCCTGCGGTGATTGAGGAGTATGTTGAACGATATCGTGTGACCACCATGCACTTTGTTCCGTCGATGTTATCTACTTTCTTGGATTATATGGAACAATATAATTCGAAAAGGGATGTATCGTCTTTAATTCATGTTTTTACTAGTGGAGAAGCATTAAACACTGAGCAGGTTCGCCGGTTTAAGTGGATCTTTTACAATGTTCAGCAAACACAGTTAATTAATTTGTATGGTCCTACTGAAGCGACTGTGGATGTGACTTATTATGATTGTGATTTAGAAAAAGAACCAATGCTTATTCCAATTGGTCGTCCAATTGATAATACAGAGTTGTATGTATTAGATCAATATCAACAGGTGGTCCCAATTGGTGTATCGGGGGAACTTTACCTTGGAGGAGTAGGATTGGCACGTGGCTACTTCAATCGACCAGATTTAACTACTGAACGTTTTATTCCGCATCCCTTTAAGGAAGGAGAACGATTATATCGAACGGGTGACCTGGTGAGATATATGAATAATGGAAAATTGGAATATATTGGAAGAGTAGATAACCAAGTCAAAATTAGAGGATTTAGAATTGAATTGGGAGAAATTGAAGCAGCTTTACATGATTACTCATCTGTAAGAGAGGCTGTTGTGTTGGTGAAGGAAGATCGACCAGGAGATAAGCAGTTAGTAGCTTATGTAGTGGGTGAAGGGGATACTGGAGAGTGGCGTGAATATCTCAAGAAGCAACTGCCACATTATATGGTTCCGGCATACTTTATCCAAATTGAAGGGATGCCACTCACTCCAAATGGTAAGGTGAATCGGAAAGCCTTACTAGAATTGGAAGCACAGTTCATAAGTCAAGATATTACTTCATCACGAACACCAGTGGAGGAGCTCATCGTTTCCGTATGGAGCCAAGTGTTAGGTATAAAAAATATTAGTGTTCAGGACTCCTTTTTTGAAATCGGTGGTCACTCGCTACTAGCTACTCAAATAGTGTCACGTTTACAGGAAATCTTTCAAATCGAATTACCAGTACGTGAACTATTTGAGTATGCAACGGTGGAGTCACTGGCAAAGCGATTAGATCAGTTACGTAAAGGAGATAGAAAACGAGAGATTCCGCCACTAATGCCGATGGAACGAGGGGAAACTATTCCACTATCTTATGCGCAACAGCGCTTATGGTTTATTGATCAATTTACACCTAATAGTGCCCTTTATAATATGCCAATGGTATGTCGCCTTACAGGGAGTTGGCTACTTGAGGCATTGGAAACGGGATGGAATCAACTAATAGAACGTCATGAATCATTGCGGACGGTCTTTCATGAAGTGAACGGTCAACCCGTACAGCAAATTGAACCGTATGCTTTTCAATCAATTCCGAAAACGGATTTAACTCGGCTTTCTCCAGAAGACCGAGAAGAAGAAGTTAAACGTTTGATTCAACAAGAAACAGAAGTGCCATTTGATTTAGCAGAGGGCCCACTAATCAGGACAAGTATTTTGCAAGTGGGAGAGGAAGAATGGATTCTCCTTTGTACTTTACATCATATCATTTCAGATGGATGGTCGATGGGAGTCCTACTTGAAGAATGGATGGCATTCTATGAGAAAGCAACGGATGGAAAGATAGCAGAACTTGAACCATTACCGGTTCAATATGCCGATTTCGCTCAGTGGCAAAAAGGTTGGCTGAAGGAGGAGGTGCTTGATCAACAACTCCAATATTGGAGGGAAGAATTGTCTGGAGAGCTTCCTGTACTCCAACTTCCTATGGATCGTCCGCGTCCTGCAATACAAACTCATCACGGGTCGACGTACACTCTGGTTCTGCCAAGCACGCTACATGATAACTTGAACAAACTTAGTCGCAAAGAAGGGGCTACACTCTTCATGACGCTGTTGGCTGCATATCAAAGTTTTCTATCCCGTTATACGGGACAAGAAGATATTCTGGTCGGAAGTCCAATTGCGAATCGAAATTATAGAGAAATAGAAGGACTAATTGGTTTCTTCGTCAACACGCTGGTTTATCGAGCTAATCTGAGTGGTAGACCGACATTTCAAGATGTTCTGTCTCAGGTTCGTCAAAAGGCACTGAAGGCGTATGAATATCAGGATATCCCTTTTGAAAAAATTGTAGAAGTTGTGCAACCAGAGCGGAGTACAAGTCATTCGCCAATCTTCCAGACCATGTTCATCTTGCAAAATATGAAACAAGAGTTCCCGGTGTTATCTGGTAGAAGTATTGAAATGATAGAAAGCCATAGTCCAATTTCAAAGTTTGATTTAAGTGTAATGGTAGCTGAGACAGAAGAGGGATTGCTTTTTACTTTTGAATACAATAAGGATTTATTCAATGCCTCTACTATTGAACGGATGGCAGGACACTTTGAGAAATGGCTACACGAAGTTTCTCATCACCCACAAAATCCGTTGCATGACCTGAGCGTGCTATCGGAACCCGAGCGTACTTTGTTATTAGAAACATGGAATGACACTGTAATGGAAATGTCCCATCAGGCTCTTATTTGTGACAGATTTGAGGAACAAGTAGCAAGGCGTCCTGATGCGATTGCCGTTGTTGATCAAACAAAAAAGTGGACTTATGGTGAACTGGATGCACAAGCAAATCAGTTGGCAAATGTTTTACAGCGAAAAGGAGTCGCTTCAGAGTCAGTGGTGGGAGTTTATCTTCCGAGGTCAGCGGAACTCATGGCAAGTTTACTAGGCATTTTAAAAGCTGGTGGAGCTTATGTTGTTTTAGATCCGTTGTATCCAAAATCAAGGTTAGAGTACATGATTGAAGATGCAGGAATTCAATTTGTAGTGACGGCGGAAGGACAAGAAGGCCATTTCGCACACGTCGAAATGGTGAGGTTAGAAGAATTAACAGTGGAAAGCGTAATTGCACCTACACGTCAGATAAATCCAGAGAACTTAGCCTATATTGTCTATACTTCTGGTTCTACAGGAAAGCCAAAGGGTGTCATGGTTGAATATCGCTCATTAATGAATATGGTTTCTTGGCATCAAGAAGTTTATCGTATTACAGCAGAGGATCGTGCGACTCAGATTGCAGGGATTGCTTTTGATTCGGCTGTCCAGGAGATTTGGCCGTATCTAACTGCTGGTGCAGCACTCTACTTGTCAACAGAGGAACTGAGAATTAATCCAGAAGCACTAAGAGACTGGCTCATTGATTCACGAATAACAGCTAGTTTTGCACCTACACCTATTCTGGAAAGACTCTTGAAATTATCTTGGCCAGATAAAACGAATCTTCGTTTTATCCTTACTGGCGGGGATCAATTAACGCAGTATCCATCTAACGATATTCCTTTTGCGGTAATTAATCAGTATGGTCCATCGGAAAATACCGTTGTTACCACAGATTGTTATGTACCAGTAGGAATGACAACTGGTACGCCATCGATTGGTCGACCGATTGCGAATACAGAAGTTTATGTGTTAGATTCTCATCTTCAGCTAGTACCAATTGGTGTAATTGGAGATCTCTATATTGGAGGGAAGAGTCTTGCACGTGGATATGCTAATCGTCCGGATCTCACAAAGGAAAAATTTATTCCACATCCTTTCAAGTTAGGAGAACGTCTCTATTATACAGGAGACAAAGCAAGTTATCTTTCTGATGGTAATCTCCAGTTCCATGGTCGTATAGACGACCAAGTAAAAATTCGTGGTTTCCGGATTGAATTGGGAGAAATAGAAGCAGTTTTGCAGGCGCATTCTTCTGTGAAAGAAGCAGTTGTATTGGTACGAGAGGATAATCAAGGTGACAAGAGATTAGTAGCTTATGTAGTTGGTGAAGGAAGTGTACATGAATGGCGAGAACATCTACAAACACATTTACCAAATTACATGGTTCCAACAAACTTTATTGAGATGGAATTTTTACCAATTACACCGAATGGAAAACTTGATTTGAAGGCATTGCCTATAATTAGTGAACAATCCACTGAAAATCCTGTATACCTACGAACTCCGCTGGAAGAACTTATCGCTTCAGTGTGGAGTCAAGTGCTAGGAATAAAAGAAATTGGTGTTAAAGATTCTTTCTTTGAGCTTGGTGGTCACTCTCTACTTGCTACACAAGTGGTCTCGCGCTTACAAGAAGTTTTTCAAATCAAATTACCTGTACGTGAATTGTTCGAATATCCAACGGTCGAGGCACTATCGAAACGAATGGATCAGTTGCGTAAGGGGAGTGAAAAACGAGAAATTCCACCATTGATGCCGATGGAACGAGGAAATAATATTCCGGTGTCATATGCCCAACAGCGCTTATGGTTTATTGATCAGTTTGAACCTAATAGTGCACTTTATAATATGCCAATGGTATGCCGCCTTACAGGGAATTGGTTACCTGAAGCATTGGAGTTGGGATGGAATCAGTTGATAGAGCGTCATGAATCTTTGCGGACGGTATTTCATGAAGAGGAAGGTCATCCTGTGCAGCAGATTCAACCTTATATTTTCCGTCCTCTTCCGCAAATGGACCTAACTAAGCTTTCATTAGAGGAGAGAGAAAGAAAGTTGGAGCAATGGATTCAAACTGAAGTTGAATCTCCATTTGATTTAGAACAAGGGCCATTGTTCCGTGGACAAATCATAAGAATTTCAGAAGAAGAATGGGTTCTTCTGTGTAATATGCATCATATTATCTCAGATGGATGGTCGATGGAAATCTTGCTTCAAGAATGGATGACATTTTATGAGAATGCGGTTGGTGAAAAACAAGCAGAGCTGGAACCACTACCAGTTCAATATGCCGATTTTGCTCAGTGGCAAAGAGGATGGTTGAAAGATGAAGTACTAAATCAACAGCTTGCATATTGGAAGGAAGAATTATCTGGTGAGTTACCAGTCTTAATGTTGCCAATGGATCGTCCGCGTCCGCCAGTGCAAACCCACCATGGATTAACTCATAATGTGCTGTTGTCACGTTCATTACTGGATAAATTAAACGAACTAAGTCGTCAAGAAGGGGCCACGCTTTTCATGACCTTATTGGCATCGTATCAAAGTTTCCTTGCCCGTTATACGGGACAAACGGATATTATTGTTGGCAGCCCAATTGCAAATCGAAATTATCGAGAAATTGAGGGGCTGATTGGTTTCTTTGTCAACACATTGGTTTATCGGGCTGATTTAAGTAATGCACCGGTATTTCAAGAGTTGTTGTCTCAAGTGAGGATAAAAGCATTGAAGGCGTATGAGTATCAAGATGTTCCATTTGAGAAAATTGTAGAGGTTATCCAACCTGAACGAAATACAAGCCATTCCCCGATTTTCCAAACCATGTTTACTTTGCAAAATACGGGACAGGAGCTACCAGAACTACATGGAAGAAATATAGAAGTAATGGAAAGTAATGCTCCAATCGCTAAGTTTGATTTAAGTTTAACGGCTGCAGAAGTGGAAGAGGGTTTATTGCTTACTTTTGTTTATAGGACGGATTTATTTGACAGCTTAACTATTGAATCCATGGCTGAACATTTTGGAAACTGGTTGAATGTAATCGTGGAGAATCCTGATAAATCATTAGCTAAGTTGCCTATATTATCAGGATTACAGCAAAAAGAGTTGGAAGAGTGGAATAATAATGCTGTAGCATATCCACGGGAAAGTGCGATTCATCAGCTGTTTGAAGAGCAAGTAAATCGTACACCTGACGCGGTGGCAGTGGTAGATGAAAAACAGCAGTTAACATATCGAAAGCTTAATGAAAAAGCTAATCAATTGGCTCGTTATCTTCAGCAATGTGGGATTGGGACTGAATCATTAGTTGGACTTTGCTTTGAGCGTTCAGTTGAGATGATTGTTGGTATTATGGGGATCTGGAAGGCTGGAGCAGCGTATGTTCCATTGGACCCATCATATCCAGAAAGTCGTCTACGATATATTTTGGAGGACACTGGAATTCAAGTATTAGTTACGAATGAGTCATTAGAAGATTGGATACCCAAAGAAGTCAAGGCAGTTTGTCTAGATAGGGATCAAGCAATGATTTCAAAAGAAAGCATTCTTTCACCAAAATGTGAAGTAACAGGAGAAAACCTAGCGTATGTTATCTATACTTCGGGATCGACGGGGAATCCAAAGGGTGTCTTGATACAGCATCATTCTGTAATAAACTTGTCGCATGGTTTACAAAAAGAGGTTTTCGAACATGTGATACCATCTAACATGCATGTCGGTTTAAATGCGTCAATTGCCTTTGATGCATCTATTCAACAATTACAAATGCTGCTTTATGGTTCAAGTTTGTATATTATTCCGAATGAAGTACGAAGTGATCCGGAACAGTTTGTAGCTTATATTAGGGAGAACAAGTTAGCAATCTTTGATATAACACCTTCATTGCTTCAATTACTTATAGATGCCGGATTGTTAGAAACGTACGATGGCGTTCATGTTCCAAGTAAGGTATTGGTTGGCGGCGAAGCGATTATGCCGTCATTATGGGAACAGCTAGTAGAGACTGATAAAATTGAGTTTTATAATGTATATGGTCCTACAGAATGTACGGTTGATGCAACATGCTATCATATCAAAAAAGATAGTGAGAGAGTAACGATTGGGCGTCCTTTGCCTAACGTTCAAACTTATGTATTGGATAGAAATGGGTTGCCAGTTCCAGTTGGTGTGATGGGTGAACTTTATATCGGAGGAGCGGGTCTAGCGAGGGGATACTTAAATCGTCCAGAGTTAACATCCGAACGATTTATTTCTCATCCATTCAAAGAAGGCGAGAGATTATATAGAACAGGCGATCTCGTGAGATATCTTTCTGATGGTAATATAGACTATTTAGGAAGAATGGATAATCAAGTGAAGATTAGAGGATTTCGAATTGAACTTGGGGAGATTGAGTCGACCTTACAGGAGCATTACTTGGTAAAAGAGGCAGTTGTAATGGTTAGGGAAAATCAGTCGGGAGATAAGAGGCTGGTAGCTTATGTAGTGGGCGAAGGCAGTTTAGAAGAATGGCGCGAGTATCTTAAAATAAAACTGCCAATCCATATGATACCTTCCTACTTTGTCGAAATGGAAGAGTTACCGCTAACTATAAATGGAAAGGTTGATCGGAAATCGTTGCCTATACCAGACTATCAAGGAACACAAGAAGGCTACGTGGCCCCAAGAAATGAACGTGAACATAAGCTTTCTATCATTTGGGAACGTGTGCTGGGTTCAAAACGTATTGGTATTCATGATAACTTTTTTGAAATTGGTGGAGATTCAATTTTTAGCATTCAGATTGTCTCTCGTGCGAAGCAAGCTGGTTTACAGTTGACACCAAAACAACTATTTGAACACCAAACGATTGCTGAGTTGGCGCAAGTAGTCAAAGAAGAACAAGGTGTACAAGCTGAACAAGGAATTATAACTGGAGAGACGATACTTACACCTATTCAGCAAAGGTTTTTTGCACAAAATCATCCTAACCCACATCATTGGAATCAATCCATGTCCTTTAGAACGAAAGAAAAATTGGACATAGGATCACTGGAAAAGGCAGCGCGTAACCTTCTACTTCACCATGATGCCCTGCGTTTAAGATATGAACGTTTAACTAATGGGACTTGGGAACAGTGGAATGAAGGAATTGAAGAACAATTGATGCTGACTGTCATTTCATTAGACGAAGTGCCGGAAGCGGATTGGCATGGAGTTATTCAAAAAGAGATTAATATTGCACAAGAAAGTTTGAATTTACATGATGGTCCGTTAATGAGAATGGTGTATTTTGATGAAGGTGAGAAGACTGGCCGATTATTTTGGACAATTCATCACTTAGCCGTGGATGGTGTTTCTTGGCGAATTTTATTGGAAGATCTGCAAACAGCGTATACTCAAGCGATTCAAGGGCAGAAAATTCAATTACCTATGAAGAGTACATCCTTTAAAGAGTGGTCGGAAAAATTACATCATTACGCTGAAACTGGAATATCACAAGAAGTGCTGTATTACTGGGATCAGCAGTCTGAACAAGACGTTGTTAAACTGCCGATAGATGGTACTATAAGTAATTCAGTAAGCGCAGTAACTGAGGAAATTACTGTGGTGTTAAATGAGAATGAGACCCGTATGTTATTGCAAGAGACTTTAAGCACTCACCGTGTCCAAATCAATGAAGTATTATTAGCAGCATTGGTACAAGCTACAGCAGCATGTACAGGGCAGACGATATTGAGCGTGGATTTAGAGGGGCATGGTAGAGAAGAAATTATTGAAGATGTTGACTTATCGAGAACCGTGGGATGGTTTACAAGTATTTACCCTGTGCACTTAAATATTACTAGTGCTAATACGCCAATTGCAGCATTAAAAGCAGTTAAAGAACAAGTTCGCAAAATTCCTAATAAGGGTGTTGATTATGGAGTGTTGCGTTACATGAACGCAACAATGTGTGAGCAATTGAGCTCTCAACATACACCGTCTATTAGTTTTAACTATCTTGGACAATTTGATCAAATGTTTTCTAGCGATGCAATGTTTATGCCGGAGAACGAATTTAAGCGTTTAGATCATGCTGCCGGTTCCAAGCGATCGCATGTAATTGATGTAATTGGGGTTGTAACGAGTGGAAAACTTCAGTTCACTTGGGTATACAATGTTGGACAATTCGCCAAATCAACCATTCAAAGTATTGCACAGAATATGCTATATCAACTGAGCAGATTGATTCAACCTTCAGATAGAGAATCTGCACTGACCATTTCGGATCTTGCAATGGCTAATCTTAACCAAGTAGGTTTGACAAATGTACTAAACAAAATGAATCGTGGAAAGAACAATCAGATTACTGATTTATATCCACTATCACCTTTGCAAGAAGGTATGATTTTCCACACATTGCATGACCAAGGGAATGAACATGTTGCACCGTATATAGTGCAATTAAGTTTTATGATTAAAGGGAAAATGGATATTCCTACTTTTGAGCAGGCGTGGAAATCTGTAATTCAGCGGCATGAAATTTTTCGTACAGCATTTGTTTGGGACGAAATTGAAGAACCATTACAAGTGGTGTATGAAAATATCCCATTTAAAGTGAACAAAGAAGACTGGCGTACAATGACAACTAAAGAGATAGAGGAAAAAAGAAAAGTCTTTTTGGCATTAGATCGAAAACAAGCCTTCCAATTTGATGAAGCACCATTGATGCGGGTAACGGTCATTCAAGAAGGTGAGGAAGAATATCGGATTGTTTGGACCCATCACCATATTTTACTGGATGGATGGAGTTTACCATTGGTCTTTAATGAATTACTTACAGTCTATCAGAAGAGAATGAATGGAGAAGCTGTAAAGTTACCTAAACCCTCACCATATAAGAAATATATCCAATGGCTCAGAGAACAAGATAAGGAGCAGGCGGAACAATTCTGGAGAGAAAAGCTTAAAGGTTTTACTGCACCAACTTTGCTGGGCTTAGAAAGTAAAGAGGAAGAAAAAGGTTATACAGAAAAGGTTACCTATTTATCAGAAGAGCAGACTCAAGCGTTACAAGGATGGGCGAAACGCAATAAACTTACTTTGAGTACAGTAATTCAAGGTGCATGGGCATATCTCATGAGCCGGTATAGTGGAGAAAATGACATTGTCTTTGGTGTAACAAGCTCAGGGCGTTCTACGGAGATTATTGATGTTGAAAACATCGTAGGTCCTTTCATTACAACGTCACCGACGCGAATTCATTTGATGGATGATATAAAAGTAATGGATTGGTTGCATAAGATACAAGAGGAAGAGATAGAAAGAAGACAATATGAGTATGCTTCTTTAACAGAAATTCAGGGATGGAGTGAAGTTCCTAGAGGAACACCGTTGTTTAATAGTTTATATGTGTTTGAAAATTATCCAGTGAAAGAGGAGTCTTCAGAAAATCTAGAAATTGGTGAATTGGAAGGAGTAGAGCAAACCCACTACCCATTAGGGCTGGCTGTAGTTCCAGGAACCCAGTTATCGTTAAAGTTAATGTATGACTGTAGTAAGTTTAATAGAATAACTATTGAACGAGTGTTGGGTCATTTACACCAAGTGTTGATGCAAATGCTCAAAAACATTGATCAAACTCTATCGGAGCTGGTATATATTACGGAAGCTGAACAAAGACAACTATTAGAAGAATGGAATGATAATGCTATATCCTATCCACGTGAGAATGTGATTCATCAACTATTCGAAGAGCAAGTAAATCGTACGCCTGACGCGGTGGCAGTGGTAGATGAAAAACAGCAACTAACATATCGTGAGCTGAATGAAAGAGCTAATCAATTGGCCCATCATCTACAGAAATGTGGAATTGGGACAGAGTCATTGGTTGGTCTCTGTTTTGAGCGTTCAGTTGAGATGGTTGTTGGTCTCATGGGAATTTGGAAGGCTGGAGCAGCCTATGTTCCATTGGATCCATCGAATCCGGAAAGCCGCCTGCGATATATTTTAGAAGACACAGGAATTCAAGTATTGGTTACAAATGAGGTATTAGTAGGCTGGATACCTAAAGAAATCAAGACAGTTTGCTTAGATAGGGACCAAGCAATGATTTCTCGAGAAAGCAAACTTTCGCCGATATGTGAGGCAACAGGGGAAAACTTAGCGTATGTTAACTACACTTCCGGTTCGACAGGGAATCCAAAGGGTGCTTTAGTACAGCACCATTCTGTAATAAACCTATCATATGGTTTACAAAAAGAAGTTTTCTCACATGAGATACCTGGTAATATGCGCGTCGGTTTAAATGCGTCAATTGCCTTTGATGTATCTATTCAGCAATTACAAATGCTGCTTCATGGTTCAAGTGTATATATTATCCCAAGTGAAGTTCGCACTAATCCGGAACAATTTGTGTCCTATATTAGGGAGAATAAATTGGAAATGTTTGATATGACACCTTCATTACTTCAATTACTTATAGATGGAGGATTGCTAGAAACAAGTGCTGATGTTCATGTACCAAGTAAGATATTGGTCGGTGGTGAAGCAATCATGCCGTCATTATGGGAACAGCTAGTAGAGACTGAAAAAATTGATTTTTATAACGTATACGGTCCTACAGAATGTACGGTTGATACAACGTGTTATCATATCCAAACAGATAGTAAGCGAGTTACAATTGGACGTCCATTGCCGAACGTTCAAACTTATGTATTGGATAGAAATGGGTTGCCTGTTCCAGTTGGTGTAACAGGTGAGCTATATATTGGTGGTGCAGGTATAGCGAGAGGATACTTGAATCGTCCAGAATTAACAGCAGAGCGATTCATTCGTCATCCATTTAATGAAGAAGAGCGTTTATATCGTACAGGAGATTTGGTTCGTTATTTACCTGATGGTAATTTAGATTACTTGAGAAGAATTGATAATCAAGTGAAAATTCGGGGCTTCCGTATTGAACTTGAAGAGATTGAAGCGAATCTAGAGAGTCATCCATTGGTAAAAGAAGCAGTAGTTTTGGTAACAGAGGATAAATTAGGAGAGCAGAGATTGGTTGCTTATGTAGTTGGAGCTGGAAGTATGCATGAATGGCGTGAATATCTCAAGACACAAGTACCGAATTATATGGTTCCCGCACACTTTATTGAGGTAGACGAGATTCCTCTTACAATGAATGGAAAAGTTGATCGGAAGGCATTGAACAGTTTAACTATTCAAAGAGAAAATAACTTCTCTACACCAATCATTCCAAGGGATGAAATTGAATATCAGTTGGTTAAAATCTGGCAGGATGTGTTACAGATAGAAGATGTCTATGTAAATGATGATTTCTTTAATAGAGGGGGACACTCTCTCCTTGTAATCAAATTAGTTTCAAAAATTAGGGAGAAGTTTGGAAAAGAGATTAAGGTGTCTACATTGATTAAGAATCCAACATTGGAAGGAATCGCATGCCTTATTCGTGATAAGCATGATATGACAAAATCTGTATCAGCGCTGGTACCACTACAAGAATCAGAGAAAAGACCTTTCTTCTGCGTTCATCCGTTTATGGGGAATGTATTTTGTTACATTCAACTAGCAAGATTGCTTAAGAATCACTGTTCATTTTATGGTTTACAGAATCCTCTCATAGAAAAGAGAGAGATTGACGACTCGACCTTGCCGGAACTAATTCAACTTTACATTGAAGAAATAAAAAGTGTTCAGCCAGAGGGCCCATATCGTCTTGGAGGATGGTCTTTAGGCGGTGCAATTGCTTATAAAATCGCAACTGTACTAAGAAATCAAGGAGAGGAAGTTGAATTGTTGGTACTTATGGATACTAAAGTACCTTCAGAGCAGGATCATAAAACAAGGGAGGATATGCTCTCATATATCTCTCAGCATTTCATTCCTGTAGGTTTAACAGAGCAGGAAGAAGGCCTCGTCCATAAGCAAGATATGCTTGTGGAGCGATTAATTATGGAAGGAGTACTCCCGCCTGATGCAGATCTTATGAATTTGAAGCAAGTTATTAATGCTCATAGGAAATGCCTGAACTTAATGGCAGAGAATGATTTGATACCATACTTTGGAGAAGTTATCTACTTTAGTGCTGAGGAAGGAAAAGAGTTGTTTACAGATTGGGGACCTTTATTAAAAGGAAGAGTAAATAAGTATTCTGTCCCTGGATCACATGAAGAAATAGTAGACTTCCCCGCAGTTGAAAAGATAGCTAAGTATCTATTAAATGAATTTGAAGGAATAAAAGAAACATCCCTTTCATTAACTGAAAAGTAGAGAGTGCAAAAGATGCAACGCTATGAACGAAAAGGGCAGCCCAATAACTGCAAATAAAGTGTAGGCAATAATGAATATATCAAGAGTATTACTTTTTAAGAGGATAATGCAAAAATTAATTGATAGAGACATAGAAGCCTATATGAGTTGCTCATAGAATAATGTAAATGCTCCCCATTTTTTTGTAATAAAAGCTAATGCTTTGATGACATTACTGAGGAAAGGTGTATATTTTCATTGATATGTAAATATGCACCTTCTCTATTGTATTTGCAATTTAATAAAGTTAATTTGAATTTATGTAAAGCACATATATGAAGCCATCCTTTAAAAAAGGAAGTGATTTATCATACACATTCAAGCTGTGAAAATACCAAAGAATATTGAAAGTCATTTGTTTAAGCAACTTAGTAACTTGGTTTCAAATGAGAAGAAAGAACGAATGAAGCGTTTATTAAACTCATGCGACATTAATAGGACCCTGATAGGGGATTTACTAATCCGATCTCTAATCTGCCAAAAGTATAAAATTAATAATGAAGAAATTAGATTTATATATAATGAGTATGGAAAACCTTTTGTTGAAAATTTTTCTGACTTTCATTTTAATCTGTCACATTCAGGAGAATGGGTGGTTTGTACTACTGCTAATTTTAATGTGGGTATTGATATAGAAAAGGTTTCAGAAATAGAGGCTCTTAAATTAGCAAATGAATTTTTTTCAGAGGAAGAATTTTATGATATATCTAATATAAATTCTGATGAACAAATTAATTATTTTTATGATTTATGGACATTAAAAGAAAGTTATATAAAAACGATTGGAAAAGGGCTTTATATCCCGTTAAATTCATTCTCTATAAAAAAAGAGTCACGAACTTTAATTTCATATAAGTATATACCTCAAAACTTTTACTTTAGACAATATAACATTGAGCCAAATTATAAGATATCTGCTTGTGCAACAAGGGATGAATTTCCGCAAGAGATAATAATTAAAGACATTTATTCAATTTGCCAAAATATATGCAAATTTGAAAGTAAGGAGAAAATCAATGCAGAAGACTAAACTTTTTTGCTTTCCACATGCTGGGGGATCTGCGTTTAGTTACGCAAAATGGAAAAATCACTTTAATCCATATATTGAGGTAGTCCCGATAGAGTTAGCTGGTAGAGGATATAGAATTGAAGAAAACTTGTACCAAAGTATGGAAGAGGCGGTAAATGATGTCTACAATAAAATAGTTATGCAGATAGATAATTCGCCCTACATTCTATTCGGGCATAGCATGGGAAGTTTGATCGCCTATGAAGTAGCCAGAAAAATAAAAGATTCTAAAAACGTATCGCCTGAATTTCTTGTTTTGTCCGGTAGAAATCATCCAAATAGTAAAATAAAAAATATCCGACATAATCTTTCTAATGAGCAATTTAAAAGAGAAGTTATTGCAATGGGAGGTACACCGTCCGGGGTACTTCAATCAGAAGAATTAATGGAGATTTTTCTCCCAATTCTAAGAGCAGATTTTAAAATTGTCGAGACATATATTCATGACAATAATATACAACCATGTGATATTGATTTTCTTATATTTAATGGGGAAAATGATGAATTTACTACATATGATCAAGTAATAATATGGGAGCAATATACAAGTAAAACGTGTACTCTTCATTCTTTTGAAGGTAATCATTTCTTTCTAAATGAAAATATTGAAGAAATAGCAAAGAGTATTATAAGAAAGTTAGATTCTAAAAGATTATCAAATAGTTTTTAGAGGTTTTCTAAGTATATTCATGGCTAAGGAACAAAATATTAAATATGAAAAATAAAGGAACTGCTGAAATATCATTGAATAAGGGCATTGAAGCCTAAACGAACATTTCAAAGGCAGGAAAAAAGACTCATTGAATCGTAAGAGTTACTTCCCTTATTTATCTAAAAAAGTGATGCAACTTATTTGCATCACTATTTAAAGTTTTACCAGAGAGTAATTTAGTTAATTGGTAGAAAAAGGAATGGGCCTATTTGGCCCCTTCCTTTTTCTCATACATAACGCTTGTTGACAACTTATGAAATAATAGCATTCATCGCTATTAAAATATAACACTAAAAGCAATTAATTAGATATGTAATTGTGCATACATTGTACTATTTCATGAATGGGAACAAAACTATTTATCTCTTTCGGGAAGGAAACAAATAGACTCAGGTATACTTAGGGTAAGAGCACCCAAAGATGCGCTCCGTTTCTTATTTCCTATCCTATATTACCATTCCAAGCAAATTCCTTCTCTTTCAAACAATTCATCCATTGAATAAAGATAAATCCGCCATACGTATCGCGTAGCATGAAACGTTCTTAATATTATTTGGAATATATTTCAATATACTTCCGATACTATAACAGATCTAAAATTTCTCTACTGGAGGTATATAATGACATATCCATTTCGTAATTTAGTATTTGAAGGAGGCGGGGTAAAAGGGGTCGCTTTTATCGGTGCCATCCGCGCACTAAACGATGAAGAGATTTTGCCAGAAATACAACGATTTGGGGGGACTTCTGCAGGAGCGATTACTGCATTACTTTTAGGTCTTTCCATTCCATTCGCAGATGTCGTAAAAATCCACAAAGATATGAATTTTAAAGCATTTAAAGATCATGATTTTTTGTTTATTCAAGATAACATTCGTCTATTTTTTGATGGTTTTGGCATTTATAAAGGGGATTTCTTCACTGAGTGGATAGGTGCGATAATTGAAAAATGGACAGGGAGTAAGGACACAACCTTTCAGCAGTTATATGACAAAACAGGAAAAGACGTGTTTTTCCAAGGAACAAACGTTTCTACACATCAGCTTCGCACGTTTTCTCGTGAGACTACGCCTGATGTCCCGTTTGTAGTTGCCGTGCGGATTTCGATGTCCATCCCATTCTTTTTCAAATCTGTGGAATGGGAGGAAGATTATTATGTAGACGGAGGTGTACTCGATAACTACCCAATCCGTTTATTTGATCGCAAAAGTTTTGTGAGTAAAGAAGAACACTTAACGACCACAGACACAATTGACGAGGTTAATAAACTGGTAAGTAATACGGATCAGCATTCTGCATTAAGAAGCTTACATACGAACTATAATGTATCTTTTTTTGATCCTGCAGATGAAATTGTGTATAACAAGGAAACACTAGGTTTCCGTTTAGAATCTCGTGCTGAGATTGCCATGTTGAAACATATAGCAAGTGCAAAAAAACATCATATTGGCCATTCACTTATTGATTTTGTATGGAATTTGTCTCAAACCATGATCAAGGGACAAGCGAGCGGAAAAACAACAAAAGAAGATGCCGCTCGTACTGTATTTATCAATACGTTCTTTACGTCGTCAATTAATTTTAATATCACAGAAGAAGAAAAGAACACACTCATTGATTCAGGCTATACTTGCACTAAAGATTATATACATCAGTTCAATACTTCTGAAGTAAAATTGTTTAATCGACCAAAAAGCCGAGTGCAATGCACTTGGCTTTTTTCAATCATCCTGCAAATTCGTTATTTTTTAGTAGGCAATTAAAATTTAGATAGACTTTATATAGAACAAGAGAGAGGAGATATCAGAAAGTAATAAATATAAGTATGGATGATTTCTTATTTTGTAAAACTAGGGTGTAGAAAGGGTGAAACAGGTGGAAGAAAAACTATGTTTTATGAAATAATTTCTTTGTTAGATAATAGATATAACTATCATGTCCTCGCAAAAGTATTGAACGTAGAACTTCAAACTTTAATTACAATTAAAGAACACCGAAACAATTTCCAGATACCAGGTAATCATAAGAGGACGATCAAGCATCAAGATATAATGTATGCCTTATCTGGAAAAAAGAATTTAAGTAATCCAAGGTTAAATTCTTAACTTTAAAGTAGCAAATCTGTAGCTTTTATCATTTTAGCCATGAGGGCTCCGTCCTAAATAAACGTGAAGGGCTACAGCCGGTTGAAGTGCCCTCTCGAAAGTTAGACAAGTCGGTTCATTAGGCAGCCTTTAGGGTATGAGCCCGGTATTGTACCGTGCTCATACCTTTTAATTTTGCCCTGATTCTTTTTGATTATAGTACCCTATATACTTTGCTAATTCTTGTTTGAAATGTGTTATACTTTTAAATTCTGTTTGATACAGAAATATACATACAAAAACGCCATCCTTTCCAATGATTCTACAAAAAGAATAGCGTATTTTTTCATTTTAGAGGGGATTTTTGAAGAAAGAATTAATAGTATTAATAGAATATGTAAAAATACTCCGATATTTAGTCAACAGTTTTATACCTTATGAATAATATCTAAATAAATGGATGATACTATACTTTGAATGAAAAACACAAGCATTGCATAATAAATAAAATACTCCTTATCTATTAAGTATTTGAATTCTCTAAATCTCGATGTATTATATTCTTTTATTTTCTCACTTTGTGAAGCTGAGAAAACATCATCACTTCTGAAAGAACCCTAACTTCAGCGGGTTCTTTGATTTACTTGAACTTATTTTTGAATCATTGTATTATATTTTCGAGTCTTACTTATATAAATCATTATCAGGAGAATCTGCAGATTTGCAGGTTCTTTTTTATTTTCATACTATTGATTTTTATACGTGTTTGGTAAAAAATCAATGAGTTACAAAAAATTACTATACCGAAATCTAGTTCGCTATAGTAATTTGCATATATAAGATCCCACTTTGCTATATCCCCCAAAAAGAGTCATAAAAATCTATATTTTTTAATTCAGTTGCAAACTACAAAACATCTTTTAAAAAGAAATACATGTAAATACACATTATATTTTATTCCATAATTCTCTATTTTGTTCACGATAGTCTGATATTGAAAAAAATAAAATATTTGGTACGACTTCAATTTGTTTTTAGATAGTTTTGTAATTAAACTATAATATTGTATTTTTTCTGCATTATTGAAATTAGTAATAATAAAATGTATTATTGAAAAGCACAATTTATAATTCAAGTAATCAGGACTATGTACTCATTATAATTTGAACATTCAGAAATTATAATATTATCTAAAAATGAGGTGTGATTCATAGAAACAGTACATATTAAATGGTATGGAATGTATAGTATAAATGATTTTTATAATAGGGAAGAAGCTTCTAAGAAGGGGATATTTGCAATCTCTAGAGTATATGCTAAGACTGTAACATTGCTCTATATAGGACAAACCAAAAGAAGCTTTATACAAAAGATAAGGGAACTTAATAAGGAGTGGCCTTTTGATGAGAGCGAATTAAAGATTACATTAGGAATAATAGAATTTCCTAGTGGTGAAATTTACTCTGAAAAGAAGGTAAAAGAGATAAAATCCCTTTTGATTTTACGACATACCCCGTTAGAAAATGAAACATCTTTACTATACTATAGAGGGAAATTTAATTTAAAAATTATAAATAAGGGAAGAAGAGGTTTAATTGTTAAAAAGCTTTCTACAGGAGATCTAATGTGGACGTAATTGGAATCAACTTTGAATAAAATTGAAAGTTGTTTAAGTGCAGAAACTTATCAATTTTTAATGTATTAAACTATTTTGAATAACATATGTCAGATGCTTGAAAAAACACAAATTTTATTGTGATATGAAATCCTGTATGGAAAGTGTAGTGTATTTCTATTATTTAATAAAAATATTAAGAATTATAAGGATAATACATAAAGAGTAGAGGAGAAAGTAAACACGGAGGTTTGAAGAATGGGACAAGTAAGCAGATTTCAAGAAAAACAACAGAATCGTCGTCAAAAGGCAATTTTTAATATTGCATTTACTTTAATATTAGTGACAGTTGGTATAGTGACATACCAGTTGTTTACCTCTTCTAATACATCAAAGAAAGCAATTGCTCAAGAAAAGAAAGCAGTACAGTTAGAGGAGAAGAAACGTGAAGAGAAAGAAGCGACACAGTTAGAGGAGAAGAAACGTGAAGAAAAAGAAGCGGCACAGTTAGAGGAGAAGAAACGTGAAGAAAAAGAAGCGACACAGTTAGAGGAGAAGAAACGTGAAGAGAAAGAAGCGGCACAGTTAGAGGAGAAGAAACGTGAAGAGAAAGAAGCGGCACAGTTAGAAGAGAACCAAAAAGCAGAAAAATCGGTATCTCAAGAAAAGGGTTCTCAAACTAATCCTTCTTGGAAGCCAATTGGTACAAAGCAAGGGGCTAAACCTGAAATGAAATTTAAAGAAGGAACAGTAGATTGGAATGAGATGAAAAAAGCAATTTCTTATGCTATTGATGTTCCAGAGAGCCAATTGATTTTCGATTTTATTGGGAATAATGGTAATAATAAAGCCTACGGTAATGTGCGAGATAAGCAAAGTAACAAAAAATATAAGGTTGATATTGATTGGGTAGAGAATCAGGGGTGGAAACCAGCATCTGTACAAGTGGTAAAATAATAGAAATATAATTATGTGTTTAAAAGTTTACTTTTGTAAAAACTCATAAAAGAGTTCGTTTCAATCAGGACTCTTTTTGTTATGTCACCAGCATTAATTACTAGGACTCAATTGTTAGATCCTGATACAGACAAAGTTTGCAGTTTATTAAAATCTACCTGATTTAGTGCTTCGAAAGATTCAAAATTGCATTTTTAAAATACTAAATAATTAATGGTACCTTTTAAAATATTTTTGGACTCATTTCATTAGAAGCTATTCCGTCTATATAACTAAAAAATGTGTTATAATATCTATTGAACATATGAATAGGATAACAACTACCTGATTTTGGCAAGTAGCAATTTATTTAATGAAAGGATTACTTGTTTTCAAGACAAGTGATCTTTTTATATACATTCCCTTTACTATTTTTGAAATTGAATAGATATTTCAATCTGTGTAATTATAATAGAATTGATTAAAATTAAAGCTACAATAAGGATAATACCTTCCTTATTTGTAGTAAGAAATATATGAAAAACACCTTATTTGTATTAAGGTGTTTTTCACATATTAATATTACTCATATACTGGGGTAACCTTTAGAGCATATCAATCAATTTCTTGATATAAAGGAGAATAATTAAGTTTAATTGTGTCATCTTCTTTTTGCAATGGTCACCAATTAGTTGTGCATAAAAAAGAGACACATTTTGTGTCTCTTAGGAGTATGAATGAAATAGTAGAGTTTTTACAAAAAGAATATTGCATACCAAAGCGGGATCAAAAAAATCCACCCAATTGTAAGTACTAAGTATCTTAAAAACCCTAAAAAAAATGCATACATACACCTTTTAGGTATATTGTATGTTATTTAAAGAAAATTTATTATTTCATACTGGTTTACATACGAATGAGTAAATTCACTTTCTAATTTGTTCCTCTATCTATCATAATTTCTATGAAATTCTTAATAAACTGTTTTTGATTTAATTTCAATCCAATTCTAGCTCCCTCATCTTTTGCACCTGGTCGAAAATCTGCGACAGTCTGTCCCCTTAAAGATTCTAAATCAATCTCTACTTTTCGATACATGTATTGAAGAAAATCTGGATTGACAATTGCACTCATTGCAACAACATCATGTAAAGGAGCACCTTTAATACTGGGGTTTAATTTTTTGTAGGCACTAAAATAATAATCATAAATTGGTTTAATTAATGATTTAAATGGGGTAGTAGTGTGTTCTGCAATATATTCTGCTTCATTTGGAAGTAAAATAGCTGAATTTGTTACGTTTAAAGGAATTATTGTTAAATTTTTAGATTGATTAATTACAAATCGGGTTGAAACTGGATCACCATATGCATTTGCTTCAGCTACAGGTGAGACGTTTCCTGGTTGAAGAAATACTCCGGACATTATGTATATTTCTTTTATGCTTTGCATTGTTTCTTTCCAAAGGTTTAAAGCGATTGCAAGAGAAGTGGATCTACCTACATCAACAATTGTTAATTCTTCCTTATATTTTTCAATAATTGACAGAATTAGACTAAAATTATGAAGAGGAATTGATGCTACACTTTCTGGTGGTTGGATAGGTCCAAGTCCTTCTGCACCATGTATTTCTGGATAATAAGCAGTGAAACCATTAAGAAATGGTAAAGAGGCACCGCTGATAACAGGGATATCTGTTCTTCCAGCTAATTGTAATAAGTAAACAGCATTTCGAGTCGTTTGTTCTTTTGTAACATTTCCATAACTTGTAACAATTCCAACAATCTCAATTTCAGGATGCAATAAACCATATATAATTGCCAAAGAATCATCTATACCTGGGTCTCCAAATAATAATACTTTTTTCATGGGGGATTCTCCCTTCTTAAATAATTTAATATTTAATAAGACAAGCTCTGTATTATATATGTAAGAAGAGCATATATTTATGATTTATATTTTTAAAAATTGTTATTGTTGGAGTTTTTCGTCTTCATTTAAATGTTTAAATTAATGTAATAGCATGTGATAATAGACATGTTTGTTTAGGAAAACCTAGTTTATGTAGAAATAAAATTGACTTTTTATTCCATATTTCACTTGTGGGTTTTTTCCGAAATCCTGGCCGTAATCCTATAAAGAAACTCCGATTTGTGCTCTCTTCATATGCTATTTTAGAAAGGGATATTATGATGAAAAAAAGTAGTATAAATATAAGCATATCAATTTTAATACCGATTTTATTAATGGTATGTCTTATTAATGTTAAATACAGAATCATATTAACTGCATTATTTGGAGCTTCGATTTTTTCAACAACATTTCTTTGTGCGATCGGATTTATCCTAGCTGTTTTATCATATATAGAAAACAAAAGTATTTGGGCAAAAATCGGAATAATGTTAAACGTGTTAGTATTTTTTATTCCTATTATTTTGATTTTTTTTATATAATGGATAGTTTAGATTTATGGGTACCACTTTATCACCATCAAACCAAGAAAAACGAATACCCCAAAACGAAAAATGAGCTTTTCACTTACAAGTTAGCACAAATTTTCGTTCTGGGATTACTATAAAATTTTAGCTAGATGGAAATGGGGTAATTAAAAATCTTAGCTTGATAGCGATGGGGTCTCGCCAACTAAACGCGAATTTCGTACGTTATCAAGACCTAAATCTAAAAAATACTAAAAATATCACGCTCCTAACATATTGTATATGACTTACATGTTAGGAGCGTTTATTTTTGGTAATGAGTTTTGAAACTGAATTTAAATAGTATTATTCTCTATCTGGATAGAAATATAAGTAAAGTAAAATAAACGGTCGTTTATGGCACTTAGTTGGTTACACCAGATATGTCATCTTTTATTCATTATATGCATTTCGAAAAAATTACCATTTACACGCAATCAGTACTAGTGTATCATTCAACTAGTACACTAGTACTGAGGAGGTAAGAAATGGAAAGTGGGTTTTCTCCTAATATCCCGATTTATATTCAGGTAATGGAATACATGAAAAAGGAAATTGTAACAGGTCGTTTAGCGCCGGGTGATAAAATACCAGCTGTACGTGAATTAGCCAGTGAATTACAAGTGAATCCAAATACGATTCAACGCACATTTCAAGAGCTAGAACGAGAAGGTATTGCTGTGACAAGAAGAGGAACAGGGAGATTTGTAACAAGTGAAGGAGAAAAGATTACTGAACTACGCAAAGGAATGGCAACAGAGTTGCTTGATAATTTTATAAATGGAATGGACAATTTAGGATTCACGAAAGAAGAAATTTTTCAAATCCTCCATTCTTCATTAGAAAAGAAAAGGAAGGAAAACGAATGACAGAGTTATTAAAAATTGAAAATCTGTGGAAAAGATATAACTTAAAAACAGTACTTCAAGATTTAAGTGTAACAATTTCTGAAGGGAAAATTATTGGTCTTGTTGGTGATAATGGTAGCGGAAAAACGACATTATTAAAAATGATTGCTGGTTTTCGTTATCCTTCTAAAGGAACTATCACAATTGAAGGTCAGAAGGTAGGAATAGAAACAAAGAAAATTGTTTCATTTATGGCTGATAGTCCTGTTTTTGACGAGTGGATGACAATAAAAGATGCTGTAGCTTTCTATCGAAATTTTTATCCTGATTTTGATTTAAATCAAGCAATGGAATTAATAATTGAATTTAAAATGCCATTAGAAGAGCATATAGTTGCTCTGTCAAAAGGAGAAGTGGAAAAATTACAACTTATATTAACTTTCTCCAGAAAAGCAAAGTTATATATATTAGATGAGCCCTTGGGTGGAATTGATCTCGTTTCTAGAAAACATATACTGGATTTAATTCTTAAATTTTACCGAGAAGACTGTACTATTCTTATTTCAACTCATTTAATAGAAGAAATTGAAAATATATTTGATGAGGTAATCTTTTTAAAAGACGGAAATATTGTATTACATGAAAATGTAGAAGAAATTCGTTTTCATCAAGGTAAAGCAGTGCATGAATTGTTTAGGGAGGTTTATAAGTAATGAACCCACTTTTTCAATATTTATATAAGTGTAATAAAAGAAGCATAGCTATTCTTTATTTTGTTTTTATAACTTCTTCGTTGCTCCTTTTATTTCATGTGAAAGGTTCAATTCAAATAACGAATTCGGCTAGACAGGATTTAACATTGGTTATTTTTTTAATTTTATTATGTATAGCTTCTTTCTACGTGTTTGTACTAGCGTTATCATCTTTCAACAAAATGATAAAAAATTCTATGATACGTTACACAGCTATCACATCTCAAAAAAATATATATGCAAATTTATTTTTCTTTACACTTGTATTTCTAATTTTATTGGTAATAGGACTGATTTTTTTATATTATTTTTCCTTAAGTATTGATGGTGTAAAAATAATGGATGATAGTTTTCAACAGGAATTTTATGAGTTATTTAAATACGGAATCTTTCACCATATCTTTGCTATTTTTTTATGGGGAATCGTTTTCATGTATTTGTTAGTTTCCGGTTATTTTATCATAGTTATTACAAAACAGTTTCCTGTTAAGGAATCGATAGGAAGGAAAATTTTCTTTACCGTTTTCTTTTGTATTTTCGTAGCTATTCAAACAGCAGTGATGGATGTTTTGGGAAGATTAGAGAGAGAGATAGTTACTATAAAAAAGAATTACTTTATTGATCAGAATGGATTCATTGAAACTTCTTTTTATCTTAGTGAATGGAGTACGATAACTGACCAAATTTTCACCTGTTTGTTAATAATTCTCCTCGTAGCCATTACTGGACGCATTATAGATAAGAAATTAGAGTTATAAAAATTTGTTTAATTCAAGATACATTTTAGGAGGAACTAATGAAAACATCTAATCCAATGCTAAAAAAGGATACTTTTAAAAAAGAGCCAACAAACACTTCTACGATGACCATTGGTGGAACCGTAAGAAATACATTTGTTATGCTTATTTTACTACTTGCAGCGTCTGTCTATTCATACTTACAGATGATGCAAGGTTCAATGAAAACGTCAGTATTAATTGGAGTAGCAATAGTTAATATAGTAGTTGCATTTTTAGCTATATTTATCCCTCGTATATCACCAATTTGTGCACCGATTTATGCTGTAGTGAAAGGGATTGTATTAGGAAGTATTTCAGCATATTATACAATGCGTTTCGGGGATTCTATTCTTTTAACTGCTGTATTATTAACCATTTCAATTTTATTTGCAATGTTAATATTATATGCTACTCGTATAATAAAAGTAACTGAAAAGTTCCGTACTGTTTTAACAGCTGCAACACTTGGCATTTTAATTATGTATTTGATTGTCTTCTTGCTAAACACGTTTGTTTTGACTGTTCCATACATTCACCAAGGTGGGACAATCAGTATCATTATTAGTGCCGTTGTGATTGTCGTTGCTGCATTAAATCTATTACTGGATTTTGATTCGATTGAAAATGGTGTACGTAGTGGGGCGGCAAAACATATGGAATGGTATAGCGCAATAGGGCTCATGATGACATTAGTATGGTTATACCTTGAAATTCTCCGTTTTGTTTCTTACTTTATGAAAAACGAAGAATAGAAAAAATCCTGCATGTTTCAAACATGCAGGATTTTTTTATCTAGTAGTGTCAATTTGAACACGAGAAAGTATCAAGATGCTTTACAACGGTTTCAACCATTGTATCTAAATTTTCAGTATCCTTTTCTATAATATTCTTTCGACCACTACAAATAATTTAACATTAAAGTACTGATTCCTTTTTAGCGTACGAAATTTGCGTTTTGTTAGAACTAAATAGAGTTCCTTAAATGGTCGTTTTTAGAATTTGATAATCGAGTATATATTATTGAAAAATTAGAGTTGACCATAAAACCAATATCCGATATATTGGTTTTATGAAAAAAGATATTATTAAACCCAAATTGTAAATATGTTTGATTTTATTGGTGAAGAGGGAGGAAATCCCTCTTCTTTTTTGTTCCTTCTAAAGTTCGAAGGTGCCTTGAGTAATAAAATTTGATTTTTTTAACGAATTCCCCGAAAGAATTCTCTTTCCTCAAGCGTGTGAAGGGCGTAGACCAACGGTAGGTGGGAGATGAATTTCTGTTTGGCGTAGCCAAAAGGTTTTGCATTTTATCATTTTAGCCAAGAAGACTCCTTCCTCAAGGAACGCGAAGTGAGTAGGTGGGAGATGAATTGGCTTCGGACAAGGGATGGCAGGAAGCCATCTTAATTGTTCGACATAAACAAACTGTTATTACACTATCTATCGAATGTATGTTTGTCGTACAATAGACATATATCCAAAAGGAGGTGAAATGATAATGATTAATAAAGCATATAAATTGCGTATCTATCCAAATAAAGCACAAGCGACCCTAATCAATAAAACGATTGGTTGTTCTCGCTTTGTATTCAATCACTTCCTATCTCTATGGGATCATGCATACAAAGAAACAGGAAAAGGTTTGACATATGGTACATGCTCTGCCAAACTTCCTGCCATGAAGAAAGAATTTGTTTGGCTAAAAGAAGTGGATAGTATTGCGATTCAGTCGTCTGTTCGCAACCTTGCGGATGCTTATACACGCTTTTTTCAAAAACAAAACAGTGCCCCGCGTTTCAAATCTAAGAAGAACAACGTACAATCTTACACCACAAAACAAACAAATGAAAACATTGCCGTTGTAGGAAACAAAATAAAATTGCCAAAACTAGGTCTTGTTCGATTTGCCAAAAGTCGTGAAGTAAAGGGATGTATTTTAAATGCTACAGTTAGACGGAATCCTTCTGACAGATACTTTGTGTCATTGTTAGTTGAGACAGAAGTGCAGGAACTACCGAAAACACATTCTCACATTGGAATAGATGTAGGACTAAAAGATTTCGCCATTCTGTCAGATGGAAAAACCTATGAAAATCCGAAGTTTTTTCGATTGTTAGAAGAGAAGTTGGCAAAAGCACAGCGTGTTCTTTCTAGAAGAACGAAAGGATCTTCTCGCTGGAATAAACAACGAGTAAAAGTAGCTAGCATGCATGAATACATGGCAAATGCTAGAAAAGATTACTTGGACAAAATCTCTACTGAAATCATCAAAAACCACGATGTTATCGGTATAGAAGATTTGCAAGTATCGAATATGTTAAAAAATCGTAAGTTAGCAAAAGCGATTAGTGAGGTATCATGGTCACAGTTTCGAACTATGTTGGAATATAAAGCAAAATGGTATGGCAAACAAGTCATTGTCGGATCAAAAACATTTGCTTCAAGCCAATTATGTTCTTGTTGTGGATATTAAAATAAAGACGTTAAAAATCTAAACCTACGTGAATGGGACTGTCCTTCTTGTTGTACACACCATGATAGGGATATTAACGCAAGTATCAATCTAAAGAATGAAGCGATAAGGCTTCTAACCGCAAGGACTGCGGGGTTAGCCTAATCAATTAGAGTTCGATAGAACTCTTTACTTAGGAATCCCCCACTTTCACTTCTAAACGAAGTGAAAGTGGGGGTAGTTCAAAGAATGTTGAACATTAGTTTGTTTTTTCAACAATAGGAGAAATAGCTTTCACAGGAACACCAGCAAGTAAAATAGGGCTAAACTCAAAAGATGCAGCATAAACGTTCACCGTATCACCGATTACAATATCTTGTAATACTTCGGTTGAAGTTTCAACTTCATAAGTTATGTTGTTACTTGAAACTAAGATTGAATTATCAGATTTCCCTGTAACATTTCCTTTGATTTTTTTGTATTGATTCTCTAAAATATTTTGTTCATTTCCTTTTTGAATAATCGCGTTTCTTGCCTCGAAAGGTAAGTCCATTAGAAGAATAGGGGCCATTTCAAATGCTTGAGCATAAACATTTACTGTATCGCCTATCTGAATGTTTGGTAATACTTTTGGATTAACATGGGCACGAATGGTTTGATTTTCACTTGAAATTTCTAAGCTATCTTCGGATTTTTTTGTCACTGTACCAGAACGTTTTTTTAGTTGTGCTAAGAGTTTTTGTTCTTTATCTTTACTCATTACATGGTTTTCTTGTTGTTTGTTAGATTCTTCGTTTATTTTAGAAATAGAACTTACATCAGTGTAAAATACAGTTTGTCCATAGATTTTTTGATGTTTCCATTGATCTTTGTTAGCAACTTTAACTTTGTCTCCGTTTTTAAAGTTAGAGTTACTACCATTTGGGAAGTCTATAGTAACTTCTTGACTATTGCCATTAGCATCTTTATATACAACAGTCACATAATAAGGGTCTGCATCATTTATTACACCAAATACATGGTTTTCTTGTTGTTTGTTAGATTCTTCATTTACTTTAGAAATAGAATTTACATCAGTGTAAAATACAGTTTGTCCATAGATTTTTTGATGTTTCCATTGATTTTTGTTAGCAACTTTAACTTTGTCTCCGTTTTTAAAGTTAGAGTTACTACCATTTGGGAAGTCTATAGTAACTTCTTGACTATTGCCATTAGCATCTTTATATGCAACAGTCACATAATAAGGGTCTGCAACATTTATTACACCAACTACAGCATTTTCTTCTTTCTTTGTTTGGTGGTCGATTTGATCAGACTTTGCAATAAATTGTGCAGCCTCTGCACGGGTAATTGGTCTATTAGGGGACCAGTTTTCTCCATCTTCAGTGCCCTTAGAAATTTCTGTTTGTATTAAAATATTTGCATATCTTTCTCCCCAATGCCCTTTTAAATCCTCAAATGTAGTTACACTATTTTTAGTAACTTTATTTTCTAATTTATAAGCATTTGCCACCATTGAAGCCATGGATGCACGATTAATCAAACCTGTTGGAAGGAAGTTACCATTTCCATCTCCTTTAATAACACCTGCTTTTTCAACAGCTGCAATGTAAGGTGCTGCCCAGTGGTTTTGAGCATCTCGGAAAGATGGTTTAGCATTCTTATTAATTTCTAATCCAAGCATTATAGCCATTATTTTGGCAGCTGAACCGCGGTCAATTGTTTCAGCAGGAGCAAAAGTACCATCGGGTTTTCCATGTAATGCGCCTTTTTCAACTAGGTAATTTACAGAAGGGCTTGCCCAATTTGGGACATCTGGAAATTTATGAGTATTTGCAAATGCACTAGATGAGTAGGATAGTAGACTTCCAGCAAGAATTCCTGTAGCAATTAATTTGTATTTCAAAATGTAACACTCCTAAAAAATATTATAGCTTGGTAAATCAATCATTTATAGTGAATCTTATAAGTAATATGAATTAGTTTAAATAATAGAGTAGGTTGGCAATTTCGCTATATTACAGGTAAATAATAATTAGTTAATTTAAATTATTATTTCGAAAAAAATCTATAGGCATACACTTATAATAAGGGACTATTTGATATATTTACCAAGCTTGTGTAACCAGTATAGTTACTTATATATATGAGTGTCAATTAAAAAAGAATTACATTTTTGTAAGATAACCATGTTAATAATATAGTAAGTAATTATTATATAAGGTGAATAATTACTCGTTATAATAACTATAAGGATAAATAAATTTGTTTTTAATCCTATGTAATGAGAGGGCTCTCTAGATTAAATAAAGAGGGATATTTAGCGTTATTTACCAGTGATTTTTTGTGTTTTTTATTTTCATTGGACTTCTATTATTATTTGTATTATTTGGTCATCATACTGCGGGGTTTTTAAATTTAAACAGTCACGGTGGCTTCTTACCAAATGGTGCAACAAGTTTTATTATATCTTTGTTGGTCGTTATCAATTAATTATTGAAGATAATAGATTAAATAATTTAGATTTATATGTGGGGTATTTTTGTACATCTCCTGAAAAAGGCGAATAAGAAGTACGCTCTTAAAATTTCTAACGAAGTACTTCGTATATACTATTTACTGTATTTTAGATAGTAACTTTGATTGCAGTAATTCTTGAATAAATGCATCCATGTCAACAAACTTTTGTTGTTTATTAAACTTAAATTGCCATAAAGATTAATAAGTTGCCATGCAAACGGAAATGTTTGTTTTAATTTATCTCTAAATATTGGCTATTTTCTTTCCTGTAAGTCAGCAAATTAGTAAAAATATAGGAATTATAATAAATGATACGATTCGCTAATAAACAGTACAATCAACCAGATAGGCGGATTATTATCATTTTTAGCTTATTATAAACATAAAAAAATTTACTTCGTGTAAAAGTTACTTGCTATATTATTAACCTTATTACCTTACAAAAGTGTAATAATCTTTTTGTTGACGTTCTTTAAAAACTGTAACTATAATGATTACATGTTAATTGATAATGGAAATCAGTTGGTGAATAGATATGATTGGAGATGTTTTAGTATATGAAAAAAGTCATTTTAGCTGGTGCATTAGGAATTGCAGCATTTACAGGAAGCAATATACCAGGATTAGATTCACTAACAGCAAGTGCAGCTGTACAAGAGTTCAACACTACAGTTGAGGGGAAAGTAATAGAAGTACAGTCAAATTATTTTATCATTGAAAGTAAAGAATTAAATGAAAGTGTAACTATTTATACTGATTTTCAAGCAAATGCAAAACCAGGTGAATATGTAAAAGTAAATAGTAATGGTCCATTACTTCAAAGCGCATTTACTACAAGCTTAACGGCTAATTCTGTTGAGCATTTTGAATTAGCTCCTGGAAACTACGAACAATATACAGTAGGGCATGTAAGTGAAGTTTCTTCTAATGAGTTATTAGTTACATATATAGATAATAACGGAAATCTAGAGGATCTTCGTGTACCTCTAAAAAACACTCATAACTTTAAGGTTAATGACTTAGTGAAAGTAGAAAGTGATTTTTGGGCGAGATCCATACCACCTATAGCTGTAAATGCAAAAGTAGAAAAAGTTAAAACGCAAATTAATGATTATAGTACTAGTACTGAGTCTTTAGAAAAAGAAGGTTCAACATTGAAACTAGGAATGTATGAAAAAGAAGATGGTCAACCTAATTTTGTAATCGGAGAAATTACAAAAATAGACAAAGATTATACCGATTATGTAGCTGTCAAGTACCCTTCTAAAAATGGGAAAAATGATGTTGTTTATGTGGATTTAACACAAGGTCAACAATTTAATATAGGTGATATGGTTCGAGTAGATTTTCATGATGGATCTAATTTCCATGGAATGGATAAAACAACGTATGACCATATCCAGAAAATTAACGATAAAATTAAACAGAATACAAATAAAGAGCAATGGGTTTGGTCTTGATTTTAATAAAATAAGATTATCCATCTATAATGTATATACCAATTCAAAAAGTCTTGTAATATGTTACAAGGCTTTTTTGAATTAGTTACTTTAAAACATTATCTTCTGTTTCATTTTTATTAGCTGCTTGCAAAAATGTCATATTTCTGTCGTGGACACTCATTCATATAAGTAACTATAATTGCTCCATCAATTGGGTATATGTTACATTTATATAATTTATCAGAGATACATGTTTATATAATGATTGTCCTGTTTATATTCTTTTGACTGGAAAGTCTATACATACACTTAATTTCGTGAAATTTTTTTATAGAGATATAAAAACTTTTTTTGTTGATAATATTTAATGCATCTAATCAGTATAAGCCTTTCTGTAATCTATTAATTTTGGAATCATGATGTTAGCATTGTCCAATCCATTTGAAAGCATGCTAGAGTACTAAACATATTTGTGGCTTTTTATGAGAAAAAGGATGCAGAGAAATATGGTGATTTATCATTTTCCGACAGAAGATTCCTTTCGTTTCATACGGTTAGAAACATTTTTATAATTCCTGTTCTATAATTGTTGAATATTAACAGGTGTAATTTGAGGTTGCTTTGTTTTGAAAGAAATCTTTTGAAATGGTCATAATAGAAGTAATAATTAGAAACAAATTTAATAAAAAATGATGAAAGACTTAAGAAGGTGAATATATTGCGTAAACATTCACATGTGCAATTTTATGTATTGATATTGGCTCTAATAGCTTATTTAAGCTTTTGCTTTATATTTTTATTTGTTTTTCCGAATCAGTATTTTGTATCAGATTTTAATATACGACTCTCATCTTTAGTTGTTGAAACTATTGTACTTATTTCATTACTCTATTCCATAGTATCCAGAAAAGTTAAGTTAGGAGTGTTTTGGGCTTGTATTACTATTGCAATAGGGTGTTTCTTGATAGGGAATTTTATATCTGCTTTTCAAGTACTTAATATAGAATTACCAATACAAAATTTTAATATCTCTGATGTATTTTTGTTGTTTTTCTTATTCTTCTTTCTCTTTGCGTTCTTTTATAAAATCATGATGGAATGTAACAAATGGGAGAAAGCGTATTTGATTTGTGATTTATGTATTGTTGTTACTGCTATTTTCACCTTAGAGTGGTACCTATTTAATAAACCTTCTGCAAATATTTTATTCTTATCAATTGGAGATGTTTTTCTTTCATTTATTTTCCCGATTATAGATCTATTGCTTCTTTTACTAGGAGTTAGCCTTATCTTTCGACCAGCAATTTTTAATGCGAAAAGTAAATTATTTATTTTCATCTTAGTATTAACTGGATTGTCTATTACGGACTATTTATATTTCTATTTACAAGATGATTTATCACATCGTTCACTCATATTATTAAGGTGTTTGTATAGAGTTTTTCTATTATTTATTGCCATTGCCGCTACTATCCCAAGAAGTGCATCTTCTAGAAGAAATTATTTTATTATTAATCCGACATTTGGAAAGAAACTTCTTGTCATATTTCCTTATCTTGCAGTTGTAATCTTAATTGGTTTTACTTTAAAAGAGCAAACTTCTTCATCTACACTGATTACGGGCAATTGTATTGCCTTTGTATTTGTACTGATTCGTCATACAATTGTGCGAATGCAAAACAAAGATTTAACCCAAAAATTAAAAGTGTTTAATAATCAATTAGAGCAAAAAGTATCTCAAAGAACAGCAGATTTAATAAAAAAATCTAATGATTTGGTGAAAAATCAAGAGAGGTTTAAGTCCTTATATGAGTATCATCCAGATCCTATATTAACAATGGATTCAAATGGTACCGTATTAAATATAAACCAGTCTGGAAGTATGTTATTAGGGAAAGACAGTGCTGCATTGATAGGAAAAGAGTGCTTCTCAATTTTTTTAGATGAAGATAAACCTGAATTGGAAGCAGCTCTAAAGAAGGGGAAACGATGTAGTTCGTCTTCATTACAGTTACGTGTGAAACATAATAATGAGAAAGATATACATTTTTGGTATGTCACCATTGTTCCTATTATGATAGAAGGACAAACTTTTGGAAATTATGTAATGGTAAAAGACATAACGAGGGTGAAGCAACAACAGGAAGAGATAAACTATCTAGCATTTCATGATACGGTGACGGAGATTGGGAATCGAATATTCTTCCAACAAGAATTAGACAAATCCATTGAGCGTGTACAAAAAACACAGGATAAGTTTGGACTCCTGTATATTGATTTAAACCGCTTTAAGACCATTAATGATACAATGGGTCATGCAATTGGTGACAAGGTTTTAAAAGAAGTTGCCAAACGTTTTAGGACATGTCTGTCACCGACTATTCCTTTAGCAAGAATAGGGGGAGATGAGTTTGCAATCATTGTCCATAACAAAACAGAGCAACAGCTATTGGATTTGTGTGAAGTACTATTTCGTATAACTGAAGAACCATTTGTAATAAATCAACACAGCTTTTACTTATCCCTTAGTATAGGAATAGCGTTGTATCCATTTGGAGGAACAAATGCCACAACACTTTTACAACATGCTGATATTGCTATGTATAGCGCAAAGGAAAAAGGTAGCAATGCTGTTTGTATATACGACGAGACATTATCTCAAAAAATAACAAGACGATTACAATTAGAGCAAGATTTACCGAATGCAATTGAAAATAATGAGTTGTTTTTATTGTACCAACCACAAGTTGATAGTAAGGCAGGAAAGGTTATTGGTGCAGAGGCATTGATACGTTGGCAACATCCAGAGCTGGGACTAATTTCACCTTTTGAGTTTATACCTATCGCGGAAGAAACATCACAGATTATTTCAATTGGAAAATGGACGCTACAGCAAGCGTGTTCACAACTGAAAGAATGGCATTCTGCAGGTTATACAAATCTAAAAATGGGGATAAATTTATCAGCTATAGAGTTTGAACAAAAAGATTTTGTTCAAACGATTATATCTACCATTGAAGAAATAGGAGTACCAGCTAATTTAATTGATTTGGAATTAACAGAGCGAATTGCCATGGTAGATGAAAAAGAAACTTTATCAAAGCTAAAAGCATTAAAATCATATGGTGTACATTTATCAATAGATGATTTTGGTACAGGATATTCTTCATTAGCGTATCTACCTTTGTATCCGATTGATACTGTGAAAATCCCAAGAGAATTTGTGAATAGGATTGGAACTTCAAATGAAGGAGATGAAATTATACAAACTATTATTTCGCTAGCCCATACTTTGAATATGAAAGTAATAGCAGAAGGGGTAGAAACGAAGGAACAGTTAACAGTGTTACAAAGTAATTCATGCTATTTAATTCAGGGCTATTTTTACAGTAAACCTTTAAATGAAGAAGGTTTTTTCAAGTTTTTAATCACGATGTAGAATGAATAAGTGAGAACAACATAGATGTGAAGGAAAATGAAATGAAGTTCTATCAATAAGGTTTAAAATAATAAGAAAAACATTTTATCTACTCGTATTGTGCTTTAAAAATGTACTGTGAAGAAAAAACAAAAAGCTATCCTTTATTATAATTCAACTGTGAAGTGCACCCAAATTGTTAGACTGTGTCTAACTTTCGGGGGTCACTTCAGCTTCCTATTTAGTCGGTTGTCAGAAGGAAGGCGTAGCAATTGTAATTGATCCAAGTCGCTATATAGAACAATATATAGAATTTTCTAAGAAAGAGGGGATGGAAGTAATTGCTGCGGCTGAAACTCACATTCATACAGATTTCCTTTCTGGGTCTAGAGAATTTTCTAATCTTTATCATGCAAATTTATATGTATCTGATGAAGGAGATTGTGATTGGAAATATCAATATCTTAACGAATGTCGATACAAATTGGTTAGAGAGGGCACAGAGTTTAAAATAGGTCATATAAAATTTAATGCAATTCACACCCCAGGGCATACGCCTGAAAGCATTTCTTTTTTAGTAACTGATACAAGTCAAAATAACTATACGAATGATAAGCCGATAGGAATATTCACAGGTGATTTTATATTTGTAGGAGATATAGGAAGACCGGATTTATTAGAAACTGCTGTAGGAATGAAAGATACTGCAAAAATAGGAGAAATAGATGATTTATTCTATAGGCCTAAATTTATTCAGAATTATGCTGATGAGCAAATAGATATAGTTTTATCAGGACACGCTCATGGTGTACAATTTAGGTTACTATTTATCAGCAAATTAGTGGCTCCAAATCAAGGTGTTTTACCTAAATATACAGCCGGTTTATATGAAAAACAAAGTACGTCTATGGTAGTAAGTAGAGGATTAGGCAATAGTATCATTCCGCAAAGAATTTTTAATAGGCCAGAACTTGTAGTTGTGCAGTTAAATTGAACTGTACGACTTTTTTGTGCAGAAAAAATAGGTTAAATGGATTTTATACAAGTTAACATTACAATTTTGTTAAAAATTTTCTACGTTACATAAAGTAACAAAATTTGACCTGAAGAGTTTGTTATAGTGTAAATAATCAAAAAACTTAAAAATTAGTCGAGTGAAAAGTGTGATAAGTAATTTATGTAAAAAACTAAAAGGGGTGTACACATGCATAAAGAATATGAAATTGAAGAGTATACGGCGATTGAGGAACAAATACATTATTATTATAAATGTTTATTAGTAAGTCATCCTGATCAAATTATAAAGTATTTAGAAAAAAGGTTAGAAAAATATGCAGAAACATTACAATATGCACATTTATATCCTGATACAGTGATTTTACCTTTACAGCAATTAGTTATCGAATATTCTTTAGATGTTGCTAGAATTAGGAAATATATGAATTTAAAAACGTAAAGTAAAATATATAATTTAAATGAAACAGAGTCGACTTTAAGAAATGATATTCTAATGTCGACTCTGTTTCATTGTCTATTATTGTTTATTGAAAACAAATACTAATCAATTAACTTTGACATATAATTACGCAAGAGTAAAATAAAAGTGAGTACTCACTCATTTTTGAAAAGGGGGAAGAATACGTGCAACAACCTTCAATTACTTTACGCACTGTATCGAAAAGTTTTGGGAAAAAAGAAGTTTTACACAATCTGTCATTGCGAGTTGAAAAAGCAGAGATATTTGGTTTAGTTGGACCTTCAGGTTCAGGGAAAACGACTCTCATTAAATTGATTGCAGGTATTAATGAGGCAACAGAAGGTGAAGTACTTGTTGGTAATACTAACATGCCTAATTTAAATGAAATGAAAAGAATTGGTTATATGGCTCAGGCTGATGCATTATATGAAGAACTATCAGCATATGAAAATGCAGATTTTATTGCAACGATGTATGGATTAAAGGGAAAGCATAAAAAAGAAAGAATCAAAGAGGTTTTTGACCTTGTACAATTATCGCAACATATGAAAAAGCAAGTACAGCAGTTTTCAGGTGGAATGAAAAAACGTTTATCATTGGCAATGGCACTTCTTCATGAACCTGAAATATTAATTTTAGATGAGCCAACAGTCGGGATAGATCCACTTCTTAGAAAAACAATCTGGGGAAAATTTTATGATCTGAAAAAGAAAGGCACAACTATAATTGTAACGACACACATTATGGACGAAGCTGAATTTTGTGAACGCCTAGGGTTAATTAGAGAAGGAAAGCTAGTTGCGACTGGAACACCTGAAGAATTGAAAAAGCGGGTATCATCAGGAAGGATTGAAGATGTCTTTTTGTTGGAAGAGGTGGCTCTATCATGAGAGTTACTGGTGTAATCATTCGTATTATTCGCCAATTTTTCAGGGATAAGCGTTCATTAGCCATGATGTTTGGGGCACCTATGTTATTACTTTGGTTATTGTCGCTAGTGTTTACACAAAAAGACTATGTACCACATATTGCTGTTGTTGATTTGCCTGCTCCAGTAGTAAAAGTAATGAAAAATCAAGAAGCCTCAATTTATGAATATAGTAAAGAAAAGGCAATGTCTGAGTTGGAAAATCAAAAGGTAGATGTAGTAATTCGTTTAGAAAATGGAAAAATGAATATTGTATTAGAAGGTAGTGATTCGTCAAAAAATCGTGCTGTGCTTCAAATATTACAAAAAAATACAGAGAAGAACGATGTATCGATTATGAAACCTGAAGTGAATTATTTACATGGCTCTAAAGACTTTACAATGTTTGATGGGCTTGGTCCCGTATTAATCGGTTTCTTTACCTTTTTCTTTGTATTCATTTTATCAGGGGTGTCTTTCGTAAGAGAACGTTTAAGTGGTACTTTAGAAAGGTTATTATCGACTCCGGTAAGAAGATGGGAAATAGTTGTAGGATATATTATTGGTTTTGGGATCTTTGCATTTATACAATCCATTATAATCGTAAGTTTTTCAGTTTATATTTTAGATTTATATGTAGCAGGCTCCATATGGCTAACGTTACTTATTACATGTATGCTTTCTTTAACTGCATTAACTTTAGGGACATTTTTATCGGCATACGCAAATAATGAGTTTCAAATGATCCAGTTTATACCACTTGTTATTGTGCCTCAAATTTTCTTTTCTGGGTTGTTTCCAATTGAATCTATGAATAAGTGGCTCCAAATGTTAGGGAAATTATTTCCGCTCACATATGGCGCTGACGCAATGAGACAAGTGATGATTCGAAATCAAGGGTTTACAGAGATTGCATTAGATTTAACTGTATTACTGCTTTTTTCTCTACTATTTGCAATAGGAAATGTATTTGCATTAAAGAAACATCGAAAAATATAATGATGATACAAAGGGGCATTATAGATGAAGAAGGATTGGCTGGAAGAAATAATTGCCACAACAAATACGGATAAACGAAATGAACGTCAAATGCGTATATTAGAAGCGGCTGTTGATATGTTTGGCGAAAAAGGCTACGCTGCAACTTCAACAAGTGAAATTGCAAAGCGGGCTGGTGTAGCGGAAGGAACAATCTTCCGCTACTATAAAACGAAAAAAGATTTATTGTTAGCAGTCGTCATGCCGACATTAACAAAGTTTGCTGCACCATTTCTTGTACAAGCCTTTGCGAAAGAAATATTTAAATCGGAGTATGAATCGTATGAAGGACTTTTAAGAGTTGTCATTCATAATAGATTTGAATTTGCAAAAAAGCATTTTCCAATGATAAAAATATTAATTCAAGAAGTGCCATTTCAGCCAGAACTGAAAAATGAAATACAACAATTAGTAGAAACAGAGTTACTTTCACATTTTAAAAAGTTAATTGTAAAGTTTCAAGAAAAAGGTGGAATTATTGAGATGCCACCATCTTCTGTAGTACGACTTACTTTATCAGCTGTATTAGGATTACTCTTAACACGATTTTTATTATTGCCTGAAGAAAAATGGGATGATGAAGTGGAAATTGAACATACGATTCAATTTATATTGTTTGGATTAACGCCACGAATTTAATCATAAGTAAAAATATGTTGAAGTGTGAATTACATATACTACTTTTATGCAAATAATAAATCGCCTTTAAAAAGGCGATTTATATTCATTATTTATTTTTGATAAATAAATACTTGTTTACTAAAAATGTTCCAAATTAACGTGTTTCTTTGTCTCTTCTTCTAAGACCTAATAATCCTGCTAGTCCTAATAAACCGAGCCAAGCCCAATTATTATTTTTATCACGATTATCATTTAAATCATTTGTCGTATTTACATTTCGAGTTCTCACATCATTATTAACTCTGTCTAAGTTATTGTCATTAACTCGAGTTGAAATGTCAGTGTTATTAACTCTATTCATATTATTTCCATCGTATTCAGCTTGTGCGGATGTACCTAAAAACATAATAGATAGTGCTAAAACACTTAAAATAGATGATAATTTCTTCTTCATAACGCTCCCTCCTTTCTTATGTATTAATTTCTCCAGAGCATGTGTGTATTATTCGTTTCACAATGTCTAAACCATCATTATAGAGCGCACATTAATAAAACTAAATGAATCAAACTTTGCTTAAAATGTAAAACTGAGTACAATTTATATTATATGGACTAGCACTAAGGAGGTAATGAAATGCGACAATTTGCTAAACCTAAAATTGTTGTAAGTAAATGTTTAGAATTTGATGCTTGTCGTTATAATGGAGAGATGATTCCAGATATAACAATTCGAAACTTACAGCCATTTGTTACATTTATACCAGTATGTCCTGAAGTAGAGATTGGTTTAGGCGTCCCTCGTGAAACGATACGAATTGTAGAAGAAAACGGTTTGAATAAACTTGTACAACCGTCGACACGAGAAGACGTTACTGAAAAAATGGAGGAGTTTTCAAATGAGTTTTTACAAACGATATCCGATGTGGATGGTTTTATTTTAAAGAATCGTTCACCAAGTTGTGGTACGCGTGATGTGAAAATTTATTCTGGTTTTGAAAAAGCACCAGCAATAGGAAAGGGACCTGGCTTATTTGGCGGAGCAGTAATAAAAAAATTTTCGCATCTTCCAATTGAAGAAGAAGGTAGATTGTCGAATTTTATTATTAGAGAACATTTCTTTACAAGGTTATTTACAATAGCTTATTACAAAATGATTAAACATAATAAAAATATGAAAGACCTTGTATCGTTTCAGTCGGACAATAAATATTTATTTATGGCATATAATCAGGTGAAACAAAAAGAGTTAGGGCGTATTATTGCAAATCAAAAAAATGAAACGATCGAAGTTGTATTTGAAAAGTATGAGAAGACCCTATATGAATTATTTATGCGCACACCCCGCTATACATCGAATGTAAATGTATGTGAGCATATTTTTGGATATTTTAAAACAAAGTTAAAAAAACAGGAAAAAGATCATTTTTTAGGAATGATACATAAATATGCAGAAAAGAAAATACCACTTAGTAGTTTACTTGCAATTTTAAAATCATGGACCCTTCGATTTGATGAAAAGTATTTATTAAGACAAACATATTTCGAACCATACCCTGAAGCTTTAGTAGAAATTTCAGATTCGGGAAAAGGTAGAGATTATTAAACATTAAATTACATAATTCGACAAGAAAACTCCTATGTTGTTGTAGAACAATGTAGGAATTTTTTTGTGCATTAGTACAGAATCTGTTTTAAAATTAAGTTATGACAGAATTATAGCAATTGTCTAACTAATATTTTTGTCTTTTAAGAAGTAATGTTTGTAGTAGAAACTCGCACGCTGTCGAAACTCAATATTCGATAAGGGGTGTGTAGCGGTATGGAATTTACTCTAACTCGCGAAAAACAAATGATTAAAGAAATGGTACGTGACTTTGCTGAAAAGGAAATCGCACCAAAAGCGGTATATTATGACAAAACTGCGGAATTTCCATATGAAACATTTCAAAAAATGGGCGAACTAGGATTATTAGGCATCCCATTCCCTGAAGAGTATGGGGGTTCAGGTGGCGATACTGTATCGTACGCGTTAGCAGTTGAAGAAATTGGTCGTGCTTGTGGTGGGACAGGATTAAGTTACGCTGCAACAATTTCATTAGGTGCTTCTCCAATTTTTTATTTCGGTACAGAAGAACAAAAGCAGAAATATTTAGTTCCAATGGCGTCAGGTAAAACATTAGGTGCTTTCGGATTAACTGAACCGAACGCTGGATCTGATGCAGGTGGTACACAAACGAAAGCTGTATTAGATGGAGACGAGTATGTTATTAGTGGTGAAAAGTGTTGGATTACAAATGCAGAGTATGCAAATACAATTATTGTAACCGCTGTCAACGGTGTTGAAGACAATGGTAGAAAACGCATTTCGGCATTTATCGTACCAACTACAAGTGAAGGATTAACAATCTCAAGCCCTTACGATAAGATGGGTGTTCGTGCTTCTAATACATGTGAAATCGTACTTGATAGTGTACGTGTACCGAAAGAAAATATACTTGGTGATGTAAATAAAGGATTTAAACAATTCTTATATACACTTGATGGAGGACGTATTTCAATCGCAGCATTAGCAGTAGGTATTGCGCAATCTGCATTTGAACGTGCACTGCAATATGCGAAAGAGCGTCAACAATTTGGAAAATCCATTTCTAATTTCCAAGCGATTCAATTTAAATTAGCTGATATGGCTACTGAAGTAGAGTTAGCGCGCAATTTAGTACATAAAGCAGCTTGGTTAAAAGATAACGATAAACCTTTCGGTAAAGAAGCGGCTATGGCAAAACTTTTCGCATCTGAAGCAGCAAGCCGTATTGCAAATCAAGCAGTACAAATTCACGGTGGATACGGCTATATGCGTGAATATGAAGTGGAACGACATATTCGTGATGCAAAACTATTAGAAATTGGTGAAGGAACTTCTGAAATTCAACGTCTCGTAATTGCAAGACATTTAGGATGTAGATAAAAAGGAGGAATCACTATGTTTCAAAAAATATTAATTGCAAATCGCGGAGAAATCGCAGTTCGTATTATGAAAACTTGTCAAAAACTTGGTATTCGCACAGTTGCTATTTATTCTGAAGCAGATGAAAATGCACTCCATGTAAAGATGGCAAATGAAGCTTACTTAGTAGGTGGGCCACGTGTCCAAGAAAGTTATTTAAACCTTGAAAAAATTATTGAAATCGCTAAGAAGACAAACACTGAAGCAATTCATCCGGGATATGGATTATTATCAGAGAATCCGTCTTTCCCGGTTCGTTGTAAAGAAGAAGGAATCGTATTTATCGGTCCATCAGAAGAAATTATTATGAAGATGGGAAGTAAAATCGAATCACGTATTGCAATGCAAGCTGCAGATGTCCCAGTTGTTCCAGGTATTACTACAAATATTGAAACTGCTGAAGAAGCAATTGAAATTGCGAAACAAATTGGTTATCCATTAATGTTGAAGGCATCCGCAGGCGGCGGAGGCATTGGAATGCAGTTGATGGAAACTGAGCAAACGCTCACCAAAGCATTTGAAAGTAATAAAACAAGAGCGCAAAACTTCTTTGGTAATGGAGAAATGTATTTAGAACGCTATATAGCTGATGCACATCATATTGAAATTCAGCTTTTAGCAGATACACATGGTAACACAGTGTATTTATGGGAGCGTGAATGTTCAGTACAACGCCGAAATCAGAAAGTAATTGAAGAAGCCCCTTCACCATTTTTAGATGAAGGTACGCGAAAAGCGATGGGTGAAGTTGCTGTACAAGCTGCCAAAGCACTAGGATATACAAATGCAGGTACAGTTGAGTTTCTTGTAGATGATCAGAAGAACTTCTATTTCTTAGAGATGAATACGAGATTACAAGTAGAGCATCCCGTTACAGAAGAAATTACTGGATTAGACCTTGTAGAACAACAACTCCTTATCGCAAGTGGCGAGAAACTATCGTTTACACAGGATGATATAAAGCGCAGTGGTCATGCCATTGAGGCTCGTATTTATGCTGAAGATCCGAAAACTTTTTTCCCATCACCTGGGAAAATTACAGATTTAACGTTACCGACAAACGTACGTATCGATCACTTTTTAGAGAATCATGTAACAATTACACCTTTCTATGATCCAATGATTGCAAAAGTTATTGCTCATGGTGAAACACGTGAAGAAGCAATTTCGAAATTACATGATGCTTTAGAAGAATTAAAAGTAGAAGGTATTAAAACGAACACGCCAATGCTGCTTCAAGTATTGGAAGACGATGTGTTCAAAAGTGGTATTTATACAACGGGTTTCGTAACGAAACAACTTGTTAAAAAATAAGATTTATGAATATTAAGGGGGAAAAAATGATGACGAAAGTATATGCATCGATGGCAGGAAATGTTTGGAAGATAGTTGTAGGAGTAGGAGATACAGTAGAGGAAGAGCAGGATGTCGTCATTTTGGAATCTATGAAAATGGAAATTCCAATCGTTTCAGAAGAAGCTGGCACAGTTATGAAAATTAATGTGCAAGAAGGCGATTTTGTAAATGAAGGAGATGTATTGCTAGAAATTGAATAGGGAGATATAGGGGGAAGCGAATTGAAACTACCTAATTTTGCTGTCATTAAAGAAGTCGGGCCACGTGATGGCTTACAGAATGAAAAAAAGATTGTTGGCACAAAAGATAAAGTAAAATGGATTCAACTACTTACAGAAGCGGGATTATCGTACGTTGAAGTTTCCTCATTCGTTCACCCTAAATGGGTTCCGGCATTAGCAGATGCAAATGATGTGTTTTCTGAGCTGAAAAGGGATCCAAATGTTACATATGCAGCGCTTGTTCCAAATCAAAATGGTTTGGAACGAGCTTTTTTGCAAAATGTAGATGAGGTGAATGTTTTTTTATCAGCAAGTGAATCTCATAATAAAAGTAATATTAATAAATCAATTAAAGAAGCATTAGTTGTAATTGAAGATATAACAAAACAGGCATTATTCGAAGGGAAAAAGGTAAGAGGCTATGTTTCTACTGTATTTGGATGTCCTTATGAAGGAGATATAAGTACCGCAGCAGTTGACGAATTATGTGATCAACTATTTTCATACGGCATTTATGAAGTCTCTCTTGGTGACACGATTGGTGTAGCGAATCCGCTACAAGTAGAGCGAGTATTAGAACATTTATTAAAGAAATACGATGCTTTGCAGTTTGCAATGCACTTCCATAATACGTACGGAATGGCTCTTGCGAATGTAATTAAGTCATTAGAATATGGTATTACAACATTTGATAGTTCTTGTGGTGGCCTTGGGGGCTGTCCATATGCACCAGGAGCATCAGGTAATGTTGCAACTGATGACTTAGTTCATATGCTCCATAAGTTAGGGGTCCAAACGAATATTGATGAAGAGAAGTTATGGAGAGCTAGTCAATTTATTCAAAGTAAATTAAATATCCAATTACCGAGTCATGTGTATAGAGCGCTTCAACATAAAACGATAAGTAGGTGAGAAGATGCTACAATTACAAAACATTTCAGTTAATTATGTAACACCTCACGTTGTAAAGATTTCATTATATCGTGAAAGACAAGCAAATTCATTATCTTTAGCGTTATTAGAAGAGTTACAAAACATATTAACTCAAATAAGTGAAGAGTCAAATACTCGTGTAGTTATTCTAACAGGTGCTGGCGAAAAAGCGTTTTGTGCTGGTGCTGATTTAAAAGAACGCGCCGGTATGAATGAAGAACAAGTTCGTCATGCTGTTAGTATGATTCGCACTACTATGGAGATGGTTGAACAATTACCACAGCCAGTTATTGCTGCTATAAATGGCATCGCACTAGGTGGTGGTACGGAATTAAGTTTAGCTTGTGATTTTAGAATTGCGGCTGAATCTGCAAGTCTTGGTCTTACTGAAACTACACTTGCAATTATACCAGGAGCAGGTGGTACACAGCGTTTACCAAGATTAATTGGTGTTGGGAGAGCGAAAGAATTAATTTATACAGGAAGACGTATTTCGGCGCAAGAAGCAAAAGAATATGGTTTAGTAGAATTTGTTGCACCAGCTCATTTACTTGAAGAGAAAGCGATTGAAATAGCAGAGAAAATTGCTAGTAATGGTCCTATTGCTGTTCGATTAGCAAAAGAAGCAATTTCAAACGGTATTCAAGTTGATTTACATACCGGATTACAAATGGAAAAACAAGCGTATGAAGGTGTAATCCATACGAAAGATAGATTAGAAGGATTACAAGCATTCAAGGAAAAACGCACACCAATGTATAAGGGGGAGTAAATATGTTAGACCAAAAACAACAATCGAATACATTTGAAGAACGAGTTGAAACGATTAAACAAGGCGGCGCACCAAAATATCATGAACAAAACAAAGCGAAAGGTAAACTATTCGTTCGAGATCGCTTAGCTCTTTTATTTGATAATGGTGAATATGTAGAAGATGCATTATTTGCAAATTGTGAACAAACAGGATTACCTGCTGATGGTGTTATAACGGCAACGGGTAAAATACATGGTCGAACTGCATGCGTTATGGCAAATGATTCGACTGTAAAAGCAGGATCATGGGGCGCACGTACAGTTGAAAAGATTTTACGTATTCAAGAAACAGCAGAAAAATTACGCGTACCATTATTTTATTTAGTTGACTCTGCTGGCGCACGTATTACTGATCAAGTTGAAATGTTCCCAGGACGCCGCGGTGCAGGAAGAATCTTCTATAATCAAGTGAAATTATCAGGTAAAGTTCCTCAAGTATGCTTGTTATTTGGACCTTCTGCAGCTGGTGGTGCGTATATTCCAGCCTTTTGTGACGTTGTAATGATGGTTGAGGGAAATGCATCCATGTATTTAGGATCTCCTCGTATGGCTGAGATGGTTATCGGTGAGAAGGTAACTTTAGAAGAGATGGGCGGAGCTCGTATGCACTGCTCTGTATCAGGATGCGGAGATGTTTTATGTAAAACAGAAGAAGATGCAATTACGCAAGCAAGACAATACATTTCATATTTTCCAAACAACTACTTAGAAAAGACTCCATTGGTTACACCTCAAGAACCGAAACAATTCGATAAAACGTTAGAACAAATCATTCCAGAAAATCAAAATGCTCCTTTCAATATGAAAGATCTCATTAATAGAGTTATTGATGAAGGCTCTTTCTATGAAGTGAAAAAATTATTTGCTCAAGAACTAATTACAGGTTTAGCACGTATTGATGGTAAGCCAGTTGGTATTATTGCAAATCAACCGCGAATGAAAGGCGGCGTATTATTCCACGATTCAGCTGATAAAGCAGCGAAGTTTATTAATTTATGCGATGCATATCATATTCCATTATTATTCCTTGCAGATGTACCTGGATTTATGATTGGTACAAAAGTAGAGCGTGCTGGTATTATTCGCCACGGTGCAAAAATGATTTCTGCAATGAGTGAAGCAACTGTACCGAAAATTTCTATCGTTGTTCGTAAAGCATATGGTGCTGGTTTATATGCGATGGCAGGTCCAGCCTTTGAACCAGATTGCTGCCTAGCATTACCGACAGCTTCTATTGCGGTAATGGGTCCAGAAGCCGCGGTCAATGCTGTATATGCAAATAAGATTGCAGCTTTACCAGAAGAAGAGCGTGATAGCTTCATTGCTGAAAAACGCGAAGAGTATAAGAAAGATATTGATATTTACCATTTAGCATCAGAGATGGTCATTGATGGTATTGTTCATCCAAACAATTTAAGAGAAGAGTTAAAAGGACGATTCGAAATGTATATGAGTAAATATCAAGTATTTACGGATCGTAAACATCCTGTTTATCCAGTTTAGAAGCCCTATTTAGGGCTTTCTTGCTCAAAAAGTCAAGGAGGGGAAAACATTGAAACAAGCAGTTTGGTTTCCAACAGAAGAGTATAAAGAAAAAACGCGTTTATATGGTTGGATGAAATCATTGGGCTATGAAGATTATGAAACGTTTTATAATAAGTCAATCGAAGAAACAGCTTGGTTTTGGGGAGAAGCTGAGAAAGCGGTTGGCTATCAATGGATGAAACCTTATACAGAAGTGCTAGATTTAGAAAATGGTACGCCGTTTGCACAGTGGTATAATGGCGGAACATGTAACGTTGTAGAATCAGTTTTATCACGCTGGCTTGCAGATGATGAAACAAGAACGCAACCAGCGCTTCAATATGAAGGGGAAAATGGAACTTCAAAATCATTTACATATGAAGAACTTGATAGCTGGGTAAGTCGCGTTGCAAACGGATTGAAACATGCGGGTATTGAAAAAGGTGACCGTGTAACAATTTATATGCCGATGATTCCAGAAACAGTTGTTGCGATGCTAGCTGTTATGAAAATCGGAGCAATTATTTCACCAATATTCTCAGGATTTGCGTCAGATGCAGTCATGACACGTGTGCAAGCGGCAGGGGCTAAAATGATTATTACTGCCGATGGTTTTTCACGCCGAGGTAAGATCGTTTCATTAAAAGATGAAGTAGATAAAGCTTGTGAGCATTGTCCAACTGTTGAAAAAGTTGTTATCGTGCGTCATGCAGGAAATGAATTTACACCGCATAATTATGATTTCTCATGGAGTACGTTAGAAAAAGAAAAGCCATTTGTACATGCTGAAGAGATGAAGAGTGATGATCCGTTAATGCTCATTTATACATCAGGTACAACTGGGAAACCGAAAGGAACAGTACATACACATGCTGGTTTCCCTTTGAAAGCTGCATTTGATGCAGGATTTGGAATGAATATCAAACAAGGTGACCGCGTATTATGGGTAACGGATATGGGATGGATGATGGGACCATTTCTACTATTCGGCTCTCTCATTAATGGAGCAACGATGGTTATGTATGAAGGTGTTCCGGACTTCCCAGAAGCAGATCGTTTATGGGAGACGGTTGATAAATATGAAATTACACATCTCGGTATATCACCAACATTAATTCGTGCGTTAATGGCAAAAGGTGATGAGTATGTAAATAAACATTCACTAAAGAGTTTAGAAGTATTCGCATCAACAGGTGAACCTTGGAATCCAGACCCTTGGATGTGGCTATTTGAAACAGTTGGAAAAAGTAATGTACCAATTTGTAACTATTCAGGCGGTACTGAAATTTCTGGTGGAATTTTCGGAAACATCCTTATTAAACCAATCGCACCGATTAGTTTTAACTCTTCTTTACCAGGAATGGCAGCGGTTGTACTCGATGATCAAGGTAATCCAATTCGTGATGAAGTTGGAGAATTATGTTTAGAGAAACCTTGGGTTGGTATGACGAAAAGCTTCTGGGAAGACGATGAGCGTTATGTGAACACATATTGGTCACGTTTTGAAAATAAATGGGTTCATGGTGACTGGGTGATTTATGATGGTGAGCAATATATTATTACAGGACGCTCAGATGATACGCTAAACATTGCCGGAAAGCGTATTGGACCCGCTGAATATGAATCTATTCTTGTGAAGCATAATGATGTCATAGAAGCTGCCGCGATTGGTGTACCTGATGATGTAAAAGGTGAAGTTTGTCATTGTTTTGTAGTATTAAGGGACAATGTAACATTTACAGGAGAGTTAAAGAAAGAATTAATGAGTTTAGTAAACTCTCATATTGGAAAAGCATTATGTCCAAAAGATATTCACGTTGTAGAAGATTTACCAAAAACACGGAATTCTAAAGTAATGCGACGCGTCATTAAAGCTGCTTACTTAGGAAAAGAATTAGGTGATTTATCATCACTTGTAAATCCTGAAGTAGTTCCGTTTATTCAAGGGTTACAGTCTAGTAAATTATAAAATTAAAAAGGAGCTCTATTTAAATAGAGCTCCTTTTTAATGTTTATAAATAAAGAAGAGAGAAGAAGTAAATTTGAAGTAGAAAAATTCTACTATTAGTGTTAAGTATGTTTGTTTTATAGTTTTTATCAAAATAAGCTACTGTGGCATGCCTCTTCAATGGAGAGAAACTAATTTACAATAACAAGGTGATGACATAGAGTGACAGCTTATATGTCTGTTTAAATTTTTACATGTTAATATACAAAAAGCTGACTATATTCAGTCAGCTTTTTATATATTACATTCTAGTATTTATCGGTTCCAAAAGACATTTTCTTTCCTCTAAGTTGACATTCAAAATGTTACCAATTATTTCTTTTACAATGACAACAAATAAAGAAACATTTACAACGACACTTATTTCGTTTAGAACTCCAATCATCATCACAATGATGCTTTTCTTTAGAACTCCACCAATCATCATCACAATGATGCTTTTCTTTAGATTTCCACCAATCATCACAACAATGCTTTTTCTTAGAACTCCAGCAATCATTTTTCCAGGACATTCTTTTATACCTCCCTCCAATAGGATTCATATTATTCTATGTTTTAATAAAAAAGTGGCTTGTTTATTAACCTATTATTTTACCTTTATATGATAGAGTGCTTTCTACTAGATATTGAATTCATTCAAACTATGCTAATTTTCAAGAGATAGTGGTGAGAACTACTAGTTAAGATATTGATCAATAAACACTTGTTGAAGAAAACGTACTGATTATAAATAATATCTTATTTTGGAGTATGCTTTACTGAATGTATACTTCACAATTGGAAAGGAAAAACATACTATATTACTGCAAACACAGTCTAAGTATATGTGAAGTGATAAGAAAATCTAGTGCCTCTTTAAGGGGTGGCTTATAAAAAAAATTTGTTTGAGAAAGTGGTGTCTAACCATTAAATTCAGCAGGATAAAATCCAAGTCACCTTATTAAACAAGCCCTTAATTATTAGAAGTTTGTTTTTATAATTAATAATGAAATGGATATATAGTACAATTGTTTGTTTTTTTCTTTCTATGCTTTTACCTCGTACACTTTGAAGCTAGTGGACATACTATATTAATAGAAATGATTAGGGGGTGAGATTTTGGGATATCGTTATAGTAATTCTAGAAAAAAGTGTTCATGTAAACAGTGTTCATGTAAACAGGATGATTGTTGGGACGTTTTTGAAGAGTGTAAAAAAGAACATGAAGAGCAAAATAAGGCATGTGACTGTTGCTGTGTACAAGGAATTAGAGATGAACTGAGAAAGTTAGTAAACAGATCAGTGCGCATTACAACAGGAAGTAATAATTATGCAGGAACTGTTTCTTCAGTCACTTGTGATGTTCTAAAGCTTGCTAATAGTGCTGGGGTAGTTACAGTAATTATTTCAGTTTGTAAAATTGAAGCGATTGAACCATTGTTAACATAGGAAACATAGCATAATTAGGCTATGTTTTTTGTAAAGCCATTCTTATGAATGGCTTTATTTTAATTTCGTATAAAAGGAGAATATATTCTATATATAGAAATAAGTTTGAGGATATATAGAATGGTGTATGAAAGGAGAATGAAGTTGATTAAATTAGAACCCTTTAAAAGATCCGATTTCAAACAATTAATAAATTGGATTGATTCCGAAGAGTTTTTAATACAATGGTCAGGAAATGCATTTGCATACCCTTTAAATGAACAGCAATTAGAAAAATATATAAAAAGCACAAATACACTTGCATTCAAAGTAATAGATGAAGAGAGTAAAGAAGTTGTGGGGCATATTTCACTTGGGCAAATAGACAATATAAATAAGTCTGCAAGGATTGGAAAAGTGCTAGTTGGTGATACGAAAATGAGAGGACGTTCTATAGGAAAGCATATGATGAAAGCAGTACTACATATTGCATTTGAAGAATTAAAACTACATAGGATAACTCTAGGTGTTTATGATTTTAATACGTCGGCCATTTCATGTTATGAAAAAATAGGATTTGTAAAAGAAGGCTTACTAAGAGAGTCGAAAAAAGTAGGGGAAACGTATTGGAATTTATGGGAAATGAGTATGTTAGAATATGAATGGAGCGTTAAAAAATAATTGTTTTCTATAATTATGTTATGTTAATTAAAAGGGGTTTGGTGGGAAATTATGAATAAAAAGACGAAAATCATTACAATTGCAGCTGTTTCAGGAGGAGGTAAAACTACTGTTACAGAAAGATTAACTCACAAGTTAATAAATTCAAAAGCACTATATTTTGATAGCGATAACTTTGATAACTGTCCTGCTGATATTTGTAAATGGATTGATGATGGAGCAAATTATGATGAATGGGTACTCACACCATTAATTAAGGATATTCAGCATCTTATACGAGATAGTCATGTAGATTATATTATTGTAGATTATCCTTTTGCATACTTAAATAGTGAAATGCGACAATTCATTGATGTAACCATATTTATCGATACGCCTTTAGATATTGCAATGGCTAGAAGAATTTTGCGAGATTTTAATGAAGATACAATGAGTGAAATACATAATGATTTAAAGCATTATTTAACATATGCTAGAAAAGCCTATTTGGAGGTGCTTCATACTGTAAAGCCAAATTCAGATATTGTTTTGGATGGATCTTTATCTGTCGATGAAATAATTAATCAAATTGAAGAGGAACTGAATCAGAGAGAAGTGATCGTCAATGGTTAAATGTATAGAGGAATATGTACAAGTTGATGATTTTAAAATGTATTCAAAAGTATTCCAAGGAAAGAAGTTGCAACCTGTTATTATAATGGAAGCAGGTTATGGAGATTATTCGAAGGCATGGGAGCATATTGCTGAAGAGCTGACTGAATTCGGGACGGTACTTACATATGATCGAGCTGGATTAGGAAAAAGTGAGAAGAGTTCCAAGCGACGGATTAGTTCTGAAATGGTAAGAGATTTAAGAGGTTGCTTAGAGCAATTACAATTGAAACCACCTTATATTTTTGTAGGACATTCTTTTGGTGGTATAAATGCACGTTTATTTGCGACTTTTTATCCCGAAAATTTGTTGGGAATCGTTTTGGTTGATTCGACACCGGAAAATTATAAAGAAGATTTTTTGCGAAACATGTCTCCAGAGTTTCAAGAAGCTTACTATAAACAGTTTGTATATGAAAGTTCTTATGAAGAGTTTATGTTTAGTCTAGGTGAAGTAGATAAACATCGTCAGTCAATGAGAAATATTCCACTTGCCGTGTTAGCTGCGGGTAAAAAAGCTTTTTATTCACCAGATGCACAAATGAGGTGGTTACAATTGCAAGAAGAATTATTACGATTATCAAGCAATAATAAGTTTGTAATTGCAGAACAAAGCGGCCACTATATTCAAAAAGATGAGCCATATTGTGTACTAGATGCTGTTAAGTGGATTATTGAGGTAGGGGAGAGATAAATATGTATACTTTATTTCGATACAATTGGCAAGTAAGAGACGATTGGTTTAAGTGGTGTGAGCAAGTTTCTGAGGAAGAATTACTCCGCAAGCGTGTTGGTGGTGTTGGAAGTATTTTAGAAACATTATTTCATATTGTAGATGTTGAGTATAGCTGGATTAATGCCCTTCAAGAAAAAGAAGATACTGCACCACAGTTTAAAGAGTATCAATCAATCCAAAAAGTGAAAGCGTTATCTGATTTATATAAACGAGAATTAGAAGATTTTTTACAAGTATGGTCAGCTAACTTAGAAGTTAAAATATTAAAAGCTTCGTGGACAGATAAAACATATACATATGGTGAGGTTTTAAGACATGTAATTGTGCATGAAATTCACCATATTGGTCAGCTATCTATATGGGCAAGAGAGTTAAACCTTCAGCCTATTTCAGCGAATTTAATTGGAAGAGGACTGTAGATTTAGAAAAGGGCGTGCACTGTACATGCAAGCCCTTTTTTATATATAAGAAGATTTCCTAGTTGAAATCCTCGGATTTTTTCTGACGTATATGTAAAAACATTAAAATTGTAATAATAAAGAAAATCAACAATGTTTGTATAATCAAATTTTTAAACTGAAGCAAAACTGTCCAAGATATAACAGCATCTTTAAACGCTTGGAGTGCAGAGTACGAGGAAGGGTCAAAACCGTACTCTAGTAATTTTTTTGTTTCAATAAAAGTACTGTTTTCTTCACCGGCATCTAATATCACTGAAATAAGTCTAATATCTCCTCGTTTTGCTGTACTGACAAAACTATAATTACCATTTGTTGAGAAACTAGTTTGTAAGCCGTCAACACCTTGGAGTTTAATGTTTTTATTAAGGGAATATATCATCTTATTGGTGTTGAAAACTTTTGAATCTTTGAAGGTAAATTGGTAAGAGGTTAGTTTTGTAATGTTCAGTACATCTGGAAAGTCTGTTACTAATTGAGTTGCTAGTTTAGCAACGTCGATTGCTGTTGTAGTTGATAGTTTATTTGTATCGTTATTCATTCCAGTAGCGTTTAGAAACGGAGAGGGTTGTAATAACTTTAGTTGTTTTGCTTTTTCATTCATTAAATGTGTAAAGTTATCTTCGTTTCCAGCAATGTGCTCTGCAAGGGCAAGTGTGGAACGATTATTCCCTGTTAAAAAGATTGCATGAAGTAAATCACGAACCGTCGTTTTATCTTTCGAAGTTACTTGTATAGGACTTGTTTCTGTTCGGAAAACTTCATTACTTATTTTTACCAATTCATTTAATTGTATTTTTCCTTCATTCAGTTGTTCCAGTGCGATATACTCTGTCATTAATTTAGACAAAGTTGCTGATTGTATAGGAGTTTCTTCATTTTTTTTATAAACAACTTCACCTGAATTAGCATCTATTAAAATAGCCGATTTAGCTTGAATAATTGGACCATTTACATAAAGGTAAAAATATAAAACGATAAGTGCTGTAATAACAAAAGATAACAATAAAATTGCGAACTTTTTCAAGAATTGCATGAGTGATCCTCCTATTATGACATCAATAATAATATTGTAAAAAGAAATGCTTAATTAGGGAGAAAGAAAAGGTAAAGAATTTCTAAAGAATTAAAAAGTATTATTAAATTTTGGATGTTAATGGAATATAAAAGGTCCAATTTCTTATTTGGTAAGAAATTGGACCTAAAATTAAGCTATATTAACATTTATATGGTTGTAGTTTTACAGTGAAAGTTGTTTTTTTATCATCACTATATACTTCGATTGTTCCTTTATGCAATTCGACAATACTTTTTGCAATTGCTAATCCGAGTCCAGATCCACCAGTGTTTGTAGAACGCGATTTCTCAACGCGATAAAAACGTTCAAAAATATGAGGTAAATCGGTACTTGGAATAGGTTGACCATAATTTGTTATATCTATAGTAATCATATTATTGCTTTCATAGGCAACAAGGTCGATATATCCACCATCGTTTCCATAAGCGATAGCGTTTATAATAAGATTTTCAAACACACGCACTAGTTTGTCACCATCAGCTAATACCATGAGTTTTTGAGATGGGAAAGAAGGTCGACATTCTATATTTGCTTCTTGAACTTGTATGCGGAATTGAACAGTTAATTGTCCAAGTAGCTCTACAATATCAATGGGGACAGAATATAAACTTAATTCTTTATTTTGAACACGTGTATATTCAAACAAGTCATTCATTAATGCATTAAGACGGGTTACTTTATCGTAAATGACTTGTATATAATGACGTAATTCCACTTCATCTCTATAATTATCATGGTGGATTAAATTCACGTATCCAACTATAGAGGTAAGAGGAGTACGTAAATCATGTGATACATTTGTAATAAGTTCACTTTTTGCTTGTTCCGCCTGTCTTTCTTCATCAATTGAGACTTTCAATTGTTCAATAATTTGATTAACCCCAGTCGCTAGCTCTTCCAGATGATTATGGTTTACGATAGAAACCTTATGATTGAAGTTTCCATTTGCAATATAACGAATCTCTTCAATCATTTTTTTAATACAAGTTTCATAGTACATTTTTCTTTCATGACGATAAAAAATGTATAGGTAGGATGAGAAAATAGAAAATAAAAATAAATAAGAGACAATCATCATCCATAGAGATTCCTTTATTCCTTTATATTTTTCATAACCAAAAATTCTAATGAATTCTTTTCCGAGTTCGCTTAAAGTAAGTGAACTTTCAATTACACTTGTAACAAGACGATATATAATTAATTCAGTTATAGGGGTAAGTATGATAGCTAACGAGAACCAAAAAATTAACTTCCATTTAGGGATATCTTTTAATATATCAAATGCTTCATTTCTCAATTTTATAGCCTACTCCCCAAACAGTATGAATAAACTTCTCTCCATTCATTACTGTTTCAAGTTTATCCCGTAAATTACTAATGTGAACCATTACAGTTTTATTTGAACCATAACCATCTTCATTCCAAACACGTTCAAAAATTTCTTCGGAGCTAAATACTCTTCCAGTATTACTCGCAAGTAAATATAAAATATCAAATTCAATAGATGTAAGTTTAATATATTCTCCATTTACTTTAACAGTATGATTATGTTTGTGTATTTCAGCAGAACGAATATGAAGAATGCCATCTTCATTCTTTTGAGAAGTAGTATTTTGGAAAGATGATCTTCGTAGCAAAGCTTTCACTCTAGCTACTAATTCTAATGGATTGAATGGTTTAATCATATAATCATCTGCACCTGTCATAAGACCTAATATTTTATCCATATCTTCTGCTTTTGCACTCAGCATAAGAATAGGTACAGTGTTATTCTCACGAACTTCCTGGCAAACTTCTAATCCATTTCGTTTTGGCATCATAATATCCAAAATCAAAAGGTCAACTTCATATGTAGAAATCATTTGCAATGCCTCGTCGCCATCGTATGCTTTATAAATGTTATAGCCTTCATTTCGCAAATAAACAGCAAGTAATTCAACAATTTCTTTATCATCATCAATAATTAATATGTTTTTGTTCATTATGTAGTTCCTTTCCTTACAAATCATTAACATTACTATAATATCAAACATTTATGTATTTTGTAGCAATGATTCCACATAAAATTTCATGTAACGTATTAAAAAGGGATTAAAACCTTCATAGCGAATACAAAACATAAGGATATTAAAATTACATATTATATTGAAAGTTAGTTTTAAGGGGGATTTGCTATGTTATATAAAGATATATATTCATTTTCTCCAACTGAAAAAATAGAAAATGATATTAAAGATTTTTTATTAATATACAATCAAGAATTTACATATAAACATTCAATTCGTGTAGCAAATAAGGCGAGAAAAATTGCAGAAATGTTTTATGGTGATGAAGAAAAAGCAGCGATCGCGGGATATTTACATGATATTAGTGCAATATTTCCAAATGATGTGCGGATTGCAGTTGCTGAAGAATTTGGAGTTGAAATCATAGAAGAAGAGCGAGAGTTTCCGATGATTATTCATCAAAAATTGTCGAGGGTAATTGCAAAAGAGATATTTAAAGTAAAAGATGAAGAGATTTTAAATGCAATCTGTTGCCATACCACGCTGCGTAAACATGCAAAGAAGATGGATTTAGTGTTATTTGTTGCCGATAAAATAGAATGGGATCAAAATGGAACACCACCATTTTTAGTAGAAGTAAAAAACGGATTGGAAAAATCGTTGGAACATGCTGCATTTGCATATATTTCATATTTATGGGAAAGAAAAGATACATTGAAAGTTATACATCCGTGGCTAGAAGAAGCATATTGGCATTTAAAAGAAATTGTAGAGTAGAAAGGATATGAAAATGTAATTAAAAGGATATATGAATCAAACATTTCTAGGTGTTACATTAAGACCATACATATACTCTCAGTGGGAAATATCAAAATGTAGAAGGAACCCGCGATTTAAATATGGAATACTTCTCTCAACTTTATACATATAATAAATACTTATTTGAAGATATATTTTCAGAGGAAGATGAAGTGTTTTTAGTAACAAATGCTTATCGATTTAAAAAGGAAAATGCGAAAAATCTACAGAAAATAATTATATATAGACGATTATTCAGAAAAGAGATTTAAAGTATCATATAAGGCAAGAAACAATGCCATTTTTATTTTAAGATGAAGGATCTGACTTGTATTGTACATATCAATTTTCATTAAAATGTTTCGCTAGTGATATAAAGCAAAACCGGCTTATTCAAGCAGCGAATCATGAAGATTTTCCAGGTCTTTATCCTCGTCTTGGACGTAAAAAAGAAATTTCTTATCTAGATGTATTTCTCATAAATACAACAAAAGATATTATCATGTTTATGTACGATGATAGAGGATGTGAAGTAATTACGAAGAATAAAGAAACAATACGAAATTTATATAAAAAATATAAAGAGTGGATTCCAAATTATGAACAAGAAAGTATAGATAACTTATTTAAATGACAGTGGGGGAAGTGAAGCGTGTAATGAAACGTATTGCAATCGTAGCCGCATGGGAACCTGAACTTAATTATTTGCAACAATATTATCCAAGTGAACGCATTGAAAAAAGAGCAGCTTGGGAATTTCATTTTCATACTATAAATGATCTGGAAATTATTTCAGTTATAACTGGTGTTGGGAAAGTTAGTTGTGCTAGTTGTGTTCAATTATTAATTAGTGAATTTCAGCCTGATGAGTTGTTTATGACAGGAATATGCGGAAGCCTATCAAACAAGGTAAAAAATGGTCATATTGTAGTGGCACTAAACGCAATACAACACGATGTTACTGCTGCTGGTTCGGGCGAAGATGTTTTTAACTTATATAATGGTAGAACAGCACCTATTGAAACAACAAAGTCACTTGTAAGAAGAATAAAAAAAATACGATCTTATGATCCGATCCACTTCGGTACATTCTTATCTGGAGATCAACGTATTCGTAGTTCGGAAATGAGATATTTACTCCATACTGTATATGGAGCATTGGCAGTTGATCAAGAAGTGGCAGCTTTTGCTTATGTGTGTCATATAAACCAGAAACCATTTCTAAGTTTAAAAGCCGCTTCAGATCAAGCGAATGATAAAACGAAAGAGGAACAAAAAATATTTAAAATGTTAGCATGTGAAAGAGCATGTGAGCATTTAATTGCTTTTTTACGTGTGTATGAGATTAATGTAGTAAATCATAGATAGTAAGAGGGGTTTAATATTGGAAAGTACAAATAAAATAGCTATTCTGGGCGCGAATGGAAAAGCTGGGAAATTCCTTGTGAACGAAGCGTTAGAAAAGGGATATCAAGTGAAAATATTAACGAGAAATTCTAATAATATGACGATAACTAATGAAAATTTAGAGGTTATTATTGGGGATGCACGTGATTTTTTTGCAATATGCGAATTACTTAAAGGTTGTCAAACTGTAATAAATGCGGTGGGTCAACCGAAAAATGAACCTTACATTTTTAGTACAGTAACGAAACATATTTTGAAAGTAATGAAGGGATTTGAAATTAAGCGTTATATTCTTATTTCTGGTGGTTCTGTAAATGTCGCAGGAGATCAGAGAATTGTGAATAAAATAGGGGCCCACTTGTTTAAAGTATTTTTACCAAAAATGATGCAAGATAAATATAAAGAATTACAAATTATTCAAAGTAGTGATGTAGATTGGACAATTGTTAGATTACCATTTGTTATGGATGGGAAGGGCATTGGAAAAATAAAAGAAAGTTTAGTAGATATGCCAGGAATCAAAATAAAAAATGGGGATATTGCACCATTTGTTATAAAACAAATTAATAGTGAGAGGTATGTAGGGAAGTGTCCGTTCATTTCAAATTAAGTGGTAGAATTTAAAATTAAACTACGATGTAACTAGTACATTTTATGTATTTGAATGCTAAGTTTAACAGGAGTAAGTGGGGGAGATTTTATATGATTCAATACAAAAGATGCAGTGAAGTGAGTATAGATTTAGTATATGAGGCTTTTAGGGACGGATTTTCAGATTACATCATAAAAATGGAAGTTTCAAAAGAGGATTTTATAAAAAGATTTTTGGGACCAGAAGGTAACTTGCTAGAGCACTCTTTTCTGGCTTTAGACGGTGACAAATCAGTTGGTGTAATACTTGGTGGGATAAAGGATTATGAAAACATAAAAACAATGCGCTGTGGAACATTAGCGGTTCATCCTAATTACCGTGGTATTGGTGTGAGTCAAAAGTTATTTGAACTACATAAAGAAGAGGCGCTTCAAAACGAGTGTAAGCAACTTTTTCTTGAAGTCATTGTAGGCAATGACCGAGCAATTCGTTTTTATAATAAATTAGGCTATGAAAAAGTGTACGATCTATCCTATTATAATTTAAAAGATTTGACTAAAATAATAAGTAAAGGCGGTAAGGGAATTGAAGTAAAACAATTAGAATTCCCATCTTTTAAAGTTGAAATTCAGAAATGGTTACATTTCCATATTAATTGGCAAAATGATATGGATTATATCGAAAAAACAAATAATACATTTTACGGTGCATATGTAGGAAATGAATTGAATGGTTCTATATGTATAAATGAACAAGGTAAAATTAGTTTTATTTTCGTAGACAAAGATTATAGAAATATTGGCATTGCAACGAGTTTACTACTTAGGGCAAGTGAAGAATTGAATATAGCAAGTTTATCAATTGGATTTCCAAATAACAATTTACTAGAAGGATTTTTAAAGAAAACTGGATTTGAAAAGAATTCTTTAGCACAATATGAAATGTATTTATTGCTATAAAAAGTGGAAAGGATTATTCTTCCGCTTTTTATTTTTGTACTATATTGATATTTTACTTTGTATAATATCCTTTTTTTATGTAGAATAGATAGGATGGGAGGGGATGAAATGAATAATGTATTAAAGTTTAAGATTTTTGAATTGCATTGTTTCGTTCAAAAGACTTATTCTGATATTAAAATAGCATGTGATATTGCTATTTATCAAGAAAACGCTTCTAAATATTTAATTTCATTAGGATTTTTAAATAAATCATACATGACTTATATAGAAGCAAAAAGATTTTATCGAGAAAATGAAGAACTTGTAAGTGTAGAATTTGATAATTTCTTTGATACATATGATAAATTAGAGAATGAATTAAAAAAAGTTATTTCAACTGAAGATAAAAATCCTTCATTGCTACATAGTAGATTTGATCAGTTTCAGCAGAAAGTTGAAAATATAAATGACCTAATAAAAGTATTGCAAAATGCTCGTTAATGAATGCTTTTTTCTTTTTATATAGAAATTATGCATTGAAAATATATTAGGGATATTACATATTGAAGGGATGACTTTTGTTAATTACAGAAGTCATCTTTTTATGATAGGAATAAATTGTATAAATTTTAGCAGTTTCATATTTTAGAAAATTATACGAGGAAAATAACATGAAAAATAAAAAAGAAATAGCTATAGTTGCATTAACAACAGGATTAGCTTTAACAAGCGTAACACCATATGGAGTAAGTTATGCAGAGGAAACGGGTAAAATGCAAGTTGATATTCAAGAGGATTCGTTCCGTACAGGTGAACTTACACAACCATCACAAAAGACGCCAGAGAATGTAGTCAAAGATGCACTTAAGGAAAAGACGGAGCATGCTTTGTCTCCAAAACAAGTTAGTGGAGACAAAGGAGTAGATTACAAAGTGCTTCAAAAACGTGGTTCATATGATGGGACTACACTTGTGCGTATGCAACAAATATATGAAGGAAAAGAAGTATATGGACACCAATTGACTGTTCATGTAGATAAAAAGGGTATTATTAAAAGCGTTTCAGGAGATAGCGCACAAAATTTAGCAAAAGAAGATTTAAAGAATCCTATTAATTTATCAAAAGAAGAAGCAAAACAATATATTTATACGAAGTATGGGAAAGATATTAAATTTATTTCTGAGCCAGAAGTTAAGGAAGTTATTTTTGTTGATGAAAATCATGGGCAGGCTACTAACGCATATCAAGTTACATTTGCAGCCGCAACACCAAACTATGTATCTGGAACTTATTTAGTGAATGCTCAAAATGGTGATATGTTGAAAAACATGGTACAAGAATCAGATTTAAAAGTAAGTGAAGAGCATGTTGAATCTTTAAAGGAGAGTAAAAAAAATAATTCCATTTCATTAACTGGAACAGGAAAAGATGATTTAGGTATAACTCGCTCATTTGGTATTTCTAAACAAAGTAATGGGAAATATGCGCTTGCTGATTATACAAGAGGGCAAGGAATTGAGACCTATGATGTAAATTATAGAGATATTAATTTTGAAGAAAGATATTATCCTGGTATATTAGCAACTAGCACTTCGACAACATTTAATGAACCAAAGGCGGTAAGTGCTCATTTCTTAGCAACAAAGGTATATGATTTTTATAAAGACAAATATAAGCGTAATAGTTTTGATAATAAGGGGAAAAAAGTAGTATCAGTTGTACATGCATGGCATTCAGGAGAAACAGATGATCCTAAAAATTGGGGGAATGCATTTAATGCTAATATTAATAATGTTAGTATGCTTATATATGGTGATCCAATGGTTAGAGCGTTTGACATAGCGGGCCATGAATTTACACATGCGGTTACATCTAGCGAATCTAATCTTGAATTCTTTGGGGAATCTGGAGCCATTAATGAGGCATTATCTGATATTATGGGAACGGCTATTGAGAAATATATAAATAATGGCGAATTTAATTGGACAATAGGAGAACAAAGTGGATCAGTTCTCCGTAATATGAAAAATCCATCTTCAGTCAAATTTTTTGATGGAGTACCGTATCCGGATGATTATAGTAAATTCAGTGATTTAAACGGAGAGGATAATGAGGGCGTTCATTTCAACTCAAGTATTATTAATAAAGTCGCGTATTTAATTGCACAAGGTGGCACTCATAACGGTGTAACTGTAAATGGTATTGGTGAAGATAAAATGTTTGATATTTTCTATTATGCAAATACTGATGAATTGAACATGACTTCTAATTTCTCTGAATTAAGATTAGCGTGTCTTAAAGTTGCAACAAACATATATGGGGCAAATTCAACTGAGGTTGAAGCGGTCCAAAAAGCTTTTGATGCAGCAAAAATTAATGGAGAAGTGAAAGAAAAAGAAAAAACTGAGGAAAACCAAGTCCCAGAATTAACTGTACCACCTACAATTACACTACATGTCGGTGATACGTTCGACCCGATGAGAAATGTAAAAGCTGTTGATAAAGAAGATGGTGATTTAACAATTAGAGTGAAATATAAAGGTGATGTAGATACTTCAAATCCAGGTAAATACATTGTAGAATACTCGGTCATTGATTCTCAAGGAGGGAATGCAACGGCAACACAGACTGTAATTGTAGAAGAAAATGGAGAAGCATCAGATCTAAATCCTATATTAACAGTGCCTACTGCAGCGACAATTCGTGTAGGAGATTCATTCGATCCAATGGCAAAAGTGTTGGCTATTGATAAAGAAGACGGCGATCTTACTTCTAAAGTAAAGATTGAAGGTGAAGTAGATGCCTCTAAAGCCGGTACATATGTATTAACGTACAAAGTTACAGATTCAAAAGGTCATGAAGTAACTGCGAAACAAACTGTAACGGTCGAAGCTAGAGAAGAAGTGAAAAATGAAATGCCGATGCTAAAAGTACCTGCTACAACTACAATTATTAAAGGAGATCAATTCGATCCAATGATAGGAGTGTCAGCTACTGATAAAGAGGGCGGTGATCTTACTTCTAAAGTAGTGTATGAAGGAACTGTAGATACATCTAAATCTGGTACTTTTGAAATAATATATAGTGTCAGAGATTCCATAGGCAATGAGGTAAATACAATACAAAAAGTATTTGTGAAAGATAAAGACACTGGAAAAGCTAATGGCCTTGCTAATAACACTAATAAGAGTAATATATCGAACAACAATAATTTCGAGAAAAAAGATTCTATATATAAAGAGCTGCCTAATACAGGTGCAAGTACAACTAACAGTGCAGCAATGGGTATATGGATGGTTATTACAGGTACAGTACTCACTTTAATTCGTAAATTTAGAAAGGTACAAAAATAATAGTAAGGATTATTCCTTTTAAAAAAAGTTCATTATCTAGAAGAAATAAAAGGGTTGTGTATCATGAACTGATTCCATAAAGTTAGTTAGATTGTTGCATTAAGAAATTTTTAGTGTTTGAATTCAGATATTGTTCTGGACTCATGATACTGAATTTTTTCCTTAATTCGTTATGTTGTTATTACTTTCATTATATTTTTCTTAATTTGTTGAAGAAGGAAAGATAATACTAAACATAGAACATATTAATAAATTAAAATGTTTATGAGGTGAAAGTGTTGGCAATAAAACAAGACGAAATTAAAGTAGTAGTCGGAGCTGGAGTGTTTAATAATAATCCAGGTTGGATTCAAACGCAAGAAGACGAACTTAACTTACTAGATAAAGCTACGTGGGAAAATAGATTTGAATACAACTCTCTTTCAGCTATTTTAGCGGAGCATGTATGGGAACACCTTACGTTTGAAGAAGGTGTAGAAGCAGCTGAAATTTGTTATGAATTTTTAAAGCCAACAGGGCACATTCGCTGCGGCGTTCCTGATGCATTTTTCCGAGATGAGGCGTACCAAAATATAGTTCAAATAGGTGGACCTGGCCCGAAAGATCATCCAGCAGCAAGCCATAAAATTGTTCATAATTATAAAACTTTAACGAAAATGTTTGAAACTGCTGGATTTGAGGTAGTATTACTTGAATATTGTGATGAAAATGGTCAGTTTTATTACAATGAATGGGATGCAAACGACGGTGTAATTTTCCGTTCGAAAAGGTATGATTCTAGAAATAAAGGTGATAAACTTGGTTTTCCATCGTTAATTGTCGATGCGATTAAGCGGTAAATCATTAAACTAAATTAAGTGCTTATAATATTAATCTATGAATTGTAGTGGAGTTTATTTGTATACACTATTGTTTTATATTCAATTTGAACATACGAAATATATTATTTTATTATAAAAATCGCAGAAAGTACTCTTTCTGCTTTTTATTTTGCAAAGGGGATGAATATACTATGCAACCTATAAAACAAGTGGCATTAACATGCATTACTCATGATCCAACAGGGAGCTTATTATCTACTATAAAAGAGCTAAAAGAGGAATTAATGAATTTAAATTATGATAAAAAATATATAACAATTAGTAATGTAACAGCTAAAGAAATTGTAAAAGAACTGGAGGAATGTAAATTCCATATAAATATAGTAGAAAAATCAGGGGCAGGGAACGCACGTAGGGATTGTTTGAAGTTTGTTAGAAACTATGATCATGATTACTATCACTATTGTGACTTTGATCGTTTACTAACTTGGATGAAAGAATATCCAGTTGAGCTTAATTCATTCATTCAGAATATAGTAGATGTAGATTACTTAATCATTGGCAGAACGGAGAAAGCTTTTCAGACACACCCTGAAGAATGGCAAGTTACAGAAACAGTATCAAATAAAATTATTTCATTACAATTAGGGAAACAAGTAGATATTACAGCTGGTTCATGTGGGCTTTCAAAACAAGCAGCTGATTACATAATAAAATATTCTAAATGCAGAATGACTGATGGGGAATGGCCGATGATTATAAAAGAATTTACCGATTTTAAAATCGGGTATATTGCAGTAGATGGTTTAAAATATGTCAATAGTCTTAATCAAGATAATATTATTGATCCAATAAAAGCATGGTCAACCAGATTAGAACTTTCATATATAATCAGTCAATCAATTTTGAATCTAACAAAAAATCCTTAAACTAAGTGGGGTGGAATAGAGATTTCTTTTTTTTATGAAATCATGTAAAATAGAACGTATATTCGTTTTTTGGAGGGGGTTAATTAATAATGTTAGCTGTAATAGATAAACAAGATAATGAATACGTAGTACAATTTGATCGTCATTTTTCATATTCAATAGAAGAGGTTTGGTCAGTTTTAACAGAAAACAGTAAGTTAAAAAAATGGATGTCTAATTTGCAGATTGAAAGCCTTAAAACAGGTGGAATCATAAAGTTCGACATGATGGATGGTTCATTTATAAATATTGATATTTTAGAGTGTCAACTAAACTCAGTACTTGAATTTACTTGGGATAAAGATCGGGTTCGATTTGAAATACATAAAGAGGAAAATGGTTCTCTTTTACTCCTTAAAGAATACATTCATGAATTAACTGATCATACACCGAAAGATATAGCAGGTTGGCATATTTGTTTAGATCTTTTTTCTTCCATTCTAGAAGGAGAAGAAAAAGAGTTTTCTAAAGATGAATGGCAACAATGGTTTGAAATATATAAGGATAAGCTTCTTGAAGTAAGAGGATAATTATATAAGAGGTTATATTCATTGTGTAATTATTATACTATAAAAATGATTTTAATGAAAAATAAGAATAGAGGTTAATATGAAAGTAAATCAATTAATTGCTAATAACATAAATAAATTAGATACAGTCATTCCATTTAATAAGTCGTTTGGAGTCGCTGGTTTATCGGGATCGGGTAAAACAACTTTTTGTCAAACGATTGGTGAAGAATCAAAAAAACGATTAGTTTCTTTATTGCCAAAGGCTGAATATCAATATTTATTTCCTAATATTATGGAAACGAATTTTAGTGCGATTAAGATGGAGGATATGCCTTTAGTACTTTTTCTAGGAAAATCATCGATTTCTTCCAATCCACGTTCAACGATAGGTACACATACCGGTGTTTTCACTGAAATTCGCGAAAAACTTGCTGAAGTATTTCATCTTTCTCCTGAGGTCTTTTCATTCAATAACCAGTTAGGTTGGTGTACTGGTTGTAAAGGCCGAGGTACTACTAAAAATATTGAGTGTAAAAAATGTAAGGGAAAACGTTATAGCGAAGAAATTGAACAACATACTATAGATTTATTTGCTAAACCACATACCATTTCAAGTATTAATGATTTAAGTGTTGAATCTATTCTTGCGTTAGCGGAAGAGTTACATATTAGTGAAGCAAAGCAACATATACTACAAAATATAATTAATATGAACATTGGTTATTTAACATTAAATCGAATAATGGGTACGTTGTCAGGTGGAGAGTTAACACGACTATATTTGGCTGAATTCATGGCAGTAAGTGAAAATGCTGTAATTATTATTGATGAGATTTCAGTTGGACTTGATCATGAAACATTATTACAAATATTAGAAGAGATCAAGCAATTAGGGTGTAAAAATCAAATTTGGCTTATAGATCATTCAGATACAGTACTGGATACAACAGATGAGCAATTGTTCTTTGGACCTGGTAGCGGAAAATATGGTGGACAAATTGTGAAAGAATCACCAAGACCAAAATCAATCCTGTGCGATCTAAATAAAGAAGTGCCAACAGAATATTATACATTCCAAGAATTATATTGCCGTAATATCCAAATGGTGGAGTTTCAGATTCCTAAAAATAGGCTTGTAACAGTTACAGGAGAATCTGGTTGCGGGAAATCTACACTTGTCAATGAATGTTTAGCTACAGATTTCTTGAAACGATATCCAAAAGATAAACTAGTTATGGTAGGGCAAGATCGAAATCAATCGATAACAAGTCGATCAACTGTAGCCACTTTCCTAGATATTAAAAAGAAACTAACAAAGTATAGTGAAGAAATCGATGATATTTTCGAGCGCTCGATTGAAGATATTATTGATGAACTTCCAAATGAAGATATTGCGTATAAACGCTTGAGACTATTAATTAAACTAGGACTTGGCTATTTAACATTAGAACGAAAAACACAAACATTATCAACGGGTGAGTTTCAATGTGTTCACTTAGTTTCGGAGTTATTTGCAAACACAAAAAATCCACATACATTATTTATTTTTGATGAACCTTCAAAGGGGTTATCACAAAATATTTTAAATCAATTTATAGATAGTGTTAGAGGGATATTGCAAGATGAATCAGTCTCGATCATCATGATTGAACATAATAGTTACATGTTAGAAAGCTCTGATTATATTGTAGATTTCGGGAAAAGACAACTTGAATCTATAAACCATCTGGATGTAGTAAGTCATGATGATTATTATCGTCAAAAAAGTAGTGCGAATAATGCTGAACAAATTCATATTTCTTCAGCGCTTAAGCAGAAGGAAGGAGTTCACTATTTAGAAGATAATCATATTAACTATTTTAAAAATGCCGAAAACATTTATAAGGGTGGTATTTTAAAAAGTTTATCATCAATGGCTAGGTTAATATATGGTGAATATGAATCAGATACAATTGCACCTGTTGTTGCTATTGATCTTGAAAGGCATTTATATAGTCAATATAGTTTCTTATATGAAATTGGTGGACTAATTAATCATGTTGTAGCTGCTCATTCAACTAATAAAGATACGAGAAGTTTTGATTTCTATTCACAGGACAATCATTGTCCATCTTGTTCTGGACGTCTTCAAATTGAAGTTTTCGATAAAGATATTACAATTCAAGATAAAAATGTTCCATTTTGGGACGGTTTATTCGATCCAGAAATTATGAAAGTATTAAAATTTTATCAATATGAAAAAATAGAATTTCTATTCGAAGAAATTAAAAATGAGCTTGGTCACAATTTGTCAAAGAGCTATAATGATATGTCAGAAGAAGAAAAGCATACGTTTTGGTACGGATATTTTGAAAAATCATTTTATGATAAAAAAGGAAAGACACGCAGAACATGGGTAGGATTTAATACGATTATTGGTGGATATATTGTTATTTCAAAAGCAGCTATTAAAGAAGAAATTAAGACTTCTAAAGAAATGATGACATGCCCAATTTGTGAAGGGACTGTTTTAAATCATCATAAACCACTTGAATTTGGTAACTCAGATATTCGTGAAATTATCAATCAGCCAATTGATGAAGTGTTGAAAATAGTCAGTGATTTACCTGCACTTCATAAATTGAAGGATATAGTTGGTGGCGATATGAGATTGACAGAAGATGTTTCTTTATTGCCAAGAAAAGCACAAGTTGCACTAAAAATGTTTGAGTTAGAACAAGCAAGCTTTTCAAACTATGAAATAGTGTTACAAAATGTCTTACCATTCTGGGATGAAATAAAAGGAAATATCGAATCCATTAGTGTTAATAATCAAGTAACTGTTTGTGATTTCCCTAATGTTTATGAAACGAGAGAAAACATTATAGATCAGTATTTCACAAATGGTAAATATAAAAAACTTACGTATGTATACGAAGCATTTGGATATAAAAAGTTAGTTACCCAAATTAATAAAATTAAACAAAGTAATCCATGTCCATTTTGTAAAGGAAAGAAAGTTATCACTGAAGATAATTTGCACGATGGTGTCTTTAAACTAACGATTCCATGTGTAACTTGTAATGCAAGTGGTATTAATGACGAAGGACTAAAAGAAGTTGTTGATGGCATGGATGTAAAAACATGGTTAACTGGAAAAGTTAGTGATGTTGTGGATGAGAGTTTATTAACAGAGGCTGTTGTGCAAATACCAATTTTTAATCGCATTCGTGAATTGGATAAACGAGATATGATGGCGGTTTATGAATGTCTTGAGCGTAATCAGTAAAGTTTTATTAGCTTATGTATTATTAACATAACTTATATAAAACGTATATTCTTTATAATGTATATATTAACGCAGTATGATTGATACAAGGTAATGAAAGAAGATCCAATTTCTTAATATCAAAATTAAGAAATTGGATCTTTTATTATTTTTATGTCCCGCATACGATATTTTTCACTAAGAGAAGAAGTATAAGGCAAGGAGATATAAAAAGCTAATAGGGATAAATAGTTGATATATTATGTAATTATTATATTATAAAAGTGATAAATAAGGGTAAAAACAGTTCATAAGTGATATTGTTGTTTGTTAATCTTTCTATTTTATTATCTTATTTTTTTGATTTAACAGAAATATATACTTGAATGAAGTATATATTTCTGTTAAATTTATCCTATGGATAGAACAAGTTTAATTAAAGGTCATTTAGAAATGTGTGTATTATCTATTTTGTCGAAAAAGAAAAGTTATGGTTATGAGATTATGAAAGAACTTGAAGTAAACAATTTAAAATTGAAAGGAGTAGGAAGTATTTACCCCATTTTAACTAAGTTGAAAAATCAAGAATGGGTTAATACTTATCAAGAAGTAACAGACAGTGGTAAAGTTAGGATTTATTATGAAATTAATGAAAATGGGAAAATACGTCTTGAGAAGAAAATTAATGAGTGGTTAGAATTGCAATCGGATATTCAAACATTATTAAAAAGCGGTTTGAAAGGAGACCTTCTGAAATGAGGAATAGATTGATAGGTAAAGAAAAGCAATTTTTAACAGACGTACTTAAGGAATTAAAGCAATACGATATAAGTTTAGAAGAAAGGGATAATATTAAGCGACAAATATTAGAACATATTCAAGAATGTCGTGAACATGGTGAAGATAGTATAGGTGATTTAGGTACACCTCAATTATTTGTTCAAGATTTTTTAGAAATAAATGAAATTGACTTACAAGTTAAAATGAAACAACTTCAAAATAAAAAGGGAAAATTCAACACAATTATCTTAAGTGGCATATTCATCGCAGTTATTACTTACCTCATCTCGCAAACTATATTTTCAATATTTTTAACTGAATCATTTAATCCAATTATTAGTAAAAATGCATTTGAGTATAATCTTCTATATCGTATTTCAGAGAATCAATGGTGGAACGCATTATTAATATTGACTAGTTTGACGCTCTCTGTAGTAGTATATATTAGTTTAGTAAGTTATAAAAAAAGAAAGCATCTAAAGTATAATGAAGAATACGATCTATAAACTGTCTCTAATTTGTATTCTTTGTAATGTATTAATATTATGTATCATACCTCCAAAAGTTTACGCTCAGCAAAATATTAAAGTTACATTAGATAAGTATATTGAAAAATTTATAAAGGAGCAGAATATTCCGGGAGCTTCAGTTGCAATTGTATATAATAAAGATGTATTCTTCACAAAAACGATGGGGATTACTGGAGAATCTGAAAAAAAGGTCACTAGTAAAACGCCATTTGCAATTGGCTCAATAAGTAAATCTTTAACAGCTTTAGCTATAGTGAAATTAATAGAAGATAAAAAAATAAAATTAGAGGATCCAGTTCAACGATACCTCCCCTGGTTTAAACTAAAAGATTCTCAAATATCCTCAACTATAACAATCCAACATCTAATAACTCATACAAGTGGAATAAGCACATATGAGGGCTTAGCATTATCAGATAAGCAATCCAAAAATTCTACAGCATTAAAAGAAAATGTAATGAGGCTTTCAAATGTAAAAGTAACTGCTCCACCAGGAGAAAAATATCAATATAGTAATGCGAATTATATTGTTTTAGGTGCGCTTATTGAAGAAGTCACAAATGAAACATATTCATCATATATGCAAAAACATATTTTTCAGCCATTAAATATGAATGGCGCGGCAGCAAGTAAAGAAACTGCATATGAAAAAGGTTATTTAACAGGTTATCAGTCTTGGTTTGGCATTCCAAGAAAAAGTGTAGTGTCCTATGATAATGCCGGGGCACCGTATGGCTATATTACTGCAAATTTAGAAGATATGATTCAATATATTATGTTTTTGAATCGTCCAGAGGATGCTCAATTTTTAAAGCAAGAAAACATGGATCTTTATTTATCACCACTTTATAAAATAAATTCAGAAAAAAGTTATGGTTTTGGATTAAGAACAACAAATATAAATGAAAGTGAAACGATGATTTGGCATTCAGGATCAACGCCCGATGCTCGTGCAGAATTATTTACTTTAAACAAAAGTGGCTGGGGTGGTGTGATTTTAACGAATAAAAATCATGTATTAGAAGAAACCGCACTATCAGTACTGAAAAATGGGATTATTAGTATTTTGAATGGAGAAGAACCGGTTGATATCCCTAAAAACATACCATTAACACAAATTATTTTGTTGATAGTTACACTCATACTTTTCATAATATCAATTATATTAATTAAAAAGTATAAACATATAAAAACTGTAAAAAAGCTAATTTGGTTATTCATAGGGAGTCTATCCCTACTAATATCTATTGTTTTCATCCCACTGCTTACATATAGTACAAGTTCACCATGGCGTACGATTAGAATATTTGCGCCAGACGTAGCTTTAGTTACAAGTATTATTGTAACTTTATTAGCTGTTAACGGACTAATATCAATTCTTATAGCCTTAAGAAGGAAGTAAGTATAAGGGCAAAGAATTAAAGAAATATAATTTAAGTGTTATAAACAGTTGACTCTCACACAATGTCATTGTTTAAGATGAAGTTGAGCTTCGAAGTAGATGTAACTTATAGGAGGAAATCATGTTTAAAATAGGGGACTTTTCAAAATTATCTTCCATTAGTATACGGATGTTGAGACACTACGATAAAGTAGAATTATTACAACCAGTAAAAGTCGATGAACAAAGTGGTTATCGATACTATTCAGCAGCCCAATTAAAGAAAGTAAATCAAATTCAAACGTTAAAAGATATGGGATTTAATATCGTTACCATTAAAGAAATAATAGAATGCGATAATATAGATGGTATTAAGGAGCAATTTTTAAATCGTAGTGCTCAAATTAAAGAAGACATGACTAACCTCCAAAAACAATTGCGTCTCCTCGAAGATTCAATGAAAACGATGAGAGAGGATGTTGTTGAGATGAATTACCACGTTTCAATAAAAGAAATTCCAGAAAGAAATGTAGCTAGTGTTAGAAAGATTATTCCATCGTATAATTGTGAAGGCGATTTATGGAGTATATTGATGCGAGAAATTCATATTAAAAATATTAGTATGGCCCATCCGAGTTATAGTATCGCTGTCTTCCATGATCAAGAATACAAAGAAAATGATGTAGATGTAGAAATACAGCTAAATATCTTAGGAAAGCATGAAAATACAAAAGATGTTCATTTTCAAAAAATAGAGCCAATCAAAGTAGCTTCTATAACAGTAAGCGGAAGTTATGAACAAATGACAAACGTAAATGAAGCAGCCGCAAAATGGATTGAGACAGAAGGTTACGAATTAGCAGGACCGATGTTTAATATTTATCATGTGAGCCCAGCGATGGAATCGGATTCTAGTAAGTGGGTTACAGAAGTTTGTTATCCAGTTAAATGATTGTAAAGAAAAAAGGCATTATGATATGCCTTTTTTCTTTATAAACTTATCCGTAATTGCAATTAACCAATCATACATAATTATTTTTCCTTCTATTGTAGTTTTCGTATCGGACTATATAAAGCAATAAAGACTTCAATTAATTTAGTAAAAGCAGCTAAAGCAAATACAAAGACAGGATTATAAGCTGAAATAATGCCTCCTACTAATGCCCCGAGTGGCATAGCTAATCGTGTAAGTACACGTGAAAATCCTAAAACTCTTCCTTGCATATTTGATGGAACTGTTTCCTGACGAACTGTGGCTACAATTGTATTCCATGCAATATTACAAGTCATTGCAACACCGAAAGCAATTCCGGGAGCGAGCCAATATGTGCTCCAAAGCGCAAAAGTTAAGCCAATTGCCCCAACAAATAGGAGTAAAGGAATTAGTATGCCGCGCTGCAACCTCTTTTCTAAAGGAACTGCAATCAAGCTTCCTAAAAGACCACCTATTCCAATTAATGAATAATTAACCCCACTTTGTTCTGGGGTAAGTTGTAATGTGGATAATAAATAATACATGAATATACCTAAAACTGCACTTGCTCCAAAGTTTCCTATCATAGCTTGAAAAGATAAAGCTAAATTTAAGCGGTCATTTTTGAGCCATTTAAATCCATTAACCAAATCAGATAGTACATTTTGAAGTGTATTTTTATCTTCACATTTTTTATTTGTGGTTTTCATAGACGGTAATAACATCACAGCAACTAATGTTGCAATAAATGAAAGAACATTAATCCAAAGCAACTGAAAGCCGCCAATAAAAGAAATGAAAACCCCAGCTATCATTGGACCAAATAAACTAGCCAATTGATTGACCATTTGATAGAAAGAATTGGCCTTCGTTAAGGATGCTCCAGCAATTTGCGGAATGACTGTAACAGTTGTTACATCAAAAAGCATGGACATAACTGCTAACATAAAAGTAATTATGTATAAATGCCAGATTTCTAATAGATGTAATGAATGTAGTATTGGAACAAGACTTACTAAAATAATATTGGTAATATCCGCTACCAAAAGTAACTTTTTTCGATCATAACGATCAATTATTACACCAACTAAAGGACCAAATAAAACGATTGGCAATACGTTAATAGCAAATAAAGAACTCATAATTACAGCTGAACCGGTTAATTGATAGGCAATCCAAGGTAACACAAAAGTATACAATGAGTCCCCAATTCGTGAAATGAGTAAACCAAAAATAAAAATCTTGTATTCTTTAGAAAAAGTTGTCTTTACGGTAAGGCTACGTTCTTGTATAGGTTTCACACTGTTTATACCACCTTTATTATAGAGGAATTTGAAAATAATCCGTCCAATACTTGTTATATATAGAATTCTGTAATTTTTTGGTGAATCCTACTTTTTACATGTATTTTAAGGAGGAAATAAAAATGAAGGCAGTTTTTATAGATAGAGATGGAACAATTGGAGGGACAGGAGGGGGAATACATCCAAATGAATTTATGTTATTTGATTTTGTACCTAATGCAATTCAACGGTTAAATAAATTAGGACTAAAGGTATTTTTATATACAAATCAAACTAGAATTGGTCGGGGATATTTTACTGAAAAAGAACTGCTTAAAGGATTTCAAAAGATGCAACAAATTTTAAAAGATGATGATGCTTATATAGATGGAATGTACTATTGTCCACATAAAATGAATAGTAGTTGCGACTGCCAAAAAACGAATATAGATTTACTTATAAAAGCAGCGAAAGAACATAATCTATGCTTAAAAGACTGTTTTCTTATTGGAGATACAGGGAGTACGGATATGATTGCAGCCAAAAGGGTGAATATGAAAAAGATTTTGGTACGAACAGGATGGGGAGAAAGCTCATTAACAAAGTATAGAAATTCGTGGATAGAAACGGCGCCAAATTATATAGCGGAAAATTTAATTAATACCATGTGTTGGATTGAAGAGAAATTATAAACATAATAAAATTATAGTTAACTGGTTTGTGAGATTGTTAATTTAGGAGGGAAAATATTGATACATATAGATAAGAATGTACGAACATCTGGTGCGTACGTGATATATAAGAATTTATTTGTTTTTCAAGTTGGCCCAACGAGTAAAGGTGATACATTAGGTGTAGTAAGGCTCGGAGGACATAAAGAATCCGATGAAACAGCAGTAGAAACCGCTAAAAGAGAAGTGAAAGAAGAAGCTTCTATCGATACTACTATATTGAATTCACTAACTACATATTATAAAGAGAATTGGAATGCACAATCAAAGGAAATAAAAGTAGAAAATGAAGTCAATCCAATATTAATTATTGATAGTCCAGATGAAAGTTTATCTATCATGTATGTTGCCTATTCAAAGATGCTACCTAAACCATCTTCTGAAACGAATGGACTACTGTTACTTTCATTGAATGATATTGAATTAGTTTGCACTGGGAAAATAACATTAAATGATTATATAAATCAAGGCGGAGTTGCTATATTGAAAGAAAAAATGGATAAAGAGTTAATTTTACAACCTTTCCCACAACTTATGTTTTTAGCAGAACTTTTAAAAGAGGATCCTGTATTACTTCAGCAGTTTCTAAATTAGCAACAAAAGCTACTTTAATAAGGGGCTTTTATTGCTAATAATTTAGTGGTATGTGTATCCTCCATCAGGAAACAAGACAGTGTCAATAGTAAATCTATTTTGTATAAAATATAGTTTATCTCAACATGGAAAAACAGTTAGTATTGTGTTGGATAGTATGTGTAGAGGACATTTAGAATATACAGTTAGAAATAAACTATAAAATTATTATGTAAATTAAGTGCGGTATAGAATAGGGTTTTCTTGTAATCTTTATTTTATTATATTTTAATTAAATAATTTCACACTTACTATTATTGTTATTATTTATAATAGTAAGTAAGAATATTTTGGTAGTTATTGAATGTAATTAAAGGCGGTTATTTGGAAGGAGTGATGTTTTATAAACAAACAGAACAAAACAAAATATGTAAAAAAGCTCTATATAAAGAAAAAAGTAAAAGATATCGCCTGTTCTAGCGTTTTATAAGGCTTGGCTTGCATATTTAGAATAAATAATTGATGACTCATTTTCATTAAGAATCTATAGAATATATAAGCATCAACAAAGGGGAAAGTATAAAGTGAACGAATTAGAGTACAAAAACTTTTATGATAAAGTAGGAAGATTAAATGGATGGGATTTTAGTAAAATAAAATGTGAAACTGTAGGAGATACATGGGACTTTTATGGAGAAGTGAAAGAAAGAAATAAACCATCAGACACTCTACTTGATGTTGGTACAGGTGGAGGAGAGAATGTACTTAACATAGCATCTTCAGCTAAATTGTTAATTGGAATTGATAATTCTAATGGCATGATTGAAACGGCACATTCCAACTTGAAAATATCAGGTATACAAAACGTTGAGTTTTTTCAAATGGATTCTGAAGCGTTAATGTTTCAGAATGCCCATTTTGATATCGCTTCTAGTTGTCACGCACCGTTTATAGCATCTGAGTTAGCAAAAGTAATGAAACAGGGTGCTTTTTTCTTAACACAACAAGTTAGCGAACATGATAAATTAAATCTTAAAGAAGCATTTGGCAGAGGACAATGCTTAGGTGAAAGAGACGGAACTTTAAAAGAAAAGTATATGAGGGAACTTATTATTGCGGGATTTGAACTCGTACAAGTACGTGAATATGATGTTACTGATTATTACAGTACGCCTAAGGATCTTATTTTCTTATTAAAACATACGCCTATTATTCCTAATTTTGGAGAAGAGGAAGAGGATTTTAATATTTTGCAAAAGTTTATTGAAGCTAATAGTTCGGAAAAAGGTATTCGTACGAATTCAAAAAGATTTCTGATTATTGCTGTAAAATCTTAATATATTTTATTGTAAAAGCTGCTTTTCATTTAAGGAAAGACAGCTTTTTTATATGGAAACAATTCAGGAGAAACTTGAAAAAATAGAGATAAGTAAAATGTTAATCAAAAAGACGAAATATGGAGGGTAATTGTTTTGAAACGTTACTGTACTCACAATGAAAGAAGTTAACATATTCATACTAAAGTTGTAGTTTTTAAATGAAAAATCCATTCTTCCGTTTGATTTTATCTGTTTATAAGTGTAATACAATACGAATAGATGGTAAGAAACAAGGGAGGAATGTAACGTGATTACACATATATCAGATATAAAACTACAAACGGTTTCCATAGAAGGGGTAAAACAAGTTTATAATGATATATTATCTTTTCCAATAAAAAAAGAAACAGCAGCATTTATTCAATTTGAAATAACGCCATACACAACAATTAGTTTTCAAGAAGTATATGAACCAATTGCACCTGCTCACTTTGCTTTTGAGATTCCATATTCAAAATTTCATGAAACTGCAAAATGGCTTGAAGAGTCTGGATTACTCATTGTGAAATGGAAAGATGGTCATACAATTGATGAAGAGAGCGGCCGATTCAACTTATATTTCAGAGATGGTGATGGAAATCTTCTCGAAATTATCGCGCATAGTTATGTTAAAGAAGATGTATTAGTACCGCATTCACCATTATACGTTTTATATGTAAGAGAAATCGGTCTTCCCGTTAAAAGTGTACCTGTTTTTACGGAATGGTTGAAATTAAATCTAGATATGAAAACAATGGAAGATGGGGATATTTTCAACTTTGTTATAGGTGGAACTGCATACATTGTTGCAACTTGGTGGCAGCGACCGTGGATTCCAATTGCGATGAAAGCTTTACCACCGAAAGTACACGTTTCTTTCGGAACACCTGATCAAGCATTTTTACAGCGCATACAAAATAATTTGAAGAAAAATAGTGTTCCATATGAATGTAAACATAATGAATTATTGTTTATTCAACTAGGATACTCATTTACTGTTTTGCATACATCAAAGTTTCCTTCCGATATTCCTAGCAAAATAAACTTACCGCTTTCTATATAGTTATAGAAGGTGGTAAGTTTATTTTTTGAGAAAAATAAAGCCTATTTATTACGCTGATTTAACATTTGAGCTATACCTTGACCGAATGACCAATTCTCTATAGGTGTCTCGTGTAGTGTAATAAAAACATCAGCAGTAGAGATTTGTAATATATTAGCTGTACTAGTGGCTATAGCTTTATATAAATCCTTTTTTTGATTAATTGTTCTTCCTGGTCCACAAGTAATAGAAACATAAATCATATTGTTGGATCGTTTTACTGAACCTTCTAAAAGATAAGATGAATCATAAAACAGTTGATGAGGAGGATAAGGTAAAAACATTTGAAAATAATCACTTTCGGGAATATTGAAATGCTCAATTAACGAATGGTGAATTTGATTGCTTACATTCTTTAATAACGTATTATCGAATAATTTTTCAGGATGATAAACAGTGACAAATGGCATAATATAGCACTCCTTTTCTTTTGATTTCATTTTACTTCCAATACTTCCATTTGTATAATTGAAAATATATTGAGTAACTATCAATAAAACCGATGAAGATGGTGTTGGAAATGGAAATGAAAGAATTACTTACATTCAAAAAAATTATTGAAGAAGGAACATTTTCACAAGCTGCTAAACAATTAAACTATGCACAATCAACAGTTACAACACATATAAAAAAGCTGGAAAATGAAATTGGTTTTCTTTTGTTTGAAAGAGGATGGGATGCAAGATTAACAGAAGAAGGAAAACTTTTTGCGGAAGAAGTAGAAAATTTATTAACTCATTGGGAATATTCCATTTCTCAAGCTCAACGAATTAGTAATGAAGAGAAAGGCAGTTTGAGAATAGGTCTATTAGAATCAGTTGCTAAAAGGTTAATACCGATAATATTAAAGTTTTTAAATGCTGAAAAACCATATATACATTGTGATTTTGTAGTAGGAAATACAGCACTTTTATCAGAAATGATAGATCATAATAAGATTGATTTTGCGGTATGTGGTAATAATGAAAATATATCAAATGTAAAATTTATTGCAATATGTGATGAACAGATTGAATTTATAGTGAATGATCCAGAGCATCCTTTATTACAAAAAGAATTTGTTGAGGCATTTGATATTATAGATTATCCCGTTATTGTAGGTGAAAGTAATTGTTATTCCTACCAATCTGTAAGTTCTTTCTTGTTGGAAAATAATTTGTCTTTTAAAAGAATTTACAATTGTAGTGCGTTAAACCTCATTCCACAAATGCTTTTTGGAAATGCTATAGGGATTATTCCGAAAGGTACAATTTTGAATGATGAAGTACTATCTTTTAAGATTAAGGATTTTAATTCTAAAATTCCAATTGGTATACTCATTTCTACTAAAAATAAAAATTATTTAAGCCAAACGAAACAAAAAATTATCAACATTATTAAAGTCGCCTTATAATTATAGAGCTGTTTTCAATACGTGTTTTTCTTTTTTTCATTTCAGATATTTTTGTAATGATAGGATTCATATGAGTAGAAGGAAATACTATCATTGAAGTGAAGTTAAAATAAGGTTGTAGAATACTACATGGTTTAAGGAGGGGAAAACTTGAATTTAGGTGAGCCAATAGCTAAAGGAAATACAGCTAAGATATATCTTTATGAAAATAAAGTTATTAAATTATTCAACGAATACCTTCCAAATACAGAGTCTATGAATGAAGCAAAAAAACAAAAATACGCTTATTCATGTGGGCTACCAGTTCCAAACGTATTTGAAGTGACAAAGATACAAAATAGACAGGCAATTATTATGGAATACGTAAAAGGGGACAGTATTGGTAATCTCCTGCTTAATAATCTAAATGAAGCGGAGCATTACATAAATATTTGTGTTAATGAACAAATAAAGATTCATTCTATTTGTATGAACACAGATGAAATAGAATCAATGAGAGAAAGGTTAGAGCGTCAAATTAAATCTGTACAGAAATCGGATGGAAAACAAAAGGAAAATATATTAAATAAGTTACATTTAATCAAATTTGAACCTAGATTATGCCATGGGGATTTCCATCCATTTAATCTAATTTTGACTAAGGAAGAGAATGTGAAAATTATAGACTGGGTAGATGCCAGTTCAGGTGATATTCGTGCAGATGTATTTCGTACATATTTATTGTTTGCGCAGTCTCATATAGACTTAGCGGAAACGTATTTACAAATATATTGTAGAAATACTGGCCTCACACGAGATGAGATCTTTCAATGGGCTCCTATTATTATTACAGCTAGATTTGCTGAGAAAGTATCTCCGCAAAATGAACTGTATTTGAACAGACTTTTGAATCAGTATTTATAAGTTATAAAAAAGGTTGTCTAGTAGATAATTAATAAATGCTGTTGTTTAACTACAAGGAAACTTAGTTAAACAACAGCATTTTTAAACATTGATACATTTCATTCGTTATAGGTTTAATGTTAATAAAATTCAACGGATATTGTTCATTTATTAATTGAAGTATTTCTTTATCTATCTCGTTCATTGTAACGTCCTTTCCAAAGTTTAATTTTTTACTAGAGAATTAAAAGAATCTTATTTTACAAAATTCGAGTTTAATTTTTGAACTCCTTTAAAATGAAATATAATGTAAATTGACTTTTAATAATTGGTAAGGTGTGTGAATCATACTAATTAACGTTAGATTGAAAAGTTAGTATAAGGTATGACAAAATAAGATAGCTAAAAAAAATTAATACTTACATATAGAGTTTAAAGATTATAGAAAATGGCTCATGTTATAAAACACAAGAAATATCAAAAGAAAGTAATGAACATCTCTTATAATGCTTAATAAGGGGGGAAGTAAATGAATGAACATATACAGCAGATGATTGATTGGATTGAGATCAATTTAAAAAAGGAATTTTCATTAGAGGATTTATCTCATTATATGGGGTATTCTCCGTATTACTGTTCTTTTAAATTCCACCAAGTAACAGGTATAAGTATTAGACGCTATATTCTTTTAAGAAGATTGTATTTATCTACGGAGGATTTAATAAACGATAGAAAGATAATAGATATTGCATTGGATTACGATTATTCTTCGCAAGAGACTTATAGTAGAGCTTTCAAGAATGTTTTTGGAATGAACCCAAGAGAATTTCAACTTAACAAATTGCCTATTCAATCTTTTGTTAAACTCAATATAAATAAAGAGGGAGAGTTTAAAATGAATATTTCTAGAAAATTAGAGGTTGAGCAGTTACGAAATGCGAAGAGTGAGCTGTTTGATAAAGATGTATTAAACATATTGAATGGTCAAATGATGCATGAAGAATTTAAAAATGAAAAGCTAATGGGGAAGTCTGATTATGCACCATTTAATGAGGCAATGTGTGTAAACATGGCTACAACGCAAGTTTTTGATAAAGAGTTTATTAAAACAAGAGCAGAAGGGCATAATAGTTCAATAGAAAGTTACACAAAAAAGGTTATAGGCCCGTTAGAAAACCTTTTTACGAAAAAGTATAAATGTATTGTTTTATGGTTTGGTGAAGATATGTTCTGCCAAATGAACCTACTTACCATACTTTCTTACCTTGAACAGTCAGCTTATGAAGGGAAGGTATACTTAAATAGTTTCAGAGAGGATGAATTTAAAGTAAATCAAATTGAACTTGAATTAGGAAATTATTCTTCTGTATACAATGAAGTATTAGTAAACCATAAAAAGATTTTCTATAAGGTACCACCAGTAATGTATCAGGCTATAGACTTATATTTAGAAATGCTAAAAGAAGATAATACTGTAATGAAATTCATCTCTAAAAATAAAGATTTATCAACGCAAGAATTATTAATAAAGTTGTTTCAGCTATTTCCAACAATCGGATATGGGGATTCTCAGTACATAGAACTGATAAATAAAATAAAATAAAAAAGAAAGCTGTACCTAAAATATAGGAACAGCTTTCTTTTTACAATTGTTCAAGTAACTCTAATTCACCCTCTACAAATAACATTAGTTCTTTAATCGTTTCTCCAGAAAAATCAAAACGAATTCCAGCAGCTTCATATACTTCAGTTAAAGGTTTAGAGCTACCTAATGATAAAGCTTTTTTATAATTTTCTAGTGCTTGTTTAGGATTTTGTTTATATTGCTTATACATTTGCAGCGCACCAAGTTGTGCGATTGCATATTCGATGTAATAGAATGGTATTTCGAATATGTGTAGTACGGGTAACCAGCCAGTTGCTATCCAATTTTCATAGCCTTCAATATTTACGATGTTCGATTGGTAAGTGTTATGCAATTCTAGATACTTTTCGTTTCTTTCCTTAGCGGTATGATTAGGATTTTCATACATCCAATGCTGGAATTGATCAACGATAAGCAGTTGTGGTAAATACTTAACAATATCCTTAAAGAAGTCTAATTTTGCTTCTATAAATTCTTCTTTATTTTCATAAAAAGTATCCCAATACTCCATCGAAAACAATTCCATTGTCATGCTAGCAAGCTCAGCTGATTCTGAAGGGATTTCTAAATACTTTTGAAGCTCTAATTGCTTCATACACTCATTATGAATACTATGGCCCATTTCATGGAGGAAAGTAGTAACATCATAATGTGTATGATTGAGATTCATAAAAATAAAAGATAATTGAGAAGCAGGTAAATATTCACAAAATCCTCCTGGACCTTTTCCTTTACGGCTTTCTAAATCTAAGCAATTATTTTTCTGCATACGATCCAGTAATGCGGAAAATTCAGGGTCTAGTTTATGTAAAATATGAGAGCTTTTTTCGATTAAATCACTCGCGTCTTCGATAGGTTTTAATGCTTTTTGATTTGGTGCGGTTGCTTTTAGATCCCATGGACGAAGGCTATCTACTTGAAGTGCAGATTTTTTCTCATTAAATATTTTATCGATGAGAGGTACTACATATTTACGAATAGATTCAGCAAGCTCATAGCAGTCTTCCGCTGTATAGTCAAAACGTTCATGTTTTTTAAACATATAATCACGATAATTATCTAAATGAATATTTTTTGCTTTTTGGTGACGGATTACAATTAATTCATTTAATATATTTTGTAAAGTATCTTCAACAGATAAGAACTTCTCAGAAATAAGCGTTTTTGCTTTTTTTCGTATATGACGATCCGGAACTTGTAAGTAAGACTGTAGTTCAGTAATTGTTTTTTCTTCACCGTCCCATAGCGCGGTTAAACCACCAGTAATTTCGAAGTACTCAGTTACTAGTTTGTCTTCTCTTACTTCTAAATCAATGTTCTTTTCAGAAAATAATATCTGCGCATTCTTAATTTTTTTATCTAGTAAGCTATACGTTTTTGGATCAAGCTCCATTCGAAAGGGAGACTCTAAATATTTATTATCAAATGAATTTTGATAACGTTTCAAAAGAGGTCGTACATATTGTTGATCATATTCAAAAGTATCTTTTATTTTTTTATTATCTGTATTACATTGAAAGGCGATATAGTGCGATCTTAATTGTTCTTCAATTTCCCAAATGAATGTAGATTGTTTTTTTAACCAGTTTTCAAGTTCTAGTTTTGAAGAAATCACTTCATTTTCTAAAGTAGAAAGAGTATTTTCTAATTCTAGAACGTTACTAATATCAATCGTATTTAAGTGCTGCATGACATAACCCTCACTTTTTATTTATTCATGAAGATATTCTATTTATTAATTGTAATTTCCTTGTTAAGAGACGGAAATGTGAAATAATGTTAAACTTTAAAGTGATTGAAGGGATGAATTTCCTTTTGCTTTATTATGAGAATGAGGAATCCTTTTTAGTTCTTCTATAAGGGAGTGAAAGAATGTATAAGTATTTACATATTTTTAATGATATAGAAAACATGATTCAACATGGAGAGATAAAAGAAGGACAGAAATTACCATCAATACGGTCATTCGTTACGCAATATGAATGTAATAAGGCAACAGTCATACGTGCGCTTCATGAATTAGAAAAGCGTCATATTATATATTCTGTCCCTCAAAGTGGATACTACGTTGTTAAGAAATCTGGGAGTATCATAGAAAATAACGCAATAATTGATTTTGCTTCTTCAGCACCGGATCCAGATGTTTTTCCGTATTTAGAATTTCAGCATTGTATTAATAAGGCTATTGATACTTATAAAAATGATTTGTTCGTATACGGAACACCGAAAGGGTTACCATCTTTAATTCCAGTTATTCAAAAACAGTTGGCAAATTATCAAGTGTTCACGAAAGAAGAAAATATTTTTATAACGTCAGGTGTGCAGCAGGCACTTGCAATATTAACTTCTATACCATTTCCGAATGAAAATGAAACAATATTAGTTGAACAGCCAACGTATCATTTATATATAGAATATTTAGAAATAAATAAAGTTCCTGTAATCGGTATTAAACGTACGAATGAAGGTATTGATTTAAATGAATTGGAGCGTATTTTTCGAACTGGTAAAATAAAATTCTTTTATACAATACCAAGATATCATCATCCACTTGGAACTTCTTATTCTAAAGATGAGAAAGAAAAAATCGTACTATTGGCGAAGAAATATAATGTATTTATAGTAGAAGATGATTATTTAGCAGATTTAGAAACTGATTCAAAAGCCGATCCTTTATATAGCTTGGATTATAGTAATCATGTCATATATTTGAAAAGTTATTCGAAGATTATTTTTCCAGGTTTACGAGTGGGTGTAGCGATAATTCCACTGGTTATTGCGAATGCTTTCCATACATATAAAAAGGTTTTAGATATTGATAGTCCCATGATATCTCAAGCGGCTTTAGAAATTTATATAAAGAGTGGCATGTTTGACCATCATAAAAGTAAAATTAATTCTTCCTACTACAATAGATCAAAAAAACTAGCAGAAACATTAGAAAAAGTGCAAAATGAAAATCCATCGTTATTTACATATAATAGACAAAACACATTGGTAATACACACTTGTTTAGAATTACAGAAAAACATAGTTACAGAAACATTTATAAAAAAATTAAGAGAAAATAAAGTAAGTATCGATTCAGTTGATAGAAATTATTTAAATAAATTTCATAAAGAAAAGTTATTAAAGTTAAACGTATCGAATGTAAAGGAAGCAAGGATTGAAGAAGGAATTCGTAAAGTAATTGAGGAAATCAAACTATTAAGACGTTTAGATTTTCAATTTAAAAAAGAATAAAATGAATAAGGAGCTTTGTTGTGAGGTGCAAAATAATTCTCTTGTTTGTGTGTATCGCTGTAATAATTGGAGCTATAGTTGTGAATAATTTTTATTAAAAAGATGATAAATGCATTGCAGTTGGTAAGTATTCAAGAGGTATTATCATAAATCAAAATAACGAACCTATATTTAATGTGAAAATTTATGAAGATTCTATTAAAGGTAAGGAACGCAGTATTTCAAATGCAGAAGGTGAATTTGAAGTGCTGCATGGTGTTTGTGGTGAGATTGTATTACAATTCGTTACTCCAGATGGTGAAATCTATACGAGAAAATATGATAGAAAGTATATACCAGAAGTTATAAAAATAAAATGAAATCGGTCTAAGGAAAAATAGTAGTTATAGCCGAAGTAACTGTATATGTAACAAGAACAAGTACAAGAGGGAATTTATCTTGTATGGGGAGAACCGAATCAATTGTAGAAACTAAAGAGCTTGTTACAAAGCAGGATGGCATTGAAATTGCGGTTCTTATTTTGAATTGGGAAATTCTTAAGAACATCGATATAACCAACAATAATCTTAGTAAGTGCTGTTCATAAAGACCAGGGGCAAAGAGGAGATAGTTATTAAAAAAAGTAAAAAGCGCTTAAGTGTAGTTGGGGATGTGGTGAGTAGTTCAATTTCATACAAAATAGTAAAAACCAAACTAATATTGCAGTTAAATATTGGTTTGGTTTTTTATAAATTTATATCGAGAGATGTAATCTAATGTACTTATCTATATTGCTTTATATAAATAAATTTTCCAAGCGGATGTCTTTGATATAAATATTTTCTCGAGGGATAAATTGTTTTTCACTGCATTTTCAATAGGGACAGCAGAAAATATGTAACGACCACCCATTTTTTTAAAATGATTTATATTTAGCTCTACATTTTTTAAACGTTTTTTCGAATTTTTCTTAAACATATAGTGTTTTCCAAGTTCATCGGTGAAAATATAACAACGGCCACCCCATTCGTCAAAATACGTACGAATCGTTTTATTTTTCGCTAGTTCCTTCTCAATTATTTTTCGGAATTCATATTTGTAAGATAGAGGATAAAAGTTGTTGTATGTGTCAAGTGTATAGAACCCATTGTACTGAGCGATAGCTGGATGTAAACCAATATTAGCGATACGGTACTGTTCCAAAGGTAAACCAATATAATCTTTTATTTCCTTAAATTGTTTTTCTGCAAAAAATTCCTTTACTGAAGGTTTATTTTGATAAATAATTTCTTCATTATAAAAGCATAACAAAATAATTTGGGCTATTATAAAACTTGTTGCAGCGTGTCTCCATACTTTCCCTTGTAACCATAAAACTTTTAATCCAAGAGCGAATAGAACATAAATAACTAACGGACGCAAAAAATGATAACGTGCAAAATTAAATGTATCTAAAATGTGAAATCGTTTTGTTAATGGAAGCCAGCCTTTATAAAACCAAAAAGCATACCAAATTGACAAAACTATGTTAAACCAGAACAAAAAAATAAAGACTTTTTCTTGCTTCCATCGTTTTGTAGTAATGATAAAATACAACGCAATAAGTATGGCAGGTAAAATAACAAATGTATGGACTGTCATGACATGGGTATGTCCGTAAAGAAAATTTTTCACTGTAAGTCGGAGAGACCGCCATAACGATAATCTTGCATGAAAATATTCATCTCTACTGTTAGGTGCAATTGATAAAAAGAAGGAAGTTACTAAGCGATATTCTACAATCATGTAAATGAGCGTCATATAAATAATTGAAAAAAGAAAACGAAAGTTCCATTCTTTTTTAACTACTAAGTCAATTAACCAGAGTATCCCTATGCTACTTAAAAAAAAGAAAAAACCTAATACAATACTCGAATATAGAGGGATTAGAGTAAGTACGAAATAGTTCTTCCACAATTTTTCACCTTTTCGAATATTTAAAAATGCCCAAAGTGCAAGAGGCATTCCCAGAGTACTAAGCATTCCTGATGGCCAAAAAGGGGTAAGAGCAAAAGCTAATGAAACTCCTATTGAAATGACCAGCCATTCCTCTCTTGGTAAAAAATGATGTTTTAAAAGTACATACATGCCTATAAAAGCAACCACTCTTGTAATCGTCTGACTTAATACATAAGCAACCATATTTGGGAAAAAAGCATACAACCACACAATACCACTAAACTCCGTGCTAAATGCGTTTCTTGACAATTGATTATTTATCACCTGTGGAATTGTACCATTAATCGGACCTTGTATCTCTCCACTACATGTCAAAACCTTATACCAGGACAAATTGGAATCAAGGTTATCATGAATGCGAATATGCGCATTTTCTCCAAGAATAAATAAAGGAGACAAATAGAGAATGAGTATAATTGTCGCAAAAACAAACAACTTTCTTTCTTTTTGATTTTGGTTTAAAAACATTGGTCGCACCTCAAAGGATTCTCAAAAAGTTTACTTATAAAATTTCCAAAATGGAAGAAATTATCCCTGGTTAATCAAGGTGCTATAAATTTAAGTGGTGGATAGGAGAGGAAAACAACGGATGAGAATGGTATTGTTTTATAATCCTGATTAATTTTATAAAAAAGAAAAGTCTATCCTTATTGTTTAAGTAAGGATCTATATATTACGGAGAAGATTTTTTGTATAAGAAAACAATAAACCTAACAATTTGTATAGCCCCTACTTTTTTAGTTGCAGTTTTTTTGTGGGGAAAGAAATATAACAGTTGTGAATATTGATACTATGCAACAATCCCAAAAAATTAAAAAGGGAGTTAACATTTAAGTGGTTCAAAGGCTAAATTGCAGTCATCATTTAATTTAGATTATGGAAATTTCAAAATAATTATTATTTTTAAAATTAAAGAGCGTTTGTCAAGGCCCCCGGATTAAAACTAATAAGGAAAAAGAATAACACATTATATTTATAAATATATTTATTCGGATTTTATGTATTTGTTGAAAAGTATTATTTTTTACCAATTAATGGTATTGTTAGATTGTAGAATATTCCGCATTAACTGCTCGTAAAAGCTTGGTTGGTTCAACTAATAATCAGAGGGGAAAGGCCCCTTTGGATTATCTTTTCACTTTATATTGTAAATAGGAGGATGATGAAGTTTATGGCAGTACGTATAGTCGATGATTTACAACAATTATCGTTGTTACTTATGTTTTTAAGTACATTTATATTTTACAGATACTTAAAGAAGGTTAAACGAGATAGAAAATTGACTGGTTTTGAATGGACAATGTATTTTGTCACTCAGTTTGCGACATTAATTTGGGCAATGACTTATTTTATTAAACACTTAGCTGAATCGTAATTTCTATTCACTCGATCTATTTTACTGTTATCTAGTAGGGATATAAATATAGTCTGTATCTAAATCAATGACAACATTGCTTAAGACGTCTTCTTGTAATAACTTTGGGATTTTTTCATAATGATACCGTACACAAAATAAGTTTAGAAGATCTTCATTAGATATCTCTTCATTTTTTACATTTAAATACATTATTATTAACTCGTTAAGAGAAAAGTTACGGCCAAAAACATACTTATTTATTCCATATCCATCAAATTCAATTATCATGTTATCACTGTTGGGTGCTAGCCAACGTTATAGCTTAAATTTTAGTTAAATCTATTATACATTGTTTGAAATTTTGTGAGAATATATTTTTATAAAGTGAGAGGATATAAATGGAACAAAATAAATTAGTTTTAGAAGGACCAAAACGGCTTAAGTGGGAAACGCGTGAAATTAAGTTTATACAGGATGATGAAATTATCGTTAAAACAATTGCAGGTGCAATAAGTATCGGAGCAGAGTTACCGCAGTTTAAAGGATCCGATGTTACAGATATGACTCCTATTTATCCAAGCAAAACTGGATATGAAAGTTATGGTGAAGTTGTTCGAGTTGGGAATAAAATAACAAATTTAAATGTAGGTGATAAAGTAGTTTCTTTTTATGGACATGAAACTGTAGGAATAGTTAAGGGGGATAAAGTAATTCGAGTGCCTAGTTATATAAAACCTAAAGTTGCTTTATTATCTATTCTTTCGTGTGATGCTGCTAAAGGAGTATTAAAACTAAATCTGCGACAGGATGAAAAAGTACTTATAACTGGAATGGGAGTTATTGGTTTACTCGCTTGTTATTTTTTAAAATACTTTGTAGGTGTTAAGCATGTAGATGTTGTTGAACCTAATAAAAATAGAAGAGATTCTGCAAAGAATTTTGGTGCGAGAAACATATATGAATCAGAAGAACAAATAATAGAAACATATAATTACGGTTTTGAATGTTCTGCTACAAATATCGAGTTTCATACATTACAAAAAGCACTTTACAGTAATAGTGAAATATGTATACTTTCTGATGGGAATTTAGAGGAACTAACATTAACCGCTGATTTTTATGAGAAAGAACTGCGGATCATTGGTTCAAGTGACGGATATAATTATCAAAAACATGCAGATTGGTTTTTTAGTCAAATAGAACAAACACCATGGATAGAAGAGATTTTTCAACATGAAATACAATATACAGAACTCATTCAATGTTTTGAGGAATTAAGTCAAGGAATAATTACCCCTTTAAAAGTATTTGTCTCATATGAATAATGAACAAAATTACCAGGTACTTGTCACATAGCCCACATATGTTTCGACACTAATATGATAACAGAGCGCGGAGTAACATGTACGGGGATTTTTTAATAGGTACAACGGGTTGTGAAAACAGAGAATGGTTTTTGCTCTTTCATTATGTACAAACAGTATATTATCTTTCTCAATGTACATATTAAGTAAAATGTTTAATATCAAACATAAAAGGGGGGATAATATGAATGAAAATAAGAAAAATGAAGAATTGATTAAATTTAAAAAACAATGGTTTAATGAAGATAATCAACCAGTAGCTGGTATAGAGTTAGCTTTACCACCGGATATAGGCAGCATGTTAGACTCGAAATCAGTTGATGATGAAAGTGAAAAAATTAATAATGAATAAGTTTAATCTATACGCATCCATTCGGGTGCTTTTTATTTTTTGAAAATAGAAGATGGATCATCAAATCCTTATTGAAAAAAGATTGAGCTAAATAGATCTATTTTCAGTATATATAAGTTTTGATTTTCACAAAAAAGTTTATTTAAAATTCATTTAGAATGATAAAGGGTTAATAAAAAAGAGTGGCTTTTACACCAATCTTTATATTAGATATATGCTTATTATTATGCTATATTCAATGGAGCTACGATGACTAAGGTAAGTGGTATAAATAGAAGAAAAACTATATAGCAACACTATATAACAACAGCACAAAAAACTTGTCTTTAATTTGATACTAAAATGGATTGAAAATAAGGAGATAGAAATATAATGGAATTTTGGGAATCAAGCTTTATTGAGAAACAAACGATGTGGGGATTTGAACCTACAGAATCTGCAATTTTGACAAAGGATTTTTTTATAGAAAAGAACGTTAAGGACATATTAGTTCCAGGTATTGGATATGGCAGAAACGCAAAGGTGTTTATCGATAATGATATAAATGTAACAGGTATTGAAATTTCAAAAACAGCTATTGATTTAGCGAAACAAAACGGATTAGAAGATATTAGTATATATCACGGCTCGGTAAACGAAATGCCTTTTGATAATAAATCTTATGATGGGATATTTAGTCATGCTCTTCTTCATTTGTTGAATGAGCAGGAAAGAGAGAAATTTATTAAAGATTGTTATAATCAGTTAATACCAGGCGGGTATATGGTTTTTACAACAGTTTCTAAAAAAGCTCCAATGTACGGAAAAGGAAAACAGTTGGAGCAAGACTATTATGAGATAATGGAAGGCGTAAAAATGTTCTTCTATGATTCTGAATCTATAAAACAAGGTTTTGAAAAATATGGATTAGTACAAGTTTCGGAAATTGATGAACCAAATAAAAACATGGCAAATAAACCTTCAATTAATTTCTTAATGATAAAATGTATGAAAGAACTATAACTAAAAGTTATTAAAAATTATTAAAGATGTTTATATATTGATTATGCACAAATAAAAAGGACAAGCATATAATATAAATACCTTTTAACTTTAAGTAACCTTAACTTTCGTTAATAGGGTATCTCAAAATCCCCAAAAAGAGCACTTGCGGAAACAAGTGCTCTTTTATTTTTTGTTTATGTAAGATGATTAAATTTTGTTCGACTGAAATGTAATTTTAAACCACTATTTTGTATAAAGTGGTAAAATGAATGAGGGGAATGTGTAAGGAGGCGGGGAGTTTGAAATTAAAAGAGCTGGCGAATTTGTTATTGATTAAAGAAACTATTGGCGATATGAATGTAGAAATTACGGGATTAGAAATGGATTCTAGAAAGATAACTAATGGAAATCTATTTATATGTGTATCAGGTATCGATGGTTTTCTTGAAGATCGACATCAATTTGTTGAAGATGCAGTGAAAAATGGCGCTGTGGCGCTAATTGTAGAAAGAGATGTAAATATTGAAATACCTAAAATAATTGTTAAAGATGCAAGGTACGCTATGGCAGTTATTGCTTCACACTTCTATAGTTATCCATCTAATAAAATGAATCTAATTGGAATTACAGGAACAAATGGCAAAACGACTACTTCTTATTTACTTGAAAAGATTTTAACAGACTATGGATTTCAAACAGGGCTTATGGGGAATAACGGAGTCAAAGTCGGTTCGAAATGGTATCCTACTGATATTAATACGCAAGAACCACCGACACTTCAGCGGAATTTGAAAATGATGAAAGATCAAAATGTAAATTGTTGTGTTATGGAAGTTACATCACAAGGTTTACATATGGAGAGAGTTAAAGGGTGTAACTTTAAAATAGCTGTTTTCACAAATTTAACACAAGATCATTTGGATTATCATGGAACATTTGATGAATATAAACATGTAAAAGGTCTGCTTTTTTCAAGACTAGGAAATGATTTTTCTACTACGAATAAAAAAATTGCTATTTTGAATGCAGACGATCCATCGGTAGAATACTTTAAAAACATTACTTCAGCTGAGGTTATTACTTATGGGGTACATAATGGAGCGAATGTTCAAGCGAAGAGCATAACTTTAAGCTCAAAAGGAATTCGATTTTTAGTTTCATCCTTTAATGGAGAAATAGAAGTTAACCTAAATCTAGTAGGACGTTTTAATGTATATAATGCATTAGCAGCAATAACTGCTGCATTGGCTGAAGGTATTCCGCTTAAAAACATTAGTGAAAGCTTATCTAACTTAAAGAGCATTGAAGGTAGAATGGAAATCATAGACGAAAATCAAGATTACCTTGTAATAGTGGACTATGCTCATACACCGGATGCGTTAGAAAATGTTCTTTCTACAATTAGCGAGTTTTCAAAAGGGAAAATTATTACTGTTTTCGGTTGCGGTGGAAATAGGGATGTAAAAAAACGATCTATAATGGGTGAAATTGCTGGCAGTTATAGCGATTTTGTTTTTATTACTTCTGACAATCCCCGTTCGGAAGATCCGCAGGCAATAATGAAAGATATTGAAATAGGATTTTTACAGAATAATAATTTGAATTATAAAGTAGAAGTAGATCGTGAACTAGCTATAAAACGCGCAATAAAAATGGCGTCTTCTAATGATATTGTTTTAATTGCGGGTAAGGGACATGAAACGTATCAAATTTTAAAAGATACAACAATTCATTTTGATGATAAAGAAAAAGCTCGACAAGCAATTATAAATAATAGATAGCTTATCTTTTAGAAAAGATGGGATTAGATAAAGTTGTGAATGGAGTGTTATTGAATGCAAACAAGAAAAGCTTATTTATATGTATTTGATACGGTGTCCGATTGGGAATACGGATATTTAATTGCCGAACTAAATACAGGAAGATATTTTAAAAAGGGAGTAGCACCTTTTAAAGTAGTTACAGTAGGAATAAATAAAGAAATGGTTATATCAATGGGCGGATTGAACGTAAAACCAGATATTTCTTTAGATGAATGTGCATTTGAGAGTAACGATCTATTAATTTTACCTGGAGGGAACACTTGGGGTGAAGATATACATAAACCCATTTTGCAAAAAGTTGATGAGGCTTTAAAGGTTGGTGTAATTGTGGCCGCAATTTGTGGTGCAACAGTAGGCCTTGCAAATTACGGATATTTAGATTCTAGAAAGCATACAAGTAATAGTTTAGATTATATGAAAATGGTTTGTCCTACTTATAAAGGAGAAAATTTATATGACATGGGACCTGTAGCGTCTAGTGAAAATCTTATTACTGCCTCTGGAGTAGCTCCTTTGGAATTTGCGATGGAAGTACTGAAAAAATTAGATGTATTTGCACCGGATACACTCCATGCATGGTATGAATTAAATAAGACACATGAACCTGAACATTTTTTCCAATTAATGAATTCATTAAATAGTTAAGTAGCTTTGTATGAACACTAATAAAAACCATGCTTCTTATGATATTGAAGCATGGTTTTTATATTTTGTTTAATATATATATTAAGTTGCAAATCTTGTACAATAAAAATGAATCTAAGGGAAAGAGTCACATCTTTATAATACGATTATTTCTGAACGACAAACGTAATAGCATTTGTTTTTAATTGAATGTGTCTTTCGTTTCGGACTATATCATAAGCTAATTCTTTTATTTCAACTTTTATTTTTTGCCATTCCTTATAAATACTTTTTAATAGATCTATCATATCATCAGTAGGAAGGTTAATTTCAATTAAAGCATCTAATTCTTCATTCGTATGTAAGTCAATTTCTTGTATGTTTGAGTTAATAATTAAACAATTGATACCACCGGTTTTTGTACCTTTTTTCATAGAATGGAGCACGCATGTTAAATCTTCTATTGATTTAACATGCTCTAAACTTGATACTGCAACTATATAATCATAAGTATTAGGTTGGATGTAGTAGTTTTCAATTGCTGCTTGTTCTGTTTTAATATTATTAATTAAACCATATTTTTTACTATAAATTTGTAATTTTGTTAAAGCAGAATCAAGTAAATCGACACATGTAACAGTGCCGCTAGTATTTTGTATCTTTTGTGCAATTGGGATGCTATTTCTTCCAACGCCAGAGCCGAGGTCAAGTATTTGCAAGTTGTTTTGTCCTTCAAAGTGATCCATTAAGTCCATAACTGTATTAACCGGTTTGTAAAGCCAAGAACCAGTTTCAAATAGTTTATATTGTTCATAGCAAAGGTCATGATATTTCTTTTCTTCTTGTCTTATGTAATTAATACGATTCATACTGTTTCAACCCCAATACTTTCATTGTAACTGGATCCTTCAGTTAAACTTTCGTTAGCATCAATCACTAATTTTAAATTGTTGAAAAAGATGTACACCTCACTTTCAATGCTATTTACATAATTCGATAATAATTTAGATAAACCTTTTATTAATAATATACGGATATGGGAAAGAAGCCTTCTCAAGTAACTTGATAAAAGGTTATAAATCCGAGGAGGAAAATGCATATGATGTTTTATGAAATTGTTTGCTTTTCTTGTAAAAATATATTTCGCGTTTATGAAGGTAGTGAAAAATATAAGCGATTTAAAGAGAAACCAAAAGGGGCATATTGTTGTGATGAGTGTAGCCACAAAATTCAATTAGAAGCGATAAAGAATTTTTTTAGGTAATTATATGATTTTAATTTAGAAAAGCGTATCGAAAAATCCATCACATTATTAGATTTCTAAAACACAGTTAAAAGCAACGCAAGTACCCAAAGTTCTAAGCACTTGCGTTGAAAATTTTACTACCGTGAATACAATTTCGGGCATTCATCGCCAGTAGGTTCATAAAAACAATGGCTTTTAAACTGTCCTACAAACGGCTGATTATACCATTCAGGTGGGCAAGCCCCAACTGGACGGAAATACCAAAGAGCCCATCGTGCAGGCCAGCGCCATTCTCCTTGTAAAACTTTTCTTGCAATTTCTTTTTCTGATTCTCGAGCGCGCTGATAAAAATATCCGTATTGCACGGCTTCGAATCCACCGGGGCTTTGATATACTGCATCACGTACAGACCGAATTTGTTTAAAATCTAAGCAATCACAAAATACACGGTTTACGAGAACGCAACCAACCAGTTGTTCACCTTGTCGACCTTCTCCTTCAGCTTCAGCACGAATTAAACGAGCTAGTAAATCGACATCGCTTTCGTTATATGGAATAAGGGGCATAGTGATACCACCTTTCTTTACCTGTTATAGTAAGGAGTGTATGTATTAAAATAAGCTAGGTGCTTTTCTATATGTAAATTCATTGATTTTTAAAAGGAGCTTTTATGAAAAAAGCTAATTAATAATTGTAGACCAATATAAAAGGGGAGAGATAAAATGTATCGAATTCATAAAGATCATATTATTTACGCAATGTCGCCGGAAAATAAGCCGTGTATGGAAGTAGAAATTGGAAGTCGTCTTGTATTTGAAACATTTGATTGCTTTGAATATCAAATTGATTCTGAAGATGTTGCGTTTCAAGAGTTAGATTGGAATCGAATTAATCCAGCGACTGGACCTGTATATATTAAAGGTGCAGAACCTGGTGATATATTAGTTGTAACGATTGAAAAGATTCAAATTGCAGAGCAAGGTGTTTTAACTACAGGTGCGAATCTTGGTGTAATGGGTGGAGAGCTACATGAAAATACAGTGAAAATCGTCCCAATACATAATGAACATGTTTTGTTTTCAAATGAACTGCAAATACCGATTAATCCAATGATCGGTGTAATTGGTACTGCGCCGAAAGAAGAGAGCATTTCATGTGGCACACCGCATGATCACGGCGGGAATATGGATTGTAAAGAGATAAAAGAAGGGGCAACTTTACTATTATCTGTAAATGTTCCCGGTGCTCTATTAGCATTAGGAGATTTACACGCAGCGATGGGTGATGGTGAAATTGGTGTTAGCGGGGTAGAGGTTGCGGGTGAGGTAACTGTAACAGTACAGACTATAAAAGGAAAGAAATGGCCTTTACCAATGGTTATTCAAAAAGAAAAAATAATGGCGATTGCTTCAGAGAAATTGTTAGATGATGCAGCGAATCGAGCTGTACGTAATATGGTAACATTTTTACATGAAGAATTTGAAATGCCTAAAGCTGATGCAACTCTTTTATTATCAGCAGCAGGAGATTTAAAAGTTTGTCAGGTTGTTGATCCGTTGAAAACAGCACGGATGGAAGTAGGTATGGGATATGTGGAGAAGCTAGGTTTTAATTGGAGTAAATTTAATATTAAATAAGAATAATAGAAGAAGGATGCTGTTGTATAAAAGTATCCTTTTTTCATTTACGGATTTTGTGAAAAGAGGTAGTATTTATTTTGTATAAGTATATTTGAGATTGTGGATTAAAAAGGAGTTCAATAATGGTCAAAATTATGATTGTAGAAGACGATATGAAAATTGCAGAACTATTATCAACACATGTTGCAAAATACGGGTATCAAGGAATTATTGTATCGGATTTTCAAAATGTATTAGACATTTTTTTAGAAGAACAACCAGAGTTAGTTTTATTAGATATTAATTTACCGAGTTTTGATGGCTACTATTGGTGTCGTCAAATTCGTGGGGTTTCTACATGTCCGATATTATTTATTTCAGCCCGTGAAGGCACGATGGATCAAGTTATGGCGCTAGAAAACGGTGGTGATGATTTTATTTCAAAGCCTTTTCATTATGAAGTGGTAATGGCTAAAATTCGAAGTCATTTAAGACGTGCTTATGGAGATTATGCACCGAAAGTAGAAGAACGGATGGTTGAGCAACAAGGACTATGTTTATATCCCGAAAGGCTTGTATTGAGGCTTAAGAATCAAGAGATTGATATAACGAGAAACGAAGCTATTTTATTAGAAACGTTAATGAAAAATTATCCGCGCATTGTGAGTAGAGAGGTGTTATTAAATAAATTATGGGATAGCGAATCCTATGTTGATGATAATACATTAAGTGTAAATACAACACGTGTGCGAAAAAAGTTAAAAACGTTACAGATTGAGGATGCGATTGAAACGATTCGTAGTGTTGGTTATAGACTACATATTACTTGGGATACTGGTATGGAAAAATGATAAGATTGTTTATTCGTGATCATATACCTCTTATTTGTTTTACAGCAATCCAACTACTATCCATATTTCTCGTATATTGGTTTGATGGGCATAAGCATATCGCGACGGCATTGTATGCAATGTTTTTAGGTGTCTTTTTTATGGTAGGCTATTTAGTATTTCGTTACTTTACTCATCGTACTTTCTATGAACGATTAGCAAACCCGATGCAATCTTTAGATGAATCTGTTCAAAAATCTGATTTTGCAGCTGTGTCGACTGCTCTTCAAGAACTACTTGAGATGCAATATCGCCATTATCAAAATCAGCTTCAGATGCAAGAGAGAAAAAATAATGATCATTTAACCTTTATGAATCAGTGGATTCATCAAATGAAAACACCTGTATCTGTAATAGAATTAATCACACAAGATGAAGTCGATCCTCGTTTTGAAAGTATAAATGAGGAAACAGATAGGCTGAAAAAGGGGTTAGAGATGGCTCTTTATGTCGCACGTTTAGAAGCATTTACACAAGATTTTTATGTAGAAAGAGTACAACTACATAAAATAGTAAATGATTCCGTACATGAACATAAACGATTCTTTATCCGGAACTTTGTATATCCTGAGCTTAAAATTGAGAAGGATATTACAGTAGAAAGTGATGCGAAATGGTTACAATTTTTAATTGGACAACTACTATCAAATGCAATTAAATATTCATCAGGTAATAGAGAGAAGATTAAAGTGAAAGCTTGTAAGGAAGGTAATACAGTTATACTTGAAATTGCCGATAATGGCGTAGGAATACCGAAGCAAGATTTACCAAGAGTGTTTAAACCTTTCTTTACAGGAGAAAACGGTAGAGATTTTAAAGAATCGACTGGAATGGGGCTATATCTTGTATATGAAATTACGAAACAATTAGGTCACAGTGTAGAAATCCATTCAGAAGTTGGTAAAGGTACCGTTGTACGAATTAAATTTTTAAATGTGTAAAAATGACTCAGGCTAAAGAACTTGAAATATAAGTTTTTTAGCCTTATTGTATAGTCATTATTTGCAATGGTAAAAAGTCATATTGGTATGTATAATAACACACTAATAAATACAGCTGTTAAATTAGAAGGGTTTAATAATAGGCTGATAAATAAATAGTTTTTGTAAGAAAAAAGCCACCCCCTTTGAAAGTGGTAGCTTTATGTATCCATCCTATGATTGAGCGTATTAACATTGATCAGTATAATGTTCGAATTCGCGGTATGTTTTGTGGATTATAAAAGAATTAGTCTTTTATTTTTTTCATGATTCAGTATTGTAATTAAGTAAACAAACTTAATACTTTATATCCAATTAAACCTAAAATAATGATAGGAATCACCATTAAAAAAGAAGAAATTCGATTAGCACTAGAGCGCTCTAATACAAGAATCAAGATAATCCCGACTATGACTTCGGTATATCCAACAGGTAACATGTGACTATAGTCTTCAAAATTTAAAAGAATGTGAAGTCCATCCGTTACAAAAACTCCACTAATAAGCGCACTTCCGAATTTATGAAGTGGATTTGTAGTATCTTTCCATAGAAAACCTGCAATTCCAAAGATAGTTCCTCCTATACATGCACATACAATCCATACAGATATAAAATAAATAGAGTGAGCTACATTTTTAATAACTATTGCATAACCATAGTAGCCTAATACCATACCGAGTAGTGCGAGGATACCAGAAAGTATAGCTGTACGCTTAGAATAACTAAAGCTAGCCACAAAAAAGGATGGAACTAACCACACGCTTCCTAGATTAGCTAATGAATGCCAATGTCCTGGAAGTATACCTTGCCCCAATTTCGTTAGTATACCAACAATTATCCCTACTATAATCGGGATGAGAAAAATCCTTAAAAACATATTTAACTTTGTGATTTTTAATGTCCTGTCCATAAAATCAATCCTTACATTTATATTTTCTGCAAGCATATAATAGCTTATTACAGGGGAATAATCAATAAAAATTTATCGAAAAACAATAAGTGGTTATTGGATAACGAATAACATTTTGTTTTTATAATTAGGTGAATAAAATATCAAGAACTCGTTACTCAATCAAATGGTAAATCAAATAATATATGCAAGTAATGAAATTGCCCAAAACATGCAATTCAACTTAGTATAAATCTCTCGTATTTTTATGAATTGATTTATGATAAAAAAGAAACGAAAAGGGATTGATATAGTTTCCTCTTGTTTTTATTTACAATTTATTAGAAGGAGGGCTTTTTTACTAGTTGTGAATGTTAGGGGGATTGTAATGGATATTCGTAAAATGAAATATTTCATAACAGTGGCAGAAGAATTAAACTTTAGTCGTGCGGCAGAACGTCTTATGATGGCACAACCGCCTTTAAGTCAAGAAATTCGAAAGTTGGAAGAAGAATTGGGTGTTCAACTTCTTCATAGGACAAAAAGGATGGTTGAACTTACCGGTGCGGGGAAAATCTTTTTAGAAGGTGCTCGGCAAACGTTACTTCAAGTAGATAGAATCATTAAAGAAACACAGCTCGCGGATGAAGGGAAGATCGGGCAATTAATCATTGGTTTTGTCGACTCTACAGAAACAGTTATAGACATATTAAAAACATTTCGAGAACGATTTCCTAAAATACAGCTTATATTACGCGAGATGACAACAGACCAGCAAATAAAAGCGCTCTATGAAAAACAAATTCACATTGGATTTATTCGTTCTATGCAAAATAATGAAATATTATCTTCCGAAGTTTGTTCTGAGGAGCGCTTAAAATTGGTTTTACATCATGATCATCCGTTAGTTTCGTTACCTAATATTTCAATTAAAGCACTAGTGGATGAACCATTTGTTTTATTTCCTCGCCATTTCGGTACAAATTTTTATGATTTAATTATTAGTTACTTTTGGGAACATGGAGTAAGTCTAAATATTGTTCAAGAGGCGATTCAAATGCAAACGATTGTGAATTTAGTTGCAGCAGGTATGGGGATTTCTGTCGTTCCGTCATCTGTGGAAAGTTATAAAAAATCGGGAGTTATATATAAAGAAATTCAAGAGAACACACCAATAATAAATTTATATGCCGGATGGAGGCAAGATGAAAAGTCTGTCGTGTTAGAGAACTTCTTAGCAGTTGTTAGAGAGGTTTATTCGACTTCACAATGTGAACTTAAAAGATAAAAGCCCATCTTTATAGGATGGGCAGTGGGGAATTTGGAAAGGGAAGCTTCATAGTATATAGGTAGAACTTACTCATGTTTCAACCTGTTTTGCTAGGATCATACTCAGTGAAACCTTTTAGTACACTATCAATCTTATCCATAATTTCAGGTTGTAATGTAACACTAGAAGCAATTACGTTTTCTCTTATTTGTTCCGGATTTGAAGCGCCAATAATTGCAGATGAAACAGCTGGATTTTGTAATACCCAAGCAACTGCGAGTTGAGATAGGGTAAGGTTAATTTCTTGCGCGATAGGTTTAATTTCCTGGATAGCGGTAAGCACATCATCACTCATCCAACGTTGCACGAGTTTGTCAAAAAACGGTTTTCCAGCATCTGAGTTAGCACGAGATTGATTCGGTAATGGTTTACCAGGTTGATATTTTCCTGTGAGAATACCTTGTGCGAGTGGGGACCATACGATTTGGCCAAGTCCCTCACGTTGACATGTTGGAATCACATCAGTTTCAATAACTCGCCATAACATCGAATATTGAGGTTGGCTAGCAATAAGAGGGATTTTCAATTCTCGTGCAAGTGCTGCACCGCGGGTGATTTGTTCCGATGTCCATTCACTTACACCTAAATAAAGGACTTTACCTTGTCTTACAAGATTTGAGAAAGCTAACATTGTTTCTTCAAGAGGAGTTGTTGTATCGAATCGGTGTGCATAATAGACATCAATGTAGTCTGTATGTAGTCGTTGTAACGATGCATTACAATTTTCTATAATATGTTTTCGTGATAAACCTCGATCGTTTTTTCCAGGTCCGGTCGGATGGCATACTTTTGTACAAAGTTCTATACTCTCTCGGCGTATGCCCTTCAAAGATCGGCCGAGTACTTCTTCGGCTATCGTGTCTGAATAAACATCAGCAGTATCGAACGTTGTAATTCCGACATCTAGTGCGGCTTTTACACAATCATTTGCAGTATCTTCATTTACTTTTCCACCATGGTTTATCCAGTTCCCATATGCAATCTTGCTTACTGTTAATCCACTGTGTCCTAGTTTGCTAAATTCCATTGTAGAATCCCTCCTAAAAAATGATAACTTTATTATAAGAACTGAAATGTAGTATGTATAATATATAATTAATCATAAATTTATATAAAAATTATATAAGAGAGGGTGCTTAGAATTTTATTACTAGGGAAATCTAAAGGAAGTAGTACAACAAATGTAATTTATGCTTGTTTAATATGAAGTTAAGAAATGATAAATAGACCTATAAGAAAGTGATCTTTTTAGCAACACAAATAATTGCATTTACTCATACAGTACTATCATGGTACAATATGGTTATTAATGACGGAAAGGAATGATGGGTGGACGATGATTAACTAATCTTATTTTTAAATGTTGAAATGAAATGAATTTCAATTTATAAAAAATAGGATTAGTCTGCCCAATTCCAAACAACGGTTTTGCTATTTGATTTGCGTAATAGCTTATTTGGGTATAAATAATGTAATGACTAATCCTGCCAAATTTATTTGGGAGGATTTTTTTATTCTCCCTTAACGAAAGGGATCGGTATTATGAAAGAAATTTTAAAATTAAATGATGTTTATGTTGAAATAAAGGAAAATACTTTGTTAGAGAAAATGAATGTGACAGTAAAACAAGGGGATGTTATCGGATTAATCGGTAAAAATGGTGCTGGTAAATCAACGTTACTTCAATTAATAAATGGTAAAATTGAGCCATCAAAAGGCATTGTTGAATGGCAGCAAGTGAATATGACAACTGCATATGTAGAACAAGAAATAGAATCTTTTATTAGTAACGATGTGATTGCAAAAGAAGCAGAACTTCTTGCGAAATGGGGCGTGCCAACGAACGATTTTCATACTTTAAGTGGTGGTGAAAAGCTGAAAGTTCGGTTAGCAAAAGGATTTGCCGAAAATCCTAATGTCTTAATATTAGACGAACCGACAAACCATTTAGATGAGATGAGTACGGAATTTCTCATTAAGCAAATTAAAAATATGAAAGGTACAGTTATTGTCGTATCGCATGATCGATACTTTTTAGATGTTGTCGCGACTAGAATATGGTCAATTGAGGATAAGAAATTAATTGACCATAGCGGTAATTATACAAGTTATATGAAAGTACGTGAGCATAAAAGAATGACGCAGCAGCGTGAATATGAAAAACAACAAAAAAAGATAGAACAAGTAGAAACTCATATAAAAGAATTAAGTTCATGGTCACAAAAGGCACATGCGCAGTCTACAAAACAAGAAGGAGTTAAAGAATTTTATCGTGTAAAAGCGAAGCGCATGGATGCACAAGTGAAGTCAAAACGAAAGCGTCTTGAAAAAGAGCTAGAGAAAACGAAGGTAGAACGTGTGAAAGAGGAATATTCAGTTGAATTCTCTATTCAAGCGAGTAAAAAAGTAGGAAAACGCTTTTTAGAAGTAAAGCAATTAAAAAAAGAATTTCATGGAAAAACATTATTTGAAAACGTTAATTTTACAATTCAACATGGTGAGAAGGTTGCGATTGTTGGACCAAATGGTAGCGGGAAAACAACATTACTGAAGATGATTATGGGAGCGGAAACTGCTGAAGGAGAAGTATGGATTTCACCATCAGCAAACATCGGTTATTTAACACAAGAAGTATTTGATTTACCGCTGGAAAAAACACCAGAAGATTTATTTTTCAAAGAGACGTTTGAAGAAAGAGGAAAAGTCCAAAATTTAATGAAACATTTAGGATTCCAAGCCTCTCAATGGAAAGAGCCAATTGAACATATGAGTATGGGGGAACGAGTGAAGTGTAAGTTAATGTCTTATATTTTAGATGAAAAAGATGTACTCATTTTGGATGAGCCGACGAATCATCTTGATCTGCCTTCACGTGAACAACTTGAAAATACATTAGCTGAGTATAACGGAACACTCGTTATCGTTTCTCACGATCGATATTTTCTGGAGAAAACAACTAACACAAAACTCGTGTTTATAAACAATACGATAAAAAAGCAGCTTGAAGAACCTACGAAAACAAGAGATGAAATTGAAGAGCTACGTTTAACGTTAGAAACAGAGAGACAAGAAGTATTAGGTAAATTAAGCTTTTTAACTTCTAAAGACAAAGAATATAAAGAACTGGATGAACGGTTTATGGAACTTACGAAGCAGATTAAGGCGCTTTAACGTAAGTAAGGGGGATTAACATGGGAGAAGAGAGTTTGACTAATTTATTTAGAATAGATTGTGGAGATATATACCTGCAAGAGTTTACGGTCAAAGATGCAGAGAGTATTTATAAAATAGCAAATCAACCGGAAATAGAAAAATTTTTACCAGACTGGAAATCAACGAAAGAACAAAGGGTGGATTGGGTTGCAAATTATGAAATACCAGAAAATAAAGCGTTTCTTAATGCAGCGAGAACTACGACTAACATAGATGATCACATATTAAAACTAGGAATATTTAAGAAAACCACAAATGAATTTATTGGATGGTGCTGCACAGGTATGAAAGATGAACTCCCTGCACCGAACAGAGAAATTATGTATGCTATTTCAAGTGAGTATCAAAATAATGGTTATGCTACTAAAGCGACTAAAGGACTGATTGACTATTTGTTTGAAAAAACAAATGTAGATGTTCTTAACGCAATCGCTTTAATTAACAATATAGCATCAAATAAAGTTATTGAAAAATGCGGGTTTATTTATTTGAGTGAACAGGAGATAGAAAATCAACTATATAATCATTATCAATTAAGTAAATCCGAATGGATAAAAAATATTGCTCTGTAAAAGAAATTAAAACGAAATCATTAAAAAGCTTAGAGCTAAAACTCTAAGCTTTTTTACATTCAAATGTATCAGTTAAGCATATTAAAGAGTAGCTTCTGGATAAAGTTGCTTTTTACCAAAAACAGATGCATCAAGTTGTATGTGCGAGGACTATTATATAAGCATCATATCTAAAAAGGCATTTGGAAAATTTTGTCGAATATGTGTACCTATGAAAACAATAAATTCTTACTCAAATCATCCTACAAATGAATGACTTTAGGCTTTAGTAGAAGAATGTATGGCAAAAGTGCAGACGAGCAAAGGTTTGAATTTAAAATTAACGGTTGAGTGTTAGTGGATTACATGTTTTTAAATATGAAATTATTTAAATGAGGGAGGGGAATGTTTATTATAATTTGGTTTCGTCACTTACCACAGATAAGTATGGATTTGTCAGAATGGACTCCTTTTATACAAAATAATTGGCATCGAAAACATTATATGAAATTTGTATATGTACTTCAAATCATTATTTTTCTAGTACCGTATTATTTTGGAGCAAGTTTTACCCATATTAATATATTCTATCTCATCATCATAGGTATTTTTTGTCTTCATCATTCATGAATGTTTACACGTTATTGTTATAAATAAAAAGGGTGATATTAGCTTAACGTGTAGTGGAATATTTTTTTGGATAAACACAAATGCAATCCTATCCAAAACTAGATTTTGGGTCTTTATGAGCTTGCCTACTATTGTATTATCAGTTGTTCCTTCCATTTTATCGTTCTATGTAACAGGAAATATTAAATCAATCTTATTATTTATATGTTGGATAAACGCAATAATTTCCTCTTCAGATATATACAATTCATTTTTAATTGCGATTAAACTGAAGAACTCAATTTTTTGTCGAGGTTACTATAAAGTGAAAGAGAATTAAAAGGGTAACTCAAAAACATTTCAACTAAAGGGATTAGTTAAAAATATAAATTTAGTAAGTAAAAGACCGATAAAGTAATCGGTCTTTTTTCATTTATATAATAAAGAATTGATATACATTGTATTTCCTGGCACTATACAATTATTATAAGATAGTTATGGGTTAATTTTAGTTTGAAATTAGCTATATTGTCAGTTTTTTTTAGAAATCTTACAAGTGTGTAAGATAAATGAAAGATGAATCAATATGAGCTATAAGACAATTCATTTACACTCTACTATGAGAAGTGCAAATGAAGGGAGAATATACATGAAAATTTTACATGCAAAAAGTATTAGTAAAGTATATAAAGGGAAAGTGCCTTATAAAGCATTAGTAGATATTGATTTATCCATTCAAGAAGGCGAATTTGTAGGGATTATGGGGCCATCTGGTAGTGGGAAAACAACGTTATTGAATATGGTATCTACAATTGATTCTCCATCATCGGGAGAAATTTTAATTAATGGCACAAATCCTTTTCAATTATCATCAGAAGAATTAGCGTTATTCCGCAGAAAACAATTAGGATTTGTTTTTCAATCATTTAATCTTCTTAGTACACTTACTGTAAAAGAAAACATCGTATTACCGATGACTTTAGATGGTGTGTCTGTACAAGAAATGAACAAACGAGTGGAAGAAATTGCAGAGAAATTAAATATTACAGATATATTGAGTAAAAGAACGTTTGAAATATCAGGGGGACAAGCTCAAAGAACGGCAATCGCACGTGCTATTATTCATAAGCCACAATTATTACTTGCTGACGAACCAACAGGGAATTTAGACTCTAAATCTTCAAATGATGTAATGGAGATGCTTGATACTCTAAATAAAGAAGAAAAAGCGACGATGATGTTAGTTACACATGATCCGTATGCAGCGAGTTTTTGCAGTAGAGTAATATTTATTAAAGATGGTCAACTATATAATGAAATCTATTGCGGCGAAAGCAGGCAAGCGTTTTATCAAAAGATTATGGATGTCCTTTCTTTGTTAGGAGGGAAAAGGCATGACTTTTCGTCAGTTCGCATTTAATAATATTTTTCGTAATAAGCGTACATATGCAGGTCATTTTTTAAGTAGTACATTTTCTATTATGATTTTCTTTACGTATGCTCTTTTATTATTTCATCCTGATTTACAAGGGGAATTAAAATCAACAAGTGCAACAATAAGCGCGTATGGTACTATGGGATTTACAATTTCGCAAGGTTTGATTTTTGTATTTTCATTTTTCTTTATTCTATATTCAGTTAGTTCATTTTTAAAAACTCGTAAGAAAGAATTTGGCATATTAATGATGCAAGGTATGTCAATGAAACAGTTTAAGAAATTATTATTAATTGAAAATATGTTGATTGGATTTGGTTCAATTTGTATAGGGATTTTCATCGGACTCATATTTTCTAAACTAGTCTTATTGATAAGCGCAAGTGTATTAATGATTAATAATGGTTTACCTTTTTATACACCAGTGAAGGCTGTATTATTAACAGTTATCACTTTTCTTTTCTTATTTTTAATTGTTTCACTATTTACATTTAAAATGGTAAAAATAACGGAACTTGTGGAACTTATTCGAGCAGAGGAAAAGCCAAAACCTGAACCAAAATCTTCAATTTTATTATCGCTACTTTCTTTAAGTAGTATAGGATATGGATATTTCTCAGTATTTCGCTTCATTTCAAGTTCCAGTTTTACTACGCTTGGAATGGGTGTCCTACTAGTAATTATAGGAACGTACTTTTTATATACACAGTGTAGCGTTTATATATTACATCTTGCTAAAAGGAGAGAATCTTTCTTTTTAAAGAGAACAAATATATTAACGTTTTCTGAATTAATTTACCGTATGAAAGATAATGCAACGATGTTTTTTATAGTTTCTATTGTTTCAGCAGTTGCATTTACAGCGATTGGTACAACAGCTGCAATTGGAAGTAAAGATTTGGTAAGGATGACAAATCCGTATACATTTTTATATGGGGATTTTGAAAACGACAAAGCATTAAATAAAAATCTTTCTATTATTAAAAAACAACTTTCTGATGCTAACATTCCGTATCGAATGGCTTCAGCTTCATATATATACACAGAAAGTAATGTAATTGTAATGAAGTTAAGTGAATATAACGATCTTGCTAAAGCACTTGGGTATCAACAAGAAACGATTGAAAAAGAGGATGAAATTTTATTAATTCCTGGAGTCGTATCACAAAAACAAGAATTTAAAAATGGCGAGTATAAAAAAAGTATAGAAGTCATTCAAGGTGAATGGACAAAGACATTTCAAGTGAAAAAAGCTGTAGAAAATTTAGTTTTACCACATGATACTAGAAATATATATATCGCTGTTCAAGATCATGTATATGATGAAATACCTATTACTAGTGATCCAGATAATCTTGATATTCCATATCGTACTTACGGATTTGTTGTAGACGATTGGATAAAAACGAAGAGAATTTCAAACGAATTAATTAGTACATTTGCGGAAGAAGAAGGTAGTTTTCAGTTTCGAGCTTTAACTATAGATTTGTTAAGTGCAAAACAAACGAATGGATTATTACTTATGGCAAGTGTTTTAGTCGGAATCGTCTTCTTTACATTCGCTGCTAGTTTTATTTATTTCCGATTATATACTGATTTGGATCGTGATCAACAGCAATATAAAATGATTTCGAAAATGGGTTTAAGTAAACGAGAGCTAAAGAAAGTTGTAACGAGACAGTTATTATTAATGTTCTTCTTACCGATTATCATTGCAGTGATACATACTGTAGTCGCTTATATGGCATTACAACAATTAGTCGATTTTTCTATTATGAATAGTTCTATCGTAATTTTAATTTCATTTATTTGTATACAAGTTTTATATTTCTTTATAACCCGTTGGCGTTACCTGCAAAAGCTTTATAAGGTTATGGATGAATAGAGTTTATTAGCTTGTAAGACTATATGAAAGCATGTGAAAAAATCAACTGTATGATGAAAGGAAACGCGATGAAAAGAACTTTAACTATTTTTATGTTAACGATACTACTATTAATAAGTTTTAGTGCATGTTCTAAAAAGGAGAATCTATTTCCTGCAAACGGTATATTAATCATTGGAGATGAAAAAAAATTTTCACCAATTATTAATCGTTATCAGGAAATTACGAAAGCAAATGAAGTGTTTTCTGTGAAAACAGGTATTCATGGAAACGGACACGTATTAATTTTAAATGAGTCTACAGCACAAGCATTGATTAAAGCTAAAGTTTTTCGTGAACGAGACAATGGTTCTAATTTTATACCTGTAAATACGTTACCGAAATTCCCAAAAGGGGGTTCGCTACTGTTTGCACAAGACGACGAAATGACTTTGAAAAGTATTAAACTAGAAGGAAAAGAGATTCCTGTCATATACAATAGTGACGCTTGGATAGGTAACAAACGTATTTATCCAGCACAACAGTATGTGATTGTATCAAAAAACAATGTATATAAGGAAATAAAAGCAAATGAAACAAAAATGCATCTTCTTCAATTTAAAAAATCTATAGGTGACGAAAAACCTAAAATGTCGACAGATAATTCATTGGTTAATGAAAATATCAAAGTAAAAAAGCTAATTAAAGGTTTGGAAGGAGAAGTATCTTTTCAGTTTGTAACGATTGGAGAAAAATCTTAAAAAAGAGTTCGAGCTTGATAGAAACTTTATCAAGCTCGAACTCTTTTTAGTTTATAGACCATTCATATAAAAAAGATTACATTACGTCGTTTAATCGACTCTCGTTTGTTTCTTCAATCGCATTTGAATTTTGAACTGAATTATTTTGAGCTTCTTTTTCTTTACGAACTTTTTGTAGCATTTCAAGTATGATCCATAAAGGGACACCTTTATCTTTCAACATTTTCCATAAATTTAATTCGTTAAATTTATGCTCAGGTTGTTTCATTTCTTTTTCAGATGAACGAATATCGAACTTGATAGGATCATTTACTTTCTTACCTTCAAGTTTAGTAGAAGAGATAGTATTATGCTCAAGAGTAGATGGAGTTATTTTAGTAGGTTGAGATAATGTATGAATGTTTGATCCGATTTGCATGATTTTTCCTCCTTTTCAAGCAATGAAATTAGTTTTCTTATGGTTTTTAAATCTATTTAACATGAGGAAACTATATCTAATTATAAATTCAAATAAACAGATTTACAAGCTGTATTGTAAAAAGTAAATGCTTACTTGAATTAATATTTATCAACATTTGTATATGTTTTCAATATATACAAGGAATATAAAATAATTTACATTATGTTTAAGTTATTAAAGCAGGCTGTGAATTTTTTTAAAGAAAAATGTAAACGTTTTATTAGGGGGAGAAAGTATGGGGAAGTTATTTTTAAAAATATGTTTTTTTACATTAATGACTGTAGGTTTATTCTCAGCGAAAATTATATACGCTGAAGAGGGTCACCAAAATAATTATCCGATCATATTAGTGAATGGATTTGCTGGATGGGGTAGAGAAGAAATGCTTGGCGTAAAATATTGGGGCGGTGTTCATGATATACAGGAGGATTTAAAAAGAAATGGTTATACTGTACATACCGCAGCTGTTGGACCTGTTTCTAGTAACTGGGACCGTGCATGTGAATTGTATGCCCAAATTAACGGTGGAACAGTAGACTATGGTGCCGCACATGCCGAGAAACATGGACATAATCGTTTTGGCAGAACATATAGTGGCTTTGCACCGAATTGGAGTGAAACAAATAAAGTTCATTTAGTTGGGCATAGCATGGGTGGACAAACGACTAGAGCATTAGTACAGCTATTAAAAGAAGGTAGTTTTGAAGAAAAGAATTATGTGAAAAATCACCCGAACATCAAAATATCACCACTATTTGAAGGTGAGAAATCATATGTTCATAGTGTTACAACATTAGCAACCCCTCACAATGGTACAACACTTGCGGATGGTAGTCTTCTGCTACCGTTCGTTAAAGATTTACTCATTACAGCTGCAAGTTTTGGAGGAAACAATAATTTATCGTTATATGATTTCAAATTGGATCAATGGGGTATAAAGAAGAATGCTGGAGAGTCTTTTTTCCAATATACTGATCGCATTATAAATAGTTCACTTTGGAAAAATACAAAAGATATAAGTCAATGGGATTTAAGTACAGATGGTGCAAAGGAGTTAAATAATTGGGTAAAGACGCAACCGGATGTGTATTACTTATCCTATAGTGGACATGCATCACAAGCAGCACCTATAACAGGTTTACATTTACCTCATATAACGATGAATAAAGTGTTAATGGGGAATGCATTTTTCTTAGGTTCTTATGCGAGATATGAAGAAAACCGTCCATTAATTGATACTTCTTGGTGGCAAAATGATGGTGTAGTAAATACAAATTCTATGATTGCACCTTCTTCTAATACAGCTGTAAATAATAATGAGTCTTTACAGGTTGGAAAATGGAATCATATCGAAACGAAAGCAAATTGGGACCATCTCGACATGGTAGGATTAAGTATTTCAGACACGTTAGGTTTTTCTAGCATTCCAGAGTTTTATAGAACAATTGCTGAAAAGCTATCACGTTTACCGAAATAGGTAATAATAAAGCGCTCTCGATGGAATTCGAGAGCGCTTTATATTATATTGAAAGAGGGATTTGGTAGAAAAATATGGGGGGATATTATGAAAATTCAAGTTGTATTATCAGGATATGGAACAGTAGGCAGAGAGTTTATAAAATTATTAAATGAAAAATATTCATATATATATGAAACATATGGGATTCAATTAGTTGTAAGTGGCGTATTAGGGAGAAATATTGCAATACATAATGAAGATGGCTTATCTATTCACCATTTATTGATGTATGGTGGCGGTACCGCTGCAATTGAAAAATATTTAGACTATTATCCGAATGAACGTGCAACAAATGGGATAAATGGTACTGTATTAGTAGAATCAACTGTTACAAACCTTAAAGATGGAAATCCAGGAAAACAATATATAAAACAAGCGATTGAGAAACATATGGATGTAGTTGCAATTTCAAAAGGCGCACTCGTTACAAACTGGAGAGAAATAAATGAAGCAGCAAAGCAGGCAAATGTACGAATTCGATATAGCGGTGCAACTGCTGCGGCATTACCGACACTCGATATTGGTCAATTTAGTTTAGCTGGTTGCCATATTGAAAAAATAGAAGGAATATTAAACGGGACAACAAATTATATTCTTTCGAAAATGAATGAGGAAGATGTTACGTTTGAAGAAGCACTGAAAGAAGCCCAAAGTAAGGGAATTGCTGAAACAAACCCAATATTAGATGTAAGTGGTTCTGATAGTGCGTGTAAATTGTTACTTTTAACAAACAGTTTAATGGGAACAGAGAAGACGCTTACAGATATACATATAAAAGGAATTGAACATGTTACAAAACAACAAATTCGAAATGCGAAGGAACAAAATAAATATATTAAATTAATAGCTTCAGCAAATAAGGATAAGGATGGTAACGTGGTTCTTCATGTAGAACCGTCCGAAATAGACAGAGATCATCCACTAGCAAAAGTAAATGGTACAGAAAAAGGGATTACGTTCTTTACAGATACGATGGGCCAAGTTACTACAATTGGTGGTGCATCAAATCCACGTGGAGCCGCAGCAGCAGCGTTAAAAGATGTAATTAACTTGTACCGAAAAGATTTATAAGAGCGTACCGCCCTTTATAAAAAATACATATGTAGTGGACCTTTTGAGAATGAAATAAATGTGTAAAAATAATTGCAGGGGGGAAGAAATTGTTTAAAGATTTTAAAGTTGTGAAAGATCGTCCCGTTTATATTCAATTGAAAGATTATTTAAAAAAGATGATTATGAAAGGGCATTTGCTCGGAGATCAAAAAATACCTTCAACAAGGGAACTAAGTGAATTATTAAGTGTGAGCAGAAATACTGTACTCGCTGCTTATGCAGATTTGGAGCAAGAAGGGCTCATTTATGCAGTTAAAGGAAAAGGGAATTTTGTTGCGAAGGTTGATATAAGCAACACTTCGTCTGTTGAAATAGATTGGAAAAATAAACTTAATACAGTTACCCTATTAGCGGATGAATTAGATTTAATGAAACATGGTGTTCGCTGGGAAAAAGGAATGATTGTTTTTAACAGCATCGCTCCGGATGAAAAGCTATTTGATGTGGAAAATTTCAAAAGAGCTTTTCTTACTCGTATGTCCATTGAAGGTGATGTCGTATTAAACTACGGATACGCAAAAGGTTATAGACCGTTAATGAATTATCTACTTCATTATATGGAAATGAAAGGTGTAGATATTTCGAACAAAGATATTTTAATTACAAATGGATTTACCGAAGGATTAGACATAGTACTATCCTCATTATCGAAAAAATCAGGTCGAGTTATTTGTGAGAATCCAACTCACCATGCTGCGTTGAAGCTGTTCCGCTTACATGGCCTTGAAGTTCATGGTATTGATATGAATGAGGATGGCCTTGATACGAATCAAGTTGAAAAAAGCTTGCGTGAAAAAGAGTTTGATTTTGCATATTTAATTCCTTCCTATCATAATCCAACCGGTATTGTTACAAGTTCAGAGAAAAGAACGGAACTGATGAGATTATTTTCAAAATATAAGGTTCCTATTATAGAAGATGGATTTAATGAGGAACTACGTTATTCAGGTTCACATTTAGCACCATTATTAACTTTTGCTGGCGCTGGTAATAATGTGATTTATATTAGTAGCTTTTCGAAGGTACTTTTCCCTGGTTTACGTGTAGGATGGATCATTGCAGATAAAGAGCTGATCCATCATTTAGAAAGTGTAAAAAGAGCAAGAACAATTCATACATCTACTTTAGATCAAGCTGTTCTGTTTCAATATTTACATGAAGGATATTTTGAAAAATATTTAAAAAAGGCAAGATCTGTTTATAAGAAAAAATATGAGTTAGCTGTTGGGGCGTGTAACGAGTACATTCCGTTTCAAAGGATGACCGGTGATGGTGGACTTCATTTATTTATAGAGTTAGATGAAAAAATTCATGCCCGAACTCTTTTGCAAAAGTGTTATGAGCAAGGAGTTACATTTTCTCCTGGAGATGTTTTTTACTCTGATGGAGGAGGAGCGAATACTTTTCGATTAGGATTTTCACGTCTGAAAGAAGAAGAAATAGTTCGGGGAATTAAAATAATCGGTGATACAATAAAAAATGAAATTTGGAGTTGAGGAAATGAGAATTGGCGTTATTATGGGAGGAGTATCCTCTGAAAAACAAGTATCAATTATGACTGGAAATGAAATGATTGCACATTTAGATAAAAGTAAGTATGACATAGTTCCAATTACGTTAAACGAAAAAATGGATTTAATCGAAAAAGCGAAAGACATTGATTTTGCGCTGCTCGCATTACACGGAAAATACGGAGAAGACGGGACTGTTCAAGGAACGCTTGAAAGTTTAGGTATTCCTTATAGCGGGAGCAATATGTTATCTAGCGGTATATGTATGGACAAAAATATTTCGAAAAAGATTTTACGTTATGAAGGAATAGAAACACCAGATTGGATTGAACTTACAAAAATGGAGGATCTAAATCTTGATGAGTTAGATAAGTTAGGATTTCCGTTAGTCGTAAAACCAAACTCTGGTGGGTCAAGTGTTGGAGTAAAGATTGTCTATAATAAAGACGAATTAATTTCAATGCTGGAAACTGTGTTTGAATGGGATTCTGAAGTAGTAATAGAGAAGTATATAAAAGGTGACGAGATTACATGTTCCATTTTTGATGGAAAACAGTTACCCATCATTTCAATTCGACACGCGGCGGAGTTCTTTGATTACAATGCGAAATATGATGATGCTGGTACTATTGAAGAAGTTATTGAACTTCCAGTTGAATTGAAAGAACGTGTAAACAAAGCGTCACTGGCTTGCTATAAAGCATTAAAATGTAGTGTTTATGCAAGGGTTGATATGATGGTGAAAGACGGTATTCCATATGTAATGGAAGTTAACACATTACCAGGGATGACACAAGCAAGTCTACTACCAAAAAGTGCAGATGCAGCGGGAATTAATTATAGCAAACTATTAGATATGATTATTGAAACTTCATTAAGAGTAAGGGAAGAAGAAGGGTTTTAAGTAGCAGTATCATGAATACTTTTGACAGTAACATGAAGTATGTTATGATGAATACAATACGAAAATTAAATATTTATCCACTAGGGGGGCCTATTATAGGCTGAGATCAAATGGGGATTTGAGACTCTTAGTACCTGATCTGGTTAATGCCAGCGTAGGGAAGTGGGAAAGACATTGTTATTTCATGAATAAATACTGTCAATTTCACTTTCTTTACGCCTGTAAAGAAAGTTTTTTTATTTTAAAGCGTTAATAACTGTGGATAAATACTTATATTAAATTAATTATTGGAGGAATTCACATGACTTTTTCACAATCGTTACGTAAAGAAGTAGATTCAATTTGGGAAGCTAGTTTTCAGCATCCTTTTGTAAAAAAACTTGGTGAAGGAACATTAGATTTAGCTAGTTTTCGCTATTACGTGCTTCAAGATTCATATTATTTAAGTCACTTTGCTAGAGTACAAACTTTAGGAGCTGCAAAAGCACTGGAATTAGAAACGACAGCTCGTATGGCACACCATGCCCAAAATACATATGAGGCGGAATTATCATTACATGAGAATTTTGCGAAGAAACTAGGGATAACACAAGAAGAAAAAGATAATTTTATCCCTGCTCCAACTGCATACGCATATACTTCACATATGTATCGTGCTGCGTATGAAGGACATTTAGGCGATATCATTGCAGCAATTTTACCTTGCTATTGGCTGTATTATGAAATTGGTGAGCGTTTAAAAGAGTGTCAGCCAGAAGAGCCGATTTATAACGAATGGATTTCTGCTTATGGATCTGATTGGTTCCGAACATTAGTTGAAGAGCAAATTACACGATTAGATGCAATAGCTGAAAAAGTAACAGAGGCAGACCGAAATCGAATGAAACAACATTTTATTATTAGTAGCCAATATGAATATTCATTTTGGGAAATGGCTTATACTTTAGAAAAGTGGCCAGTGAATACAGAAGTAAAAGATGTAATTGGATAAAGAATAGAAGTAATGTTATAGATAGGTATGGATAATACCTATCTATAACATTTTTTCTTGTCAGATTTGTGTAAAGTCGATAGTGCTGCGGATATGGCGAAATGGCATATCGATAAGTTAGTTAATTTAATTTTCTACGCATTAACTGGATAAACTTCTGCCACATGTATTAAACAATCAAATGGATTAACATATTTCGTTACTGTTCCAACTTCAGATGCACAACGTAATGGAATGAATTTCTACCTTGAACGTACAGGATACGGCATTATGGTTATTGAGAAATAAATTGAGCTTAGTAAGCATGAAGATATGACGCTAGAATTCAAATTTTATAATTTCTATTTATAAAAATGAGCCCATAGTAAAAATAGGTATATGAACAAGGTGCATCATCTAGTGATAAGTCATACTTTGTTGGTGTATGTATTTAACTTAGTTTATAGCGCTATTTCTACTTAGATGTAACGAACAAAAATATAGGAAAGCATCGATGGGGTTGTATTTTATAAACGGAGGTCATGAAAATGAATCAGTTTCAACAAGAACTACAAGCGCTAAGCCTTAATGATTACCGGTCTGGAAATATTGTGTATTGGGACCAGCAAAACCAATATCCATATTATTACTATATTGAAGATGCTGCTCGTCGCTGTGGCGGCTGTGGTCGTTGCGGAGGTTGTGGCGGTCGCTGTGGTGGGTTTCGTTGTGGTGGATTCCGTTGTATTGGTTGCTTCGGTTGTTTTGGTTGTGGAAATTGTGGCGGCTGTGGCGGTTGTGGTGGTTGCTCTAATTGTTTTAATGGTACTTCTGATACTACTGGTACTATTGTAACATATGAATATTAACTACATTTATCAATTAAAAAACATTAGCTTTATACATGTACATGCCGACAAAGAATATAGCCATCGCTAATGGATATATTCAATCATTCAAGTGAAAGAGTAACAATAAGATATATTGGTATAAATCAAGATGAGATAGATAAAGCAATGACTAGATTTAAAATCTAATCATTGCTTTTTTCTTATGGTTTTACCATCAAATGTCTGTCTAATTTAAGGAGTGATTTCTTCTAGTTAGTGTATAGCTAATGAAATTATTACAACTGTGTAGGGTTAATCGATAGTAAATTAAGATGCTTGAGTGTATTTTAAATAGGATTAAAAAGTACTGTTTATCTATAGAATAATGGGTAAATAATATTTAATAGGAAGTGTATTAAAATGATTGAATTTAAATCTATTATCCATTCGTACAAACTAAAGAGAAAAATAGCTAAGGATTTATACGGAAAAAGAGATGAATTGACGATGTTATTAAATGAACTTAATAACATTAAATGTACTGTAACATCTGAAAAAAAGAAAAATAATCTATTATCTCGTTTAGAATTAATTTATCAAAATATGAAATTAGATAAACTGTATCCTCTTCCAGTTGCTTTTAATAGTAAATTATTGGAGCGATTAGAAAAAGAATCTCTACATACTATTAAGGATGGTGTAACATGTCTTTACTTAATGTTAGATATAAATTATGAGAAAATAAAACAATACGGATCGAATACAAGTAGGTCAGTTGTTCCATTATCGCAGTCTTCCATTTGTCTTGCTGATTGTGTTTGTTTAACAGGATTTGTATTAGGTTTACTAGGAGCAATATCTATATGTTCAATTACATAATGGTTGATATTTGTAAGGAGAGCACCGACTTAAGGTGTTCTTTTTTAGTTTTATTGTAAAGTTATTGTAAATGATAAATACAATACATTATATGTATTGTATAATTCTAATGTATAAAACTAACGATTTTGGAGGTGCTGTATATGATAATTACTTTTAATTTTAAAAGAGTCGTTTTGGTAATGTTTTATTGGGATAAATAGTTTTTACTTTTATTTTGAATACTTGGTTTAAATTGAATAGATTAAGTAATTATTTTTCTAGTTTTTTGTGATCAAGAAAAATGAAGAAAGGAAGTAATCATTTTATGGGAAAATTAAAGTTGTTATCATTTGAAAATATAGTAGAACCTCTTTTAAACGAAAGCGTATCATTTATATATTTCCCTATTGAATGGCTCGATATTGTAGAGATACATTATAAAACATTTTTATTAACGAGTAAGTTGAAACGATTGAATGAAAGATTATATGATATGTTTTCTGATATATTATTTATTCAGCATAATCCATATGTATTAAATGAAAATACACCATGGATTGTATCGAAAGAACCTATTAGAAAAGAACAACTCGATTATATTTTTCAAAGTTGGTATGAGGTTATTCATGATTGGAAACCTAATAAATTAATAGAATCGCCAAAATATGAATGGCATTACGATTTAATTTCTAATTTAACAGTACTACATGATAATGAAATATATGCTAAGTGGGTGCCAGCTTTAATTTCACATATTTTTTGTGAACGTCCTATACAATTAGAAAACATAAACGAAGAAGAGATATCTTTTTCTCCACTTAGATCACAAAATATTTGTGAGGCTATGTCAGAGCCTATTAAAGATGAAAATACACAAGATTATTTCGCCTACGTATATCGGTTCGAGTATATAACGCGTGGAGGAGAGAACATTCCATTATTAAATGTTTCAATAGGAATTCGGAGATTTTATCAAGAATATAAGATGATAGATCAAACAAACCTTGATATAACAACGTTTGTTTGACCTATTTTTATGAATTGCAAACATTTTGCAAACATAAGTTATCCAAAGATGCTTTTACCAAAGTTTTTAACGGCTTCTTCTTGCATGTTCGGTAAAACATGAGAATAAACACTCAATGTCATTGAAATGTCTGTATGACCTAGTCTTTCACTGATAATTTTAGGATTAACTCCTTGCTTCAATAATATAGTTGCGTGTGTATGTCTTAGATCATGGAATTTAATTTCTTTTACGCCTGCGTTGTGTATAGCTCTAATAAAATTCTTTCTAAAATTTGCTTTTTTTATAATCATTCCAAACTCATTACAATTAATTAAATCAAAATCTTGATAAGAAGAACCAAGCCTTAATTTCTCTTGATTAATTAAAACCTTATGCTTTTTTAAGGATTCTATAGTTTCTTTAGGTACAGGAATGGTGCGTTTTGACGAATTTGTTTTTGCTGTTTTTTTGATTTTATTGTCATGGCCAGATGTTTGGTTTATTGTAACGGTATGTTTTTCAAAATCAACGTCCTGCCATCGTAAGCCTAGAACTTCACCCATACGCATACCTGTAGTTATTGCAAGAAGATACCCAATGTGATATCGTGATTCTTGTGAATGCAAAAGAAACTTTTTTACTTCTTCCTCTGTCCAAGTTTGGATAGAGGTTCTTTCTTTTTTAGGTATCTCAGCAAAATCAGCTGGATTTCGAGAAATAATATTTTGTTTTACAGCGAGATTTAAAGCGCTCTTTAAAATTCTGTGCATAAGCAGAACAGAATTGTTTGCAATACCTCTATCTATCGCGGTTTTATAGCACTTTTGAATGTGCATAACATTTAATTTATGGAGTGCCACCATTCCAATACTAGGTATAACATGTTGGTTGATAAAGGCCCTATAGCCGACAAATGTACTCCTTTCTATACTCATACTTTTAATTTCTAACCAGTGATTTAGGTAGTCTTCTAAGGTAACTTTAGACGGCTCTATAAAAGTTCCTTCATTCAACTCTGTAATCTTCTTCGCAACATCAGCCTGTGCTTCTTTTTTTGTCTTATATCCAGAAAACCATTTCTGTCTTCTTTTTCCTGTCTCTGGATCAGGTCCGATATCAATAACAATACAATACTTATTTCCTCTTTTTCGAATATGTCCTTTCACTTAAAACACTCCTTCATTTGTTTTGAATCATGTTGTATAAGTCTAGTTGTAATTTTGCTGCTATGAAAATTACATGTTTGGACATATCAGCGATGGATATATTTTACCATATAAAAATAAATTCAGTTATAGGGTAGAGTTTTCATTTGTTGTTAAAAAATATTGAAATATCTACTCTAGTTATCAAATGCAATATTGCATATTTTATTGGGGGTCTAAAAAACAAGACGTATATTAATATTTTCAACTTTCTCAAGTATTTTCAGAATATGAGAGAATAGATGTTTGGGTTATTTGTGATAGAATATTCTTAATAATATAATTTGACGGAACGAAAAAGACCCATAGCGTGTGTAATTGTGCTGGGAACACTTTTACACCGTTTGCCCTAATTGTAGTAGGGAAAACATTTGCCATGAGCCTTTCAGTTACGACTATGCGTAACATATACGGCTAGTATAACACAGCCTTTAGATGTAATTCATCATTAAGGTGCGTTTTCAAGATAGGGAAGTGTGTCTTGTTCCAATAAGGGGGACAAAACATGTGGAAAGCTCTAAATCAAATTGAAAAAGAGTTATGTGCAGCTGGAATAAGGAAAAATAAACTAGCAAATTATTGGGGAGTTAAGCCAAGTACTGTTACGAAAATTTTTAAAGGTAATACAGACATGAGTTTTGGCTTTCTTTCCAAAACAGTCATCCTATTAAACAAAGGCATACAGGTTCAAGAAAATCTATTAATGGATTATATATATGTAACGAAACCAAAATCAGAAAACTTACGTGAGGCAATGGAAGATTTAGCTTTAAGAGGAAAGTTTAATCTATTAATTAATATTATAAATAGTGAATCACAATCAAAGGTAGCAGAAAATAGAGAATTTGCTAATGTGTATCGAATTATATATAAACGATATATAGGTGAAATTGATGCTGCACAGTACCATAAGGCATTAAACTTGGAAAGTAAATCAATAAGAACAATAGAGATGGAAGTGTTAATTGAAATTTTATTATGTCAAGCGCAATATCAATCGGGTAACTTTACTTCTTTAATTGAGCGATTAAAATCTCTTGAAATAAAAATAAATAAAATAAGTAATAGGTATATTCGAGAATGTTATAAATTACGATATAAAGAAGCAATTGCCGTTACTTCGTTGCAGGGTGGTGAAGTCATTGAAGCAAGGCATGTTAGTATGGAATTATTAGATAATCTTGAGTGGGATAACTTTTTTTCTTTTCCAAAAGTAAATGCATATTTAAAGTTAGGTGAATCGTATATTTTTTCAGCCAATGAATATGAGAGATCAAAATATTATTTGGAAAAGACTTTAGAAGTGATAGGAGATAGTAAGACTAATGGAATTGAGAAAAAAAGAAAAATGGTACAACATACATTATCATTTCTAAAGATTCATCATGATAAAGAAATTAGTAGCTTAGATGTTGTTCATTCAGGTGAACTAGCATATTTAAAGATTAAACAAGGTAACAAAATGGAGGCGAGAAAACTATTAAATCGATTAAAAGAGAAGAATGGAAGTTTAACAGACATACAGACTGCATATTTAGCTTTAACATATGAAGGTACTAAAAAAGAAGAGTTAATGAAACGATCTCTTTTGATGTGTCAAAAGTCAGGGAATATATTTTATTCGAATTTACCAAAAATACACTTGGGTTTAATTTGAATAATTGGTATAATTGTCTTCGGAAAGAGGTGAAATAATGAAAAAAATAATTAAAATTATTCCTGCACTATTAATAGCTGCTACATTATTCATTAACACTGATTCTATAAAAGAAAAACCTAGTACAAATGATTCAAAACCTACAGTTCAACAAATGATGGTTGACCCTGGTGGCGGTTGGTAAAATACATAATAAAAGTTTATATATATTACAAATGACATCGTCTTAATTGACGATGTCATTTGTAGTTTTGGGAGAAATTTCTTTTTTCGCTAAAAAAAGAAAAAAGAAATTTTTGTAAAAAAAATACAAAAACACAAAGAGGGAGATAGAAGAAGATGAAGAGCAAAGAAGGAGAAGTTAATCTAATTAAACAAGCTTTATTACTTTTGCAAAAAGAGGATGATCCGAAAGAGGCATTATTTTCTATCTGTTTGAGTGAAACAAAAAAAGAAAAAGTTATGTAAAAAGACTATCTAACTTTTTGATAGTCTTTTTACACTACATATTTCCTTTAGATTTCTCGTAATTCACAAACATCTCTAATTGTTCTAATGCTTTTTTTCGTTGTTCTTCGGGTAAGTCATTAATGATTTGAAGAATTTCGTGTGCTTCTTTTGTTAGCTGTAAATCTTGGCCCGCTGTTAAATCTGGTGAATCAGATAAACCTAACAAATAATCTGTTGTTACTTTTAAATAATTTGCTATCTTCTGAAGTGTACGTGTACCGGGTGCTTTTTTCCCTTCGACATAATTATAAACAGAAACATGACTAACACCAATTACATCAGCTAACTGTTGTTGGGTGATGCTCTTCTTTTCAATTAATGATTTTAACCTCTCATGACTAAACATAATAAAAAACACCCCAAGTTTATTTTATATGAAATTATTTTTTTAAATCACTATTATGGTGTCACACTGTCATTATATATTAACTATCAGTTAAGTGGAAAGGTAATTTTTTTTAAAAAAGTTTTGGGAAACACTTGAACTTAACCTAAAGTTAAGTTAATATGTAAATAACAACAAAAACGGAAGAGAGGAGTTGTTTATGAAAACTCTAAAACAGCTACGTGTAGAACAGGGATATACATGTAGGGAAGTAGCTGAAGCCGTGGGTATTACTGAGGTTTATTATTGGTATATTGAAAACGGGAAGCGTCGACCTTATTATGACTTAATTGTGAAAATTGCTGAGTTTTTTAAAGTGAAGCTAGATGCAATTAAAATTTTTTGCCCATAACTTAACTTTAGGTTAAGTTATGTTTGGTTAAGTAAATTAGAAAGGAGCAAAACAAAATGGGATTAGATCAAATCATTAAAGAGTCAATCCGCGAAGTTGTTCGAGAAGAAATTCAAGCAGCTTTAGCTTCATTCCAACAACAATCACAACCAAACAAGGTAATGCGAGTGAAGGAAGCAGCAGCTTTCTTAAACATAGCGGTTTGTAGGGTGTATGAATTAGCAAATCATCCTAAGTTTCCAGTGATACGAGAAGGGCGTAAACTACTTTTTCTACAAAAAGATTTGGAAGCATGGTTAGAAGCACAAAAGGAGGTGATCTAGTGGAAGATACAACATCATTAGCAGTATTCGCAATGTTTATCGCGTGCAGTGCATCGCTACTTTACATTACTTACGAACCAATAAAACGATGGGCTTGGAGTGACGTAAAACAAAATAAAAAGACCCATGGCAGTGGGTCCTTTAAGAAAAACAAGTTGTTATAAGTATACCACGGAAAGTAGGGGAATAGTACATGGATTTAATTGAATATCAAGTGCTATTACCTAATAAATTCTGGGACTTAGCAGAGAGCAAGGATGAATTAAAAAAGATGATTAAACGGTATTTCAAAGTTGGTTATCCGCATTATGAAATTCAACGAATTATCCAAAGTGGACAAGCATATGTGGCGGTTTGTACAAGGAGGTAAATATTTATGTCAAACATAGTAACTGAAATTGGTGGGTTAAATTTCAAAGGTAATGTGGTAGATCATGAATGGTTTAATTACATCACTTTTAGTAATGGTAAACCTCATATTGTAGCGATTATGGTTTTGAGTGAAATTGTTTATTGGTATCGCCCTACAGTTATTCGAGATGAAATAGATGGGAAAGTAACTTACAAGAAAAAATTCAAAGCAGACAAGTTACAAAAAAATTATCAACAGTTAGCCGATACTTTTGGATTTACAAAATTACAAGTGAAAAGAGCATGTGATTTATTAACGGATATGCTACTAATAAAAATCGAGTTTAGGACTATCAACGCTGATGGAAAGATTTTGAATAACGTAATGTTTGTGGAGCCTGTACCAACAGAAATAAAGAAAATTTCTAGTATGTATCAACAAATAGAGGAAGGCCCTGGTTACTTAGAAGTAAATAGGGTGGTTACTTCTAAATCAAGACTCTCCTCACTTACAAGTAAGGAGTCTCCTAATTTCAAAGTAAAGACAAATACAGAGATTACTACAAAGATTACTACAGAGAATGTAAGTAGTAGTATCTTTTCTTTCTATGAAAATAATTTCGGTATTTTAAATTCATTCATAACTGAAAGTATCTCGCAATGGGTAAACGATACAAGCGAAGAACTTGTACAAGCAGCTATGGAACGTGCTTTGAAACAGCAGAAGAAATGGAATTATGCTGAGGGCATTTTAAAACAGTGGGTTAACAAAAACATTCGTACTTTAGCTGATGTGAATGCAGCAGAAATAGATTTTAAAAACAAAGGTAAAAAAGGAGCGAAAAGAAATGGCAACACCAATGAAAAAACTGGCGGAATCCCTGGAATCGAAGGTGACTTACCATTCTGATCAATGTATGAATCACTCTTATGAAATAGGCGGACAAAAAATCATTAAGCCAGTTCAAATGATTGAATACAAAGGACAAGTTGTTTGCCCTAGATGTGTAGTGGAACAAAACAACAAAGTTTTAGAGGAACAGGCTAATGCTCATTATAAAAAGATTAATCGTTTGCAGAAGTTTAACATGCTGGAAAAGGCTAGTGTTATTACAAATAAGAAAATTCCCCTTTCAAGATTATCTGATTACAGAATTGGGTGTGATGAGACGAACAGTCACAAGAAAGCTGTAGAAGAAACTTTGAAGGATTTAAAGAACGGAGAAACTAGAAAAGTTGTATTTACAGGAAATCAAGGGACGGCAAAAAGTTTCCTAGCATACAGCATGCTTCATGAATTAAATCAATATTTCTGGGATATCAGTCAGGAAGAAGAAAATTATCATCTTATGAAAAGTTGCTTGTACGTTGAATTAGAAGCAATAACAAGGATGATTATGGATTCTTTCGATGATAAGAGCAGTAAATATACACTTCAATATTTCGTTCAATTAATTGGACAAGCTGATTTTGTAGTATTAGATGATCTTGGGGCAGAAAGCGGTTCAACAGATTCAAATAGACAAGCCTCTGATTTCATACAACGTCTGTTATATGCGGTCTCAAATGCTAGACAGGGAATGAGTACATTTACTACAACAAACTTTACTGGAAAACAACTTTTTAATAAATACGATGCTAAAACGGTTAGTCGTTTATTAGGTGATTCAAAGGTATTAAAATTTACGACAGCTGATCAAAGGCTTGCTAATTTAGGTTTCTAATAAGGAGGAATAAGCATGTGTGTATTATGTCATGATACAGGAATTATTCGTAAAGAAACTTATCCGGGTGTAATTGAAACGAACGGTTGTAATTGTGAAGTAGCAAAGCAACAGCAAGAAGAAAACGATAAGCGTTGGCAAGCATGGTTAATAAAATTTGAATCAATGAAACGAGAGTTACAACGTAATAAACAACAAAAAGTTAGTTAACAAGGGGGAGCAAGCTATGAAAAATACAGGTGTTGCAAGAAAAGTAGACGAGCTAGGTCGTGTAGTAATTCCAGTTGAGTTAAGAAGAACTTTGGGGATTGCTGAAGGAACAGCATTAGACTTTCATGTTGATGGGGAAAATGTTGTTTTAAGAAAACAAGAAAAGTCATGCTTTGTAACTGGTGAAGTATCTGATTCCAACATCGAATTGTTAGGTGGCCGAATGTTTTTGAGCAAGGATGGTGCAAGTGAGTTATTGGACCTTCTTGAAAAGAGCGTGAAGGTACATGCCTAAGCAACTAAATATTTTCGATGTAGATCCAGCAATTTGTGAGTTCGATGTAATGAAAGCCAATGTTAAAAAAGGAACTGGACGTAATACATACGCGGATGTACGCGTCCAAGTTCCAAAGAATGCAAAGAGTACGGATGAGTTACCACGCACAACTAAACAAGATGATCGTTATGACATCTTTGAACAATATGTAATGGCAATTTGGAGATTCCAACGGGCTGTAGATAAGTTTTTTAATTGGGATACAGCTGAAGAATTGTGTAAGGCAGCAAGGGATAAAAAAGAAATAATTCCGGTAAGGGTTTATTTAGGAAGTGGCTTTAAACCTGATGTTGTCGAGTACATGCGGTAGTAAAAAGGAGAGGGACATATGAAAAAAATAGAAATTGATGTTAGCAGCAACAAGCTTTTAATAGTAAAGGACGGAAAAGTTACAGTAGTTAAACCACCAGAAAGTGGATTTGGTGAGCAAGTAGCTGTTTGGGTTAACGGGAAAATTAAACGTGTGGATACTAAGTTTACTGAAATAATAGAATAATCCTTTTTAAGAAAGTAGGTTCAATTATGAGTGTAGCGAGAAATCATGAAGCGATGAAGGAATCACGGTTGAAGGTATATATCGCTTTAGAAGAAGCTAACTTCATTTGGGATGAAAGAGATGTAATTCGTTTTCGTGAAATGTGGAGTCAAGGTATGAGCTTGCCAAAGATGGCAAAAGCGTTAAAGAGGCACCAAGCGGAGGTTGCGCTCCTTGTAATAGATCAGGCTGATAAGTATTTAATTGAAAATCGTCCGATAGGATTAGGAATTTGCTAAATAGGAAGGGGAAAACAAAATGAACGTTATGGAAAATGGTGTATTGGAAGCAACTAAATTAGTTAGTGAATCAAAGGGAGGACAAGCTGTAATGAATATCAATCAAATTTGTGAATTAGATCAATATCAGGAAGCAACATTACGTACATGGAATACAAATAATGATTTCGGTGGACGTGTTTTAAATGCAGCATTAGGGCTTACGGGTGAAGCTGGCGAGGTTGCTGATATCGTAAAAAAAGCTATCTTTCATGGTCATGGATTTGATCCGGCTCATTGTCCAGGAGAAGAGAACGGGAATACTCATAAATTGGCTTTAGAGTTAGGAGATATCTTGTATTACATTTCAATCATGTCCCACGAAATGGGATATACCTTAGAAGATATTGCACAAATGAACATTTCTAAACTAGCAAAAAGATATCCAGATGGGTTTAGCAGGGAAGCAAGTCAAAAACGTGTTGATGTGAAGTAAGACCAAATTTGAATTTTGTATAAAAATTAAAGAAGCCTATACTTCAATATAGTATAGGCCGAGTGACTAAAATTAATCGGTAATTAATTTCGAATAAATATTTAAATCGATAAGCTTGCCGGCTGATTTTTCGCTTTTTCTTAGAGTCCCTTCAAAAGTGAATTGTGATTTTTGTAATACTTTTATGGAGTTCACATTTTCAGGTTCAACTTTTGCTTCGACACGATTTAGTTTCAGATGTGTAAAAGCGTAATCTAATAGGGCAGAAATCGCTTCAGGGGCATAACCTTTACCCCAAAATGTTTTCGAAATATCATAACCAATCTCTGTTTTTGAGTTTTCGAAATCCAAGGAATTATAGCCGCATGAACCGATAATTTGATTAGATTCTTTTTCAATAATAGTAAAACGGAGAGCTTTGTTATTTTGAGCAAGTTCATTAAGAAAATGAATCATATCTTTCGCTTGGTTTTCATCAGTGAAATTACTTATGTTCATGAATTTTGTAACGTCAGGATCAGACCATATTTTAAACATGCTTAATGAATCAGATTCCTTCATTTGTCTTAAATGTAATCTTTGTGTCTGTAATTCTGTAATCAATACTTTTACCTCCATTATGTTGTTGTGATGGGTAGATTAAAAATATTGATATCTGCGCATAATTCAGTCCCTTCTAGATTAGTTAACTTTTATTATATAAGAAATTACTAAATTGAACAAAAGCGTTATTTTATTATAGATAAATAGATGACTCAGCAATTGTGCTAGCCGAGTCACCTAGTACTATCGAACCAAATAATGTTTTTTTCTATATGTAGTTATATTGAGTTCCTAGAGGCTAGCCCCCAAAAAAACAGTTAAAGGACAAAGAAAATCATTTTAGAGAGTTTTAGATTTTATTATGTTAATGCTACAACAGCAAGAGTTAAGCCCAACGTATTTAATGGACTAGAATATGGTCCTACATTAACAGTAAGTGTACTTGGTAAACCTGGAGGTGTAGTAAAAATTGCGGGTGCTGATACAGAAGTAAATCCTGCAGTATATCCTAGAGAAGTACCTGAACCAATGAGTGCATTATTATTAAGATACATAGTGATACCTGCAGAACTACCTCCTGGCTGAATAATAACTTGCACTTCATAGATTGCCAAATAGGTTCTTCCACCTTCAAGTAAAACAGTTGTTGGTGGTGTGAATGAGATTGCCGTTCCATTAGAATTTACCACGGTATCTAGTGGAATCGCAGAATTTACAGAAACTATTGTTGGGGTAGTTTGAACAACATTTAAACTGTTAGCCGTGGGGGATGGACAAGTGCAAGGTTTGTGAATGTTAGAGTTATTATCATTTTGGTAATTCACAAATAATCAAGCTCCTTTGTGTAAGATAATTTTTTATCCTATATAAAACGTAGCTTTTTTATATCTAAGTTGTTTTTAATAAGTTTTTAAAGATAAGTCGGATATTGTTTGTCAGTCAACTCTTAAAAGTATTTGATATTCTGGGATTTCAAAGTGCATCTGATAAATATATATGAATGTTTTTTTAAGGACATTACTGTAAGTTAGGAAACATAATAAAATAGTTATTTTGGAGAAAAGGGTGGATCGATTGAATTATACAAATAACTTCGGAAAGTTAATTAGAAGAATTCAAGTTGAACTTATTTCAGGGTTAACAACGCATGAGATTTATGAATCGTTAGCAAATGAGGGGCATTGGTCGTCGGATAGTCTACATGAGGCAATGAAATTAGCAATGGAGGGATTACGATGAAAGTTTTTAAAATGAATGATTGTGATTGGGTTTGTGCTGAAACGGAAGAGCAAGCAAAAGAGTTTTACAAAAATGAGTGCGGATTAGAAGATGATGAAGTCAATGAGTATTTCGAAGGAGAGGTAAGTTTAAATACCATGATGCATGTAGATGCAGATGACTTGCCAGAAGAAGAACTTACTAAATGTCAGCAGATGACTAAGTACGGCGATACATTGTTGGTCTTAAAACCATTCAAATGGGTAATTGAACATGAAAAAATTACAAGTCCTTGTGTTATAGCTTCAACAGAATACTGAACAAAATTCTTATTTTAATGAAAAGAGCAGCTAGCAAAAGCTAACTGCAATGAGAACATTACAACCATTAATTTAAGGAGTACAAAATCTTATGGTTGATTATAGTATGGACAAAAATATCAAGTTTATGTAACAAAAATTAAAATCGAGCAGTTAATGCAAATAACTGCTCGATTCGATACAACCTGGGTAAGAAGCAGATTGTATTGTGATTAGTATTAGCGGAATATTGAATTTTATTCAGTTCCTTAACAAAATCCTTATTTTAAAGCTAAAGAGCGCCTTGTAGTGCGCTCCTTATGCCAACTAATTATAAATGTTTATGTTTGTTCTTAGATTTCTTACTTGGAGGAATAAAATGCTCTCAAACAAAGTTTAGATAGACAATACAGCCAATAATTAAAATATAAAACACCGCACAAAAGAAGATTAAAATGTATTTGAATGTCTTGTTCATATTAGTACCGTCCTAAAAGAGGAATATTTGAATTTTAATAGGGTGTGTAAAAAAGGTGCATTTATACAAGGAAAGGGTAGCTAGCAAAAGTAAAACAAAATCTCTATTTGAAAAAACGAACAAAAAGCACTACCAGATCCAGTGAAAGTTCGTGATTTAATACAAAATCGTTATTTTAAATGGTTTAGCCCCTTGAAGGGCGCTCCAAGGGGCTAAGATTCGAGAATTTTTAAACTCTTGTTTAATTACATGAAAACTCCCTAAAGAGTATCTATGGAATTTTAACACTTAACTGATTATTTTTACAGATATATATGGAAACTCGAATGTTAATAAAAGAAACCCCGTTTATTCACGGGGCTTCTAAGGGTAAGTGCCAAGTAATGACGTACTCGACTAAATAACAATATCATGAATTTTTTGGTAAAAATACTGGTAAATGTGTCCAAATGGATGAGGGCATTATTTTTACCAAAAACGCTATTTTATAACAAAGGGGAATAGGAAATGAAAATGTTAGATCTATGTTCGGGAATTGCAGGAATAAGCATGGCAGCGGATTGGGCTGGAATTGATACAGCAGCCTTTTGCGAAATAGAAGAGTTCAATCAAAAGGTACTTAGAAAGAACTATCCTAACATTCCTATTTTCCCGGATTTATATAAACTTACGAAACAATCATTAATAGATGGAGGTGTTGACGTTGATTCAATTGGAGTTATTTCAGCAGGATATCCCTGTCAGGGAGAAAGTCTTGTTGGTAAGCGAAGAGGTGCAGAAGACGAAAGATGGTTATGGCCAGAAGTCTTCCGACTCATTAGAGAACTCGGACCCACTTGGTTTGTTGGAGAAAATGTTGCTGGACACGTCTTGGGAAGAAAATCAACCCGCAATTTGTGGAATGGATGATGGGACTGCCACGAGACTGGACGAAGATAGATTGAGATTTTTAGGGAATGCGGTTGTTCCTCAACAGATCTATCCGGTATTTGAAGGGATAGCAAAGATTGAAGGTTTATTATAAAAATTTCATTTTATTATAAATAAAAGAGCGCCATGTAACAGCGCTCTTTGACCAAGACTCATTGTAAATCTATGACTTGTGAGTGTTCTCGAAATTAATATATGATTCAACAATTATTTGGTGTAGGGAATATTAAAAAAAGAGCACTTCGGAAAGTGCCCTTCTGTAACGACTATCCACTCTAAAAAGAAAGGATGCAATATATCATATGAAGTTACGTTTGTTTAATTGTGTGTCTTTTGTATAAAAATTTCGTTTTATAGAAATAAGGAAACTAAAAAAGAGCACCATGCATCAGTGCTCTTTAAGATAGGAGGTAACACTTTGAGCTGGATAGTTAGGTTAAAAGTATATGATGTAGAAAAGAAATAAGACCTAAATTTTATTATTAACTCAATATAAAAGAGCAATTAGCTTTTGCTAATTGCTCGGCCCAAGGTAATAGCCATAGAGTGGGTATTAGTAAAATTGGCTATTCACGAGCCTGTTTACAGTGTAACCAAGATTATTAAATGTATTCCCTCTTTAAAAACCTTATTCAAACAGTGTTATTTAAAGAGGGAGTGGAGTAATGAAAAAGAATACTTTTCCTTTAAACATGAAATGATTTTTTAATTCTCAGTATTATATGAGTGTTAAGACAAAAATGTGTAATTAAAAGAGCAGCTAGCAAAAGCTAACTGCTCTCCAGAAAAACGTTAAGAAGGAAGTTCAGAACTCAAGTGTATTTATAGTATGAACGGAATATTGAGTTTTATTCAGGAGAGGAAGAGATTATTTACTATGTAAATTACATCAACTTATTTGTTAATAAATATGTAAATCCTATGAGAATCAAAAAATTGAACAAAATCAAAAAGATACTTTTTTGAGGCTTTTTAAACTCTTTTATCAAAGTAGCAAATGCACCAACTACTACAATGATATAAATAATGATTCTTAATGTATCGGGCATATTTAACACTCCTATTAATTACTAAATTGTATTATACAGGAATTCGTTTGTGTGTTAAGGAGTAAAAAGAAGATTTAAGGAAGATTTAAACAAAATAATCCTTTTAATAGAAAGTGAGGTTAGGAGAAATGTCTAAATTAAAGAAAAAGAAAACTAGAAAAGCTATTGCTCGACGTGCGAAATCCTTCGAAAAACATAGAGTTAAAAATGCTTGGAGAAACATTTTTGTACAAGCCGGTATTTTAAAGTGAAAAGAAATTGAATATAGTCCGGCTAGAAAACTAGAGGACACCAATTCATTAAAGCGGCAAATAAAGCTGTTTTGAGAATGGTGTCCTTTTTATTTTGAAAAGGGAGATGAGGAGAATGAAGGTGTTAAGAGATCAATTACGTGAATGGAAAAAGCAATCCAAGAAAGGAAAGAAGAAAAATAAGAAAAAACAAAAAGAGAAATTAAGCACTCGTGATATTGAAGATTTAATGGGCATGCATAGACCTTGTTATGAACGAAGACGTGGAGCAATAAGACAAAAGTAATCTAAAAATAAAAAGGAGTGGTCTTACATGACTGAACAATTATCATTTTTACCAAAAATCGATAGAGTAGCAACACAAAAAGAATTAGAAGGTGTTCTTGAAAATGTACGTTTATATAGACAGTTTGGAATGATGCGCGAAGAAATGAAAGTCACTCCTTCTTATGAAATTAGATATCACGGACCTACTAATGATGTAGGAAAGCCCTTGGAAGATGTAGCGATGGCTAACATACAACAAAGTAAACGAGAAGAGTGGATTAAGCAAACGTCATTTCGTATTGACCAGTTCCTTAGTCGTTTGGGTAATGGTCGTGCAGGAAAGGATCAAAGAAACATAATCATTAAACGTTATTTGGAAGATGAAGATGTATGTGATTATATGGTCTATAACGAAATTGGCATGAGTGAGCGTACTTATCGACGCGTTAAAGCTAGAGTGTTTTATAAACTTGCTTTTGCTCTTAGATTAGAAGTTTATGAGACAGAAGAAACTGGAGGTAATGAATAATGAATTTTGTTCAGCCGATACGTGATCCAGAGCAAATACAACAGCTAAAAGATTATTTTAAGGAAAAGAGCTTACGTAATTACATTCTCTTCATTATGGGAATCAATACAGGCCTGAGAATCTCGGACATTTTGAAATTGAAGGTAGTGGATGTCAAAGGCAGTCATATATCTATGAGGGAAAAGAAAACAGGGAAACAGAAACGAATACAAATTACTGCAGCACTGAAAAGAGAACTTAAATGGTTTATTGAAGAAAGAGAAGATAATGAGTACCTATTGCAAAGTAGACAAGGTAGGAATCGTCCTATTGGTCGTAGTATGGCATATAAGATACTAAGCGGAGCAGCGGCAGAGTTTGGATTAGATGAAATAGGAACGCATACGCTGAGAAAGACATACGGCTATCATATGTACATGCAAACGAAAAACATAGCATTACTCATGGAAATATTCAATCACTCGTCAGAGAAGGTCACATTACGTTATATAGGGGTAAACCAAGATGCAATGGATAAAGCAATGACTAGGTTTAAAATCTAAGCATTGCTTTTTCTTTTGAAAACTATACAGTTACTCATAAATTTCGTACTGTGTAACTCAAAAGGGAAAGTATTGTAAAGTCAATGATATCAAGGGATTTGGTGAAGGGGTCAGTTACACACAATATAAGATATGGGTAACTAATAAATAAATAAATATATTTAACAATTTATTAAAATGTTAAAATAATAGATGAGGAGAGGAGGAGTATTAATGGGAATTGATAATGAAAATACGAATGGACAAAAAAGAGAAGAAGAAAAAACGACTTGTTTAAAATTTGAGTTTAATAATAAAGTAAATAATATTGTTGAGTCAGAAAAGAAGTTTTTTGAAGTTAAGGAATGGGGAAATATAGCAGTAGAAACTCAAAAAAAGATGGCGGAAGCAGTAAAATTAAGGAATGATATAATTAAAAAGGATTTTCAAACTATAAATAAAGTAGCTAAGGAACTGCATTCCGCAGCTAATCAATCATTTCTAGTGCTTTCGGAAATAATTGGTGAATTAATAAATGATATTGATTGGGAAACGGTAAATCGAGAATTAGAAGATGATGCAAGGAATGTAGAGAAGTTTTTAAAAAAGAATGAACAAGATTTTTGGTGTATAGATATGGAACTATTTGCTCTTATAGAAGATAAAGAGTTAAAGCTTGAAGGAGTTCCAAAATATATTGAGGAAAACCTTGAGGTTTACATATCAGAAATCAATAAAGAACCAATTTATAAATTTCATGCTAGCCTTATTAACGAAGCTTATGAAGCGTATAAAGCTGGACTATATAAATTGTGTACTTTTCCACTATTTGCGACATTTGAATATATAATTACATCTTGGTATAGAGGGAATATAACTGAAGACAAACAAAGAGTTGAACAAACAAAGTATGTAAAGGGTTTAAGGTCAAATGTTCATCCTAAAAAGTTAAAAAATTTGGAAGAAGATCCGATGTTAAAAGTTTTTTCGTTGTCAGTTATTCGAGTGTATAGAGAAATGTTTGACACTCGATATACAAGTTCTAAATTGAATAGAAATACAATTGCTCATGGTCTTCATGATTATGATTCGCTAAGTAAAAACGACGTACTAAAACTTTTTCAAATACTTAAGGCAGCTACAGTTTTAAAATTCTTTAATAAAAATAAATTACCTATTAAAAATGTGGCAGAGTAGTGACCGCATTTTGGCAGTAAATGTGCCGTTTGTTTTGGATTCAGCGTGATATATTTGTATTGTGAGAAGTGGCGGAAAACACAACTCATAAAGATTCCTGTATAAACTATATGTTGTCTAAACGGTTTCGTAATAACGGCAAATAAAATCCGAAACCAGCAGATGGTAATGATTGAAGGATACTGTTATTAGGGAGAGCTTTTGCTCTTCTTCCAGTTACTTAATATTGTTGATGCATATCAGCAGATCATCATTAAGTGATTGGAATAAGGATGAAACTTCACGTACCGAAATTAAAGTACAAATTAATAGTCTATAAAAAAAGCATCCATTCGGGTGCTTTTTATTTTGGAGGGATGAAGAGTGAGTCAATATCTTGAGGTAATAATTGATAACTTAGAAAAGAAAGTATCAGTTCAACAAGAAAACATCTACAAATTAGAAAGTAATATGCGGCAATTAGAAGAATGCGTAAGAGCTTTAAATGAAAAGGTGGATAGAAAATGAAGCTAACTAAACAAGAACAAGCGGTTGCAATTGGTACATTCATTTCAATGTTAGGACAGGATCTTGTAAATGAACATATCGATAAACAAAAACTAGAGAGTGCTATTCCATTCTTTAACGAGTTGGAAGATAATACAACACCAAAGCAAAAGAGGGAAGCGACGATCAGTTTGCTCGATAAAACAATGGATGAATTCTTAAAACAATAGCCACAAAAAAGGAAAAGTAACTCGCATGGGGGCGAATCACTTTTCCAGATGGCAATGTTAATTTCATTATAGCAATTTGTATTTATTTGTAAATGTATAATCGAAATATTCTTTCAAATGAGGTGAGGATAGATGCAAGTCTATTGTTCTAATTGTAATAAAGATTACGATATGAAACCACAAATAGAGCAACTTCCAAAAAGAATTGAGAAGTGCTTCTATATTTGTCCTCATTGTAATCACGAACATGTTGCTGCATATGTGAACGATAAGATTCGTAAGCATCAATCAGATATAGCAAAGTATCATGAACGGATTAATAAAAAGAATCTTGCTATCGAGGATGAGATGAAACGGTTGAGAAAGAGGGTGGAGGGAAGTAAATGATGATGATATTAGCCTATCTTATTATTGGTTTACTTTATAGTTCCATTACAATGTATCCAGTTGCGAGAGACGTTGGACAACGAAAGAAACATGATGGTTTATATATAGTAAGTACATTTATTATTTCTATTGCATTTGCCATTTGTCTCGGTCCTTTCTGGATTATTCTTGTTGGGTTTAATGTAGCAAAGTTGTTTTATAAATGGAAGAATAGAAACCAAATGAAGTGTGAATGTTTTAATTGCGGTTATAAATCAATAATAGATATAGTAACAGGTGATGACAAACGTTGTTCTAAATGCAATGGTATAACAATACCTAAAGCGTCAGGTGGTACATATGCCAAGTAAAGCATTCAAGCCTTGTAAGTCGTTAGGTTGCAATGAATTGACACGGGATAAGTATTGCGCTAAGCATATCGAAAAGGAAAAAGAAAAAGTAAGATATTACGACAAACATATTCGAAACAAAAGCTCACGTTCATTCTACAACTCAAGACTGTGGAAGAATATGCGTGAGCTTATTTATCGTAGAGATCATGGTCTATGTGTTCAATGTAGAAGCAAGGACATCATTAAGATAGGTGATGTAGTCGATCACATCATACCTATTCGTGTTGATTGGTCAAAACGATTAGAACCATCTAATTTACAAACACTTTGTCATGCTTGCCACAATAAGAAAACAAAAGAAGATGAAAAGAAAAACAAAAAATAATTCGAAAGAAAAAATTCATAAATACCCCCCACCATGAAAAAGCAAAAGGCGACTCCCTGGAGACCGCCTCCTAGTTTTCCGTGTAAAAAGTTCGTTTTATTCTATAAAAGGGGGTTCAGCCGAGGGAGGTGGTTCTCATAGGAAGGAAAGCGAAGCCGATTCATTTGCATTTATTAGAAGGTAATACAAATCGATTGACAAAAGATGAAATTGAGCAGCGATTAAAAGCCGAAAAACAGTTACAAGCAAAAAAGGACAAGGTAAAGCCACCAACGTGGTTAGATTCAGTTGCAAAGAAAGAATTTAGAAGAATTGCTGGTGCATTACTAGAGCTAGACGTTATCACAAACATAGATGTGAATGCATTAGCAACGTATTGCGATGCTTATTCTGACTATGTTGAATGCACCAAAATTATCCGAGAAGAAGGACTTCTTGTTGAATATACCAACAAGGCAGCTGAAACCAATAAAGTTCCACATCCACTACTTACAAAGAAGAAGCAATTGCATGAACAAATGAAGGCTTTGGCTGTTGAGTTTGGTCTTACACCAAGTGCAAGAGCGAAAATTGTCATTCCGAATATAAAACAAGGACCGAAAACAAATGTAGAAAAGGAGTTTGACGTATAACATGATTAGACAATGGATGTTGGATTACTGTGATGATGTACTAAATGGTGAAGTTGTTGCTTGTCAGAAGCATAAACAGGCTTGTAAACGATTTTTAAGAGATATTGAGCGTGAAGGGTCTGAAGATTTCCCATATATTTTTAAGGAAGAAAAAGCACTTCGTTTCCTAAAGTGGATGTCTCTTTTTAAACATACAAAAGGAAAATTAGCAGGTCAGAGAATTGAACCACATTCGATACAAATTTTTGTATTTAGCAATATTTACGGATGGGTTCATCGTAATACGGGATTAAGGCGATTTAAAAAGGCATATTGGCAAGTTGGACGTAAAAACGCAAAGTCTCAATCTTTAGCGTGTGTAGGTTCTTATGAAGCAATGGCATTTGGTGAAAATATGTCGGAAGTATACATTGGAGCTACGAAAACGGAACAAAGTAAAATTGTTTGGAATGAAATTAAAGCACAAATGAATGGATGTGAAGATTTAAAAGGAAAGTTTAATATTGCGTATGGGAAAATTGAACACCTTAAAACTGATTCTTTTATTTCAGCACTATCAAAAGATGCTGGGAAATCTGGTGATGGACTGAATGTTCAGTGCGGAATTATTGATGAATATCATGCACATCCTACTTCTGAAATTTATGATGTTTTGGTGTCAGGTTCGGGTGCTCGTCCGAATCCACTTATGATGATTATAACGACAGCTGGTTTTAATTTGAGTCATCCTTGCTATCGTGTGGAGTATCAATATGTTTCTAAGATTTTGGACCCTAATATTGATATTGAAAACGAAGAATATTTTGTCATGGTTAATGAATTAGATAAAGATGATGAGATTACGAATTCAGAAGTGTGGGAGAAAGCAAATCCAATTCTATGTAGTTATGAAGAAGGACGTACTTTCTTAAAAGGAGAACTTCAATCAGCCCTTGATGTACCTGAGAAAATGCGTAATTATCTCACGAAAAACATGAATAGATGGGTAGATATGAAAGAAAATGGCTACATGGATATGCAAAAATGGAAAGAGTGCAAAGAAACTGTGGAATTATCCGAATTAAAAGGGTTGGAATGCACAGTAGGTGTCGATTTATCAGCAAAAATTGACTTAACAAGTGTAGATTTTGAATTTAAAAAGGATGATACGTATATCGTAATTAGTCATAGTTTTATGCCGGAAGATACGTTGCATGAGAAAAGAAAGACAGATAAAGTTCCGTATGATCTTTGGATACAACAAGGGTGGATTACAACAACACCTGGTGCGGTAGTTGATTATGAATATATTAAAAAACATATTAAAACCATGGAAAAAGAGAATAAATTCAAAATAAAAGAAATATGTGCTGACCCTTGGAATGCAACGCAATTCATGCAAGACATGGAAGCGGAAGGATATACAGTGGTGGAAATACGTCAAGGAATGGCGACTTTATCAGGTCCTACAAAGGATTTTCGTGAACAAGTGTATCAGAAAAAAGTCATCCATAATAACAACCCTGTATTAAATTGGGCTGTTAGCAATGCTATAACAAAACAGGATGCTAACGAAAACATTATGTTGGACAAGTCAAAAACAACAGAAAGAATTGACCCAATTGCATCTGTTATTAACTCACATGTTCGATGCATGCTCAATTCTGGTGAAATGGACTTAAATTCATATATTTTAAGTCAAGATTTCTCATTTTAGGGGGAATGACATGCGATTCTTTATGTTTTTTATAAGTATTTTAGAAGATGTTCTATTAATTTCAGGATTGTCCATTATTGTAGGGACGACTTTTTTTATTAATCCGATTTATGGATGGTATCTGTTAGGAATTATTCTCACAATGTTGGGGGTGGTAATGATAAGAAGTTAGAAAGGAGGTGAAACCTTTGATTTTTCGGCAGTTATTTAGAAATCAGGATACGACAGATTTAAAAAATCCTTCTCCCTGGTTTAAAAGTTTATTTGGCTATCAAGCCGCAAGCGGTGAAAAGGTAACAGTAGAGTCATCTTTAGGTGTTCCGACGGTTTATCGATGTATTAACATCCTTGCAAATAGTGTTGCGATGCTTCCTTTTCAAACGTTTAAAAAGACAGCGAAGGGAAGAGAACGGGATAAGGCGCATCAAGTGTCGGTTGTTTTGGAAAGACGCCCCAATCCTTACCAAAGCCCATTTAAATTTAAACATCTAATCGAAACACATCGCAATACATGGGGAAATGCTTATATAAATATTCATTGGGGTGTGGATGGAAGACCAAAAGAATTGTGGGTATTGAATCCGGCTGTTACAACCCCCAATGTGGACCTGAAGACAAATAAATTATGGTACTTTACTAGTTTGCCAGACGGTACACCTGTAAAAATACCTGATGATGACATTATTCATCTTACTACATTGTCTACTGATGGTTTAAAGGGGAAACCACCTATCCAAATTGCAAGAGAATCAATAGGTAGCTCACAGGCGGCACAAAAGTTTAAAGGTAAGTTCTTTACAAACGGTGCAGCGCATAGTGGGATATTAAAAACGCAACAAGCACTTGGCAAAGAGGCGAAAGATGTACTTCGTGATGCATGGGAAGAGGCAAATACAGGATTAAATAATGCTCAAAGGATTGCAATTTTAGATGCTGGTTTAGAATTTGAAAAGGTTGGAATGCCTTTGAAAGATGCTCAATTTATTGAAGGTATGAAATTTGATAAAGGTGAGATTGCGAACATCTTTAATATTCCTTTGCACATGATTAATGAGTTAGATCGTGCTACTTTCTCCAATATTGAGCAACAAGCGCTGGATTTTATTCAAAATACATTGAGTCCAATTCTTATTCAATATGAGGAAGAGTTTTCTTATAAAGCATTTTCATTTAATGAGCAAAAACGATATTACTTAAAGTTTAATCTAACAAGTTTATTACGTGCTGATTCTAAATCAAGAGCAGAATTCTACAAAATTATGTTAGATGCTGGTGCTTTCTCAATCAATAAAGTGCTAGAACTAGAGGATATGGATGGGATTGGGGAATACGGTGATAAACATCGTGTTGATTTAAATCATGTATCTATTGAAATTGCGGATGAATATCAATTAGCGAAAGCAAATGGAGGGGCACTACAGAAGGGAGGTGAGGACGATTAAAGACGTATTTACTATTAAAAATCAAACGGAATCATCAGCAGACTTATTTATTTATGGTGACATCATAAATAATACAGGTTGGAAATGGGATGATTCTGACATTATGCCTGATGATGTAAAAAATATCTTAGGGCAATTGGATGATAAAAGTAACCTTAATATCTATGTAAATAGTGGTGGTGGTTCTGTATTTGCTGGTTTAGCCATTTATAACATGTTAAAGCGCAATAAAGCACAAAAAACTGTTTATGTGGATGGTGTTGCAGCTTCTATTGCTTCTGTAATCGCCCTAGCTGGTGATCGTGTTGTTGTTCCTTCTAATGCATTCTTAATGATTCATAAGCCTTGGACATATGCAGCTGGAAATGCAATTGATTTCCGAAAAGCAGCAGAGGACCTTGATAATATCGAATCAGGAATCATGAATGTATACAAAGAGAACTTAAAAGAAGGTATTGAAATTGAAGAAATTCAGCAATTAGTAGATGCTGAGACTTGGTTAAGTGGTGAAGAAGCTGAAAAATACTTCAATATAGAAGTTGTGGAGGCAAAAGAAGTCGCAGCTTGTAGTAGTGATTACTTTGATAAATATCAAAAAACACCAAATAAGATTGTAGCAAAAGCACCTTCTATTCCAAAGAATGATCTGAATGAACAATTAAAAATACAAAATGCACTAGACCTGTTAGAACTATAGGTCTATTTTTTGTGCCAATACAAGGAGGAAATACCGAATGGATAAACATGAACAAGAGTTACGTCAAAAAGTTGCTGATTTAAAAGCAAAGGCAGAAGAGTTCAACAATAGCGGCAAATATGAAGATGCAAAGGCAAAAATTGAAGAAGCAAGAAATGCAAAAAATGAACTGGATAACTATCGAGCGATGAAGCAAATTCAAGTTCCTGACCCTGTAAATTCACAAGCAGGAGTATTACCTCCAGCATCAGTTCAAAATGAAGATAAGTCCTATAAAGAAGTATTTATGAAAGCTATTCGCGGTCAAAATTTAAACCATGAAGAAGCAAGCGTTATGCAGGAATACAAAGCGGCCTTATCTGAGAATACAGGTAAAGATGGCGGTTATATTGTTCCAGAAGATATTACGACAACTATTAATCAGCTAAAACAAACGGTAGATAACCTAGAGCAATATGTAAATGTACAACCTGTCACAACAAATAAAGGTGCTCGTACGTTAGAAAAACGCGCAGCATCAACACCATTTGCGCCGTTATCTGAATATGGGAAACCGAATGCGATGCAAGAAATTGCTTCTCCTGAATTTGATCGTTTATCTTATGCTATTGAAGATTACGCAGGCTTCTTACCGGTGCCAAATGATTTATTAGATGATACAGATCAAGCTTTAGAAGAATATTTACGTCAATGGATTGCTAAAAAATCTATCGCTACTCGTAACTACCTAATTTTGCAAGAACTTAACAAATTGACCAAGGTAGATTTTGTGGATTACAAAGGCATTAAAACAGCATTAAATGTTACATTGGACCCAGCTTTTGCAACCGGAGCTAATATTTTCACTAACCAAGATGGATTCAATTACTTGGATCAATTAGAAGATAAAAATGGTCGTCCGCTTCTTCAACCAGACCCAACAAATCCAACACGTAGTTTATTGTCAGGAAAACCGGTTATTACTTTATCAAATAAGACAATTGCTACAGATAAAGATGGGAAAGCGCCTTTCATTGTTGGTAATTTAAAAGAAGCCATTATTCTTTGGGATAGAAAACAATTATCTATCGACATGACTACAGAAGGTGGAAATGCTTGGAGAACAAATACTTCTGAATTCCGAGCGATTGAGCGTGAGGACGTTACATCATGGGATACAGAAGCAGTTGTGTATGGACAAATTACGGTTGCACCTAAAACAGGAGCTTAATAAAGTAGGAGGTGTCCTTCTTGGTACTAACATTAGAGGAAGCGAAAAAGTATCTTCGTGTGGATGGTGATGAGGAGGACGATCTCATTACATCTTTCGTAATAGCAGCTGAAATGTATATTAAGAATGCCACAAGTAAAAATGTAAATTTAAAAAGCGAGCTTGCTAAATTAGCAGCTCGTATTTTAATTGCTCATTGGCATGAAAATCGGGAAGCGGTTGGAAAAGCTGAACAACTAGCATTTAGTTTGCAGTCAATATTAGTCCAATTGCAATATTGTGTAGGTGATTCCACATGAATCCAGGTAAATTAGATAAACGTCTTACATTCCAAATAAAAGGCGATGATGCAAGGGGCCCAGACGGTGATCCAATAGAAGGTTATAAGGATTCTTTTACTGTATGGGGCTCTTTTACTTTCTTAAAGGGACGAAAATACTTTGAAGCAGCGGTAGCTAATAGCGAAATCCAAGGCGAAACAGAAATTCGATATCGTGCTGATGTGAACGCTGATATGAAGATTAAGTACAAGAACGTAATTTATGACATTATTTCAGCTGTTCCAACTGAAAAACATACATTATCAATCATGTGGAAGCGTGGTGGAATGAATGGCTGATGGTGTGGATTTATTAGGGTTTGATCGTTTGATTTCCGAATTAGAACAAATGGGTCTACGTGGGGAAAAGATTGAAGATAAAGCCCTTGCAGCAGGTGGTGAGCCTATTCGAAAAGCTATTTCTGAAATAGCACCAAGAAGTGATAGCCCTAAAAAAGCAACAAAAAGCGAACCTTGGCGTACAGGACAACATTTGGCTGATAATATTCGTGTTACAAAAGCAAAAATGGAAGGCGGCATAAAAACTATCAAGATTGGGATAGATAAAGCAGATCGTTCTCCATATTTTTATGGGAAATTCTTAGAATGGGGAACTTCTAGAATGCCAGCTCAGCCATTTATAGAACCAGGATTTAATTCTTCAAAACAAGCAGCAATTCGTGCTATGACAGACATACTGAAGAATGAAATGAGGTTGAATTTATGATAAACTTACGCCCCAAAATTGTACAAGCTCTTGAAAAAAATCAGGAGCTTGTTTCTTTATTAGGTGGAAAACGTATTTATTATCGTAAAGCCAAAAATGCTGAAGAGTTTCCACGGATTACATTTTTTGAATTAGACAATAGACCAGATGGATTTGCAGATAATGAAGAAAGTGAAAGTGAAATCACATTCCAAATCGATATTTGGTCAAAGGGTAGTACAACAGCAATCCATCAAAAAGTGAATGAAATTATGAAAGGTATTGGTTTTTTACGTTATAAGGTTGCTGATTTATATGAAGATGATACACAAATTTTTCATTACGCGATGCGATTCGCGAAAGGAGTGGAGTTATAAATGGCTGGTGAAATTATAAAAATTAGTTCGACTGTCGGTGTAGATAGTCTTGTTTATGCAAAATTATTGAAAGATGATGCAACAGGTGTCAACTACGACACAGTAAAGGAAATGGAAGGCGCAGTAAAGATTAAAACTTCTAAAAAGGTAGCTTCCGAAATTATGTGGAGTGATAATAAGAAATCGGAAATTGCTGAGTCTGATGGAGAAGTAGAGGTAGAAATTGAACTTCGTAGTATCTCGCTATCAACAAAAGCAGATATTGAAGGCTATCCAGAAGTTAAGGATGGTGTATTAGACGAAAAACGTGAGGGTGAAAAGCCATATTTAGCAATCGGATGGCGATTCTTAAAGGCTAATGGAAAATATCGATATGTTTGGTTATTAAAAGGGAAGCTTTCACAAGAGGAAGAAGAAGGTGAAACTAAGAAGGATAAACCAAACTTCCAAACAACGAAACTGAAAGGTTCATTTATTGAGCGTGATTTTGATGATAGACCCAAATTTACAGCAGATGCCGATGAACCTACATTTACAAAAGCTGTGGGAGATAATTGGTTTAAAAAGGTGTATGAGAAGCCTGTGGAACAACCACCTGCAGGAAAGTAAGAGGGAGCAAAAGCTCTCTCTTTTTTATTAAATAAGGAGGAATAAATTATGAAATTAACTTTACGAATCAATAAGGAAAAGAAAACTTTTAATTTGCCGGAGTTCATTCCAGCTCGTTTAATCCGTCAAGCACCTGAGCTGGCTGAAATTCCAAATAATCCTGGTCCAGAAGATATGGATAAAATGGTTCGATTCGTTGTGAAAGTGTACGACGGCCAATTTACATTAGATCAATATTGGGATGGTGTGGATGCTCGTAAATTCTTATCGACAACTTCAGATGTAATTAACGCAATTATAAATGAAACTGTGGAAGCGGCTGGGGGTAGTACTGGATCTGGAGAAGAAAACCCAAACGCGTAGAGGGAGGAGGGCTAACGTTCAGTGAGTTTATGGACGAGCTCTACCTCTCTTTATTACGTCAAGGGTATAAACATCATCATATCGATAATGAAATGGATATTTGGCATTATTTAAAGCTAAATCAAAAGAATCGTGAACAAGGTGATTCAAATAGGGAAAATGCAAGCTCTAATGAAATAGAAGTTCCGGCAGAAAACATTATTTAATGAGGGGGTGAGACTATGGCAAATGAAATGAATAATTTGGTCGTTAGGCTTTCACTTGATAATGTAAACTTCCGACAAGGTATCGCGAATTCAGGACGTGCAGTCAGAACATTACAGAACGAATTAAAATCTGTAAGTACAGGTATGGGTGGTTTTGCTAACGCTAGTCAACAAACGCAAGCGAAAATGAATACACTCAGTAGGCTCATCGATGCGCAAAAAGAGAAAGTTAAAGCATTACGACAAGCCTATGATCAAAATAAGGCTAAATTAGGTGAAAATGATGCAGCAACCCAGCGATACGCTTCACAAGTTAATAAAGGAGTTGCTGATTTAAATAGATTTGAAAATGAATTAAAGCAAGTAAACCGTCAAGCTGAACAAAAAGGGATGGATAAGTTAAACAACTCTTTAAAATCTCTACAGGCTGAATTTCAGTCTATTACAACAGGCATGGGCGGTTTTTCTAATGCGACAGAACAAACACGAGCTAAAGTAGATGTTTTATCCCGTATGGTAGATAAACAAAAAGAGAAGATTAGGGAACTTCAACAAGCCTATAATCGTGCTAAAACAGAAGAAGGCGAAGCGAGTCAATCAGCACAAAGATACGCTGAACAAATTCATCGGGCAACAGCTGAACTGAATCGATTTGAAACTGGATTACAGCAGTCAAATCGTGAATTAGAACAGCAAGGCAATCGTCTATTGAACTTTGGTAATCGCATGGAGACATTAGGTAATCATTTGCAAAATGCTGGTATGCAAATTGGTATGGTATTTGGTGGTATGACTTACGCAATAGGTCGGGGCTTAAAATCAGCAATCACTGAATCGATGAATTTTGAGCAACAGATGGCCAATGTAAAAGCTGTTTCTGGATCTACTGGAGCAGAAATGAAAAAGTTAAGTGAATTGGCTGTTAATATGGGGGAAACAACAAAATACTCCAGTGTTCAAGCAGGTCAAGGTATCGAGGAATTAATAAAGGCTGGTGTTAGCTTACAAGATATTATTAACGGCGGATTGGCAGGTGCCCTTAACTTAGCGACGGCAGGGGAATTAGAGTTAGGTGAAGCAGCCGAAATTGCTTCCACAGCTCTGAATGCATTTAAAGCAGACCATCTTTCAGTTGCGGATGCAGCCAATATTTTATCTGGTGCAGCCAATGCTTCCGCAACTGATGTAAGAGAGTTAAAATATGGACTTTCAGCTTCATCAGCAGTAGCAGCGGGAGCCGGAATGACGTTTAAGGATACAGCTACAACTTTAGCGGTATTTGCACAAAATGGGTTAACTTGTAGCCCCGTTGTGGAGAAATTTGCAGCGTAAAGGACGTGAATTCGGTGGAAGCTAAGGTGAAGCTATGCCAATACCGAGCCAAGCTGGATAGGAATATTCAGAAGGTGTAGAGACTAGAGGAAGTAAACGAGAACCGTCGAAACCTCCACGAGCGCGTCCCATCCTAACGATAAAGACGAGGATGATGATATAGTCCGATACTCCAATGAAAATTGGAGAGTATGAGATAAAGAGCTCATATATAACGAATGTAAAAGGTTCAGATGCAGGTACATCTTTAAAAACAATGTTAATGAGGTTAAATCCTTCAACAAAAGAAGCATATAACAAAATGAGAGATTTAGGACTTATTACTTATAATGCGCAGGCTGGTTTTGATTTCTTAGTTAAAAACGGTATTCAACCAGCTTCTAGAAATGTAGGGGATATAGAAGTAGCTTTAGAACAATATGTAATGAAAACTGAAGGAGTAACGAAATGGAATGATAAATGCGACACCACATTCCGAGAATTAGCAACAAGTTCAGCTTTCTTATCATCAAAATTTTACGATCAACAAGGGCATATTCAAAGTCTAGAAAATATTTCAGGGACACTTCATGAATCAATGAAAGATTTGACAGACCAGCAACGAAGCATGGCTTTAGAAACATTATTTGGTTCGGATGCCGTACGTGGTGCGACTATTCTCTTTAAAGAAGGAGCAAAGGGTGTTAATGAGATGTGGGATTCCATGTCTAAAGTTACGGCAGCTGATGTTGCAGCCACAAAGATTGATACGTTAAAGGGACGTCTTACATTACTAGATTCAGCGTTTTCTACAATGAAAAAAACAATTGGTGATGCACTAGCTCCTGTAGTTCGTGTTTTTGTTGCTGGTCTACAAAAACTTGTAGATGGATTCAATGCATTACCTGGTCCTGTACAAAAGGCAATTGCAATTACAGGCGGTATCGTTCTTGCTTTAACAGCTGTGGCTACAGCGATAGGTGTTGTTTTAGCAGCGTTTGGAATGATTGCCTCAGGAATTGGTTATTTATCTATTGCATTAGCATCAGTCGGTGGGATTGCTGGAATTGCGGCTGGGGCAGTTGGATTCTTAGGAAGTGCGCTTGCCGTTTTAACAGGTCCAGTTGGATTGGTAGCAGCCGCTCTTATCGGGACTGGAGTTGTTGCATATAAAGCATATCAAAAAGCAACAGAAGACAGTATCGCTTCAGTAGATCGCTTTGCTACAAATACAGAAGGGAAAGTAAGCTCTTCAACAAAGAAGGTTCTTGGTGAGTATTTCAAGCTGTCCGATGGTATTAGACAAAAGTTAACTGAAATTAGATTGAATCATGAAGTAATAACAGAAGAACAGTCGCAGAAGTTAATTGGTCAGTATGACAAACTAGCTAATACAATCATTGAAAAAACCAACGCAAGACAGCAAAAAGAAATTGAAGGACTTAAAAAGTTCTTTGCTGATTCGTATGTATTAACCGCTGAAGAAGAGAATAAACGAATCGAACAGTTAAATCAGCACTATGAACAAGAAAAGCTAAAAACACAAGAAAAAGAAAATAAAATTAAAGAAATTCTACAAACAGCCGCTAGGGAAAATAGAGAATTAACAACATCCGAGCGGATCTCGTTACAAGCATTACAGGATGAAATGGACAGAGTTGCAGTTGAGCATATGTCTAAAAATCAAATGGAGCAAAAGGTTATTCTTGAAAATATGCGTGTGCAGGCTAGTGAAATTTCAGCTAGACAGGCAGCGGAAGTTGTAGAGAATAGCGCCAAAGCAAGAGATAAAGTAATTGAAGATGCGAAAAAGACCCGTGATGAAAAAATTGCAGAGGCGATTCGCCAACGTGATGAAAATAAAACAATCACTGCTGATGAAGCGAACGCAATCATTGCAGAGGCAAAACGTCAGTATGATAGTACAGTTTCTACAGCTCGAGATAAGCATAAAGAAATTGTGAGTGAAGCAAAAGCGCAAGCTGGTGAACATGCAAATCAGGTAGATTGGGAAACTGGCCAAGTAAAATCGAAATATCAAGTTATGAAAGATGATGTTGTCCGAAAAATGAAAGAAATGTGGTCAGATGTTACCAACAAATATGAAGATATGAAAACCTCTGCAAGCAATAAGGTAGAGGAAATAAAAAATACAGTTTCAAGGAAATTTGAAGAGCAGAAAAGAGCTGTTACTGATAAAATGCGGGAGATCAAGAACGATATTGAAGACAAGTGGAACACAGTTGAAAAATTTTTCAGCACTATAAATCTACGTTCCATCGGTAAATCAATTATAGAAGGTCTTGGAAAAGGAATAGATGATGCTTCAGGAGGTTTGTTTAGTAAGGCAGCTGGAATTGCAAATGATATTAAAAAGACTATTTCTGGGGCGCTAGAAATTAATAGTCCATCTAAAGTTATGATTCCAATTGGTAGTGCGGTTCCAGAAGGTGTTGGAGTTGGTATGGATAAAGGGAAACGATTTGTTGTTAATGCAGCAAAAAATGTAGTCGGAACTGTTAAGAAACAAATGGGGAATATGCCATCTGTGTTTGATTTTGGATTCCAAACGAATCAATATAGTATCCCACGTAATACATTTGGCGATTTCAATGGATATACGCAACCGCAATTATCTTATAACAATCCATCTATGGCAAAAACTATATTCCCAGATAGATCGAGTAGAGAACAAGAATTGAAATTAACTTTAAACATGACAAATGTTTTAGATGGAAAAGAGCTTGCAAATGGAAGTTACACTTACACTACAAAACTTCAAGATCGTGAACAAAAAAGAAGAGCGGAATTTTAAAGGGGATGAGCACGTTGGGGAAACTCAGTTTTACTTTTAATAATATTAGAAAAGATTATATTCAAATGCTAGTTGGAAGAAAACGTCCTTCATGGGCTCCAGTAAAAAGAAGATTAGTAAGAGTCCCTCATCGCGCAGGGGCTCTTTTACTTAATACAGAAACGGAGGAACGTCGTATTGACGTTCCTCTTGTTATTAAAGCGAAAAAAGATATGGCGGATTTACAAAAGGTAAAAGAGGATTTAGCAGATTGGTTATATACAGAACAACCCGCTGAGCTTGTTTTTGATGATGAATTAGACAGGACGTATATAGCATTAATCGATGGGGTTGTAGACTTAGATGAAATAGTCAATAGAGGAAAGGGCATCATTACTTTTGTTTGTCCAATGCCGTATAAATTAGGGAAAACAAATACTCACAAGTTTACTCAAGAGTGGTCTACAGAAACAACTTCTTATTTTACTAATAAAGGAAGTGTAGAAGCTCCAGCGTTAATTGAAATGACTGTAAAAAAACCAAGTACCTTTTTAGATGTATGGTTTGGAGAGTATCCGCATAATCGTGATTATTTTAGAATAGGCTACCCTCTGACTGTGGAAGAAACCACAGTACAAGAACGAGAAAGAGTCATGTGGGATGAAATGGCTATTCCTATAGGATGGACACCTGTTACTGGACAATTTGAGGAGATGAAAGGGACAGGTAGTTTTAAATCAAGAGGTGGTCATGCACTATATTGTGAAGATTACGGAAAAGAGACAGGATTCTACGGTGCTATAGCCAAGAAAAACATTCCGGGCGGCCCATTACAAGACTTTGAAATGGAGGCATGGGTGACTTTAAAGTCCAAAAACATAGGTGAAATGGGACGTGTTGAAGTTCTTCTTTTAGATGAGTCGAGTAATGTGGTATCCCGCATCAATATGAATGATCTATATGCAACTGCTGAAATTACAAGGGCGCATATGAAAATTGGAAATAGCGGAACACCCAATAGTTTTCGAAAATTAGTTGATACAAGTGGATATTATTCGACTACATTTAACCAATTCCGAGGGCGTTTGCGTATCGCTAGGCGGGGTAAGGTGTGGTCTGTATATGTGGCTAAGTTTATAGATGGTACAGAAAAAGATGGCGCTTCGCTTGTAGAACGTTGGATTGATGAAACAGGAAATCCGATGACAGAACGTAAAATTGCACAAGTTATGATTGCGATTTGCAAGTGGGATAATCACCAGCCTATTAACGAAATACAAATTGATGATTTAAAGATTTGGAAGGTAAACAAAGTTCCATCTAATGCACAACCATATATCTTTGATACTGGAGATAAAATTGTTATCGATACTGAGAAAAGTCTTGTCACGATCAACGGGGAGAATGCAATCAATATAAAAGAAATCTTTAGTAATTTTCCTATCGTAATACGTGGTGAAAATCGTATCGATATAATGCCACCTGATGTAAATGCAACAATCAGTTATAGGGAGAGATATAGATGAGAACACCAAGCGGGATTTTGCATGTTGTGGATTTTAAAACGGATCAAATCGTCGCAGCTATCCAGCCAGAGGACTATTGGGACGACAAACGACATTGGGAACTAAAAAATAATGTTGACATGTTGGATTTTACCGCTTTTGATGGAACAGACCATGCAGTTATGTTACAACAACAGAATCTTGTTTTAAAAGAAGTTCGTGATGGAAGAATCGTACCATATGTTATTACAGAGACTGAAAAAAATTCTGATAAACGATCTATTACGACATACGCTTCAGGAGCTTGGATTCAAATTGCTAAATCAGGGATTATAAAACCACAGCGGATAGAGAGTAAGACGGTTAATGAGTTTATTGATTTAGCGCTTTTAGGTATGAAGTGGCAACGTGGAATTACTGAATATGCTGGATTTCATACAATGACCATCGATGAATATATTGACCCACTCACTTTTTTAAAGAAGATTGCATCTTTATTTAAATTGGAAATTCGATATCGTGTTGAGATTAAAGGTTCAAGAATCATTGGTTGGTATGTAGATATGATTCAAAAACGTGGGCATGATACAGGCAAAGAAATAGAACTAGGAAAAGATTTAGTCGGTATTACGCGTATTGAACATACACGTAATATTTGCACTGCTTTAGTTGGCTTTGTAAAAGGTGAAGGTGACAAAGTAATCACTATCGAAAGCATTAATAAAGGTCTACCCTACATCGTAGATGCAGATGCGTTTCAAAGATGGAATGAACATGGACAACATAAATTCGGTTTTTATACACCAGAAACAGAAGAACTAGACATGACTCCAAAACGTTTACTGACGCTTATGGAAATAGAATTGAAAAAGCGTGTCAATTCCTCAATCTCTTATGAAGTGGAAGCGCAATCGATTGGTCGTATTTTCGGCCTAGAACACGAATTAATTAACGAAGGCGACACGATCAAAATTAAAGATACAGGGTTTACACCAGAATTATATCTTGAAGCGCGAGTAATAGCTGGAGATGAATCTTTTACAGACCCGACACAGGATAAATATGAATTCGGTGATTATCGTGAGATAGTTAATCAAAATGAGGAATTAAGAAAAATTTACAATCGTATTCTTAGTTCGCTTGGTAATAAACAAGAAATGATAGATCAGCTAGATAAACTAGTGAACGAAGTTAATGAAACCGCTAGTAATGCAAAGAAGGAGTCAGAAGCAGCAAAAGCACTAGCTGAAAAAGTACAAGAGAATATTAAAAATAATACCGTTGAAATTATAGAATCCAAGAATCCACCAACAACAGGTCTTAAACCTTTTAAAACGCTTTGGCGTGATATTAGTAATGGAAAGCCCGGTATTTTAAAAATATGGACAGGTACAGCGTGGGAATCGGTTGTTCCCGATGTTGAATCTGTAAAAAAAGAAACATTAGATCAGGTTAATAAAGATATTGAGTCTACAAAAACAGAGCTAAATCAAAAGGTTCAAGAAGCACAGAATCAAGCTACAGGACAATTTAACGAAGTACAGGAAGGTTTACAAGGTGTAAATCGTACAATTTCTAATATCGAAAATAAACAAGGTGAAATTGATAAGAAAGTAACTAAGTTTGAACAAGATTCTAGTGGATTTAAAACTTCTATTGAATCGTTAACGAAAAAAGATACTGAAATTAGTATTAAATTAAATACGGTTGAGTCCACTGTGGAAGGTACAAAGAAGACTATTTCTGATGTGCAGCAAACAACAAGCGAGCTTAAGAAAACAACAACTGAAATTAAAGAAGAAGCTGGGAAAATCAGTGAGAAGTTAACAAGTGTAGAAACGAAAGTTGATAGTATGGAAATTGGTATCCGAAATCTATTATTAGAAACGGCTACTAAATCGCACTCAGTGAAGAATGGAGAGAATAAGCCACATACCTATTTTGGTGTAGCGAAGGATGCAGTTACTCTAATGCAGGGTAAGAATCTTGCTATGAGCTTTCTATTTACAGGTAAAGTTACTGCATGGGGTACAACGAATAAATGGGCTGGTTTCGAAGTGAAGATTACTTTCACAGACAATACATTTCAGTATACAAGTTGCCGTGTAGAAAATCGTCTAACACTAGGTAAACAGTATAAACAGGAAAGGTTTACAGCGAGTGCTGTAGTAATGGATAAGCCTATTAAAGAGATTTCAGTTTATGCTTTAGCGCGTGATTTCACGGGAGACGTGTTAATTGAAAAGCCTAAATTAGAAATTGGTACAGTACCGACTGCATGGACACCAGCACCTGAAGATCAGGTAACAACAGATGAATTTACAAAGAAAACAACTGATATTGAAAGAAGTGTGGAGGGTGTAAAAACCACTGTAACAAATGTTCAAAATAGCCAAGTTGGATATGAAAAACGTATGAGCAATGTAGAGCAAACAGCAAGCGGATTGTCCTCCACAGTTAGTAATTTAAACAATGTAGTATCAGATCAAGGCAAGAAACTTACTGAAGCAAATACAAAAATCGAACAACAGGCAACAGCAATCAATGCAAAAGTTGAGCTTAAACAAGTAGAGGATTATGTTGCTGGGTTTAAGATTCCTGAGTTGAAACAAACAGTTAATCAAAATAAACAAGATTTATTAGATGAATTAGCTAACAAGCTTGCAACTGAACAATTTAACCAGAAGATGACTATGATTGACAACCGTTTCACTATTAATGAACAGGGTATCAATGCCGCAGCAAAAAAGACAGAAGTATATACGAAGACGCAAGCAGATGGACAATTTGCTACAGGTTCTTATGTAAGAGATATGGAAGCCCGTCTCCAATTAACTGAAAAGGGTGTTAGCATATCTGTAAAAGAAAATGATGTCATTGCAGCCTTTAACATGAGTAAAGAAAACATTAAGTTAAATGCTGCACGAATAGATTTAGTTGGTAAAGTTAATGCTGAGTGGATTAAAGCTGGATTGTTAACTGGTTGCCAAGTTCGAACATCAAATACGGATAACTACGTAAGCTTAGATGACCAATTTATACGTCTCTATGAAAAAGGGGTGGCTAGGGCGTTTCTGGGGCATTACAGAAGAGCAGATGGTGCAGTGCAACCGACTTTTATCTTAGGTTCAGATGAAAAGACTAACGCTCCTGCAGGCACGTTATTTATGTCTCAAGCAGGTGCAGGATGGCCTGGGGCTTATGCGAGCATTGGTATTAGCGATGGCATAGAAAATAATGAAATTCAAAAATCTGTGTATTGGGAGTTGCAAAGAAATGGACTAAGTGTTCTAAACGCTAATGATTACCATGTTTTTTATGCTGGAAATGGAAGTTGGTATTTCAGAAGAGGAAAAGCGGGGTTGTATCAAACTTCGTTAGTCGTTGAAGATAATAGTACAGATTCTGATTTAAGATTACCTAATGTAACTTTACGTAATAGCCGTGTAGCAGGATATACAGGAGTTATCCAACTGAAATCATCTGTTACTCAAAATGGCTGGGGCGCTGTTCAAGGGAATTTTATGACTCCTTCACTACGGGAATATAAATCTAATATCCGTGATATTTCTTTTTCGGCCTTAGAAAAAATTAGAAGTCTTAAAATTAGACAATTTAATTATAAGAATGCTGTAAACGAACTATACCGGATGAGAGAGGAAAAAAGTCCCAATGATCCACTATTGACAACAGAAGATATTAAAACATACTACGGTTTAATCGTAGATGAATGTGATGAAATGTTTGTGGATGAAAGTGGGAAAGGGATTCACTTGTATTCATATGCATCCATTGCAATGAAAGCTTTACAGGAAGTTGATGCAACAGTACAGGAACAGGAGGTAGAAATAGCAAATCTAAAATCACAAGTAGCTAGTCAAGAAAATCGGATAGCCCAATTAGAAGAGTTATTACAACAATTAATTGATAAGAAACCAGAGCAGCCATAAGCTGGTCTTTTTTTATTGTCTAAAAAGGGGGGGTTAAAGTGGAAGGATTACAAGAAGTAAGAAGTGATGTTCAAGAAATCAAGCAAGAAATTAAAGAAATAAGATTAGAAGTGAAAAGCTTAGAAATACGAACAACAGGTAATGAAAAGGACATTATTAATATCAACAAACAGTTAGATAAAATCAGCGCCAATACTACCTGGATTTTACGACTTGTAGTTGGTGGAATTGTTGGGGGTATTCTCACTTTCTTAATGAAAGGAGGTGGGATGTAATGGTGAGTTTAGCTGTAATGATTGGAATTGTAGTTGGTCTTTCACAAATCGTAAAAACAGTTGGATTACAAACAAAATATATTCCGTTATTGAATTTAACGCTTGGCATTGTGCTAGGCGTTTTATTTTTGGATGGAGATATCAAAACAAATGTATTTCAAGGAATCATCATTGGTCTATCAGCAAGTGGATTATTTGACCACACAAAAATAATGAAAAAGGATGCTGATATAAAATGAAAAAAACATTAAAACATATTTCTTCTGTACTCTTTGCTGTTATTTTAGCTTTATCCGTTGCAACAAGTGCTTTTGCGGATAGAACACTTATTATTCCTAATTTACCGAAACAACCATACCGAAATGGTGTAGGTGCTTATGAGGGCGTTGTAGCACATTCTACAGCAACACCAGAAGCACCAGCTATTAATATTCAAAAATATGAGTCTCGTACATGGCGTTCAGCATTCGTACATTATGCAGTTGATTGGAATGAAACAATCCAAATTGCCGATACGAAATACATTGCTTATGGTGCAGGACTAGGAGCAAATAAACGATTTGTTCATGTGGAATTATGCGAAACAAGAGATTATGAGAAATTCAAACGCAGCTATGATAAATACGTTAAGTTATTAGCTAAAATCTTACGTGACCGTGGGTTATCAGTAGAAAAAGGATTATGGACTCACTACGATGTTACAAAATATCTTGGCGGTACAGATCATGAAGATCCACTTGATTATTTACGTAGTCATGGAGTTTTAGAAGCGCAATTTAGAGCAGACGTACAACGAGCATACAATAATTCTAGTGTGGATGTTTCTGTACCTGAAAAGCCATCTAAACCAGCAGAAGTACCGACAGCAGTAACAGACGGAATTGCTTATATTGAAGGCTATAACGTTAATTTACGTAAAGGACCAGGTACAAGCTATTCTAAAATTCGTCAGTTAAACAAACCAGAAGCTTATGTTGTATGGGCTGAAAAAGATGGGTGGTTAAACCTTGGCGGTGAGCAATGGGTTAAAAATGACCCATCTTATGTAAAGTTTAGTAAGAAAAGCACTGTGGATTCTTCAATTGTAGGTAAGCGCGTTGTTTCTAAAGTTAATAATCTACGATTCTATGATGCTCCATCTTGGCAGGATAAAGATGTTGCGGGTTCTGTAGATGCAGGATTAGGATTTACAATTGATGCGAAAGTAAGCGTTAATGGATCTACACAATATAAAGTACACAATAGTAAGGGTAAAACATATTATGTTACTGCAAATGAAGCCTATGTGTATGTGAGGTAGAAGGGCTATCTTTAATTGAGATTTATCCCAATTGTTAAACCAAAATAACGATTGGGATGCATTTTTTATTTTCAACTATTCTCATGAAGAATAATTGAAAATATTAAGTTATTATTATGAGGTTGTGGAAGATGGAGAATGTGATTTGAACACGCTTTCGGAACATTTTTTCTCAAGATTAAAAACATTATTTATACTACCATGTTCCTTCTAATTTGTTATTATATAAAAAAGAAGACGGTAAATCCGTCCTCTTATTACCATTTATCATCAGCTGCTTTATAGGCGTAGTAAACTTTTAATGGTTTTTCACCGCTACTAAGTGATAAATTATAATCACCAGCTCCCACTCCGTCCGGATAATAATCATTGCTTATCCAATTAAAAGTCTGACCTGGCTTAATTACTTCATCCTCTATGTAATACTCTTTGGTTTTCTTGTGTTTAAGATTTACTTTTACGTCAGATTTCCCTCTATTTATAAGTTGTATTTTAAGGTGACCATATCCTGGAGAAACTTTTACATTTATAGTCTTTGCACTGCCGGAGATATCTATTTCTCCTTTAGCATGGTCTTTTACCTCTGCGCTCGCACCTGTAGGAAATGATAGTGTAGTAACCCCACTCATCCCTAAGGCTAAACCTAAAGAAAGTAATATTGGAAATAGTTTTTTCTTCTTCATAATTTCATCTCCCTTTGTTTTATTTAATACAATTCAAATATAAACTAAATTACATAAAATGGTAACATTATAATATATTTCTCATTTTTGGTCGGAATATTCTAAATTTAAATCAAGGAGATATATGAAACACACTAAAAATAGTAGAAGTCATGAAAAAGGAAATTTGAGATGACTCAGATTTCCTTTTTCATGATGATCTCTTGATTCCTATGTTTTATCATTATTTAATTAGATAAACTTTCTTTTTAGAGTGTAAATTTGCAATAAAAAAACACCATTTTTATGTCTTTTCACTTCCATAAATTTAGTTTCTCTTTCTTTGCGAAGAATAACATCTTTTCCACCATTATTAGATTGAGGAGTAACAAGTTGCAAGGAAATAGATATCTAATTTTGTATGCGTATTAAAAGATAGGAAAGTTTATAGATTTAACAAGAATTATAAAATATAATTATATAGATTTTTAAAAAAGAAGTAATTTTATTACATATTATATTTAATAATTTGAGTCTAATTAAAAATGTATTATTCTAGATTTTTGTTAATTTAATTGGATAAATCATTTAAGGGCAATTCGTTTAATGAAAAGATTTTTTTATAAAAAATTCCTTTTTTTGCTATAATTAAGTGGTATCAATAAATACACTCTAGGTAAGAACGTACGTTTGAATATTAGTGCTAGAAATGATAACATAGGAGGAAGAAAGTTAATGAATGATGTAATTGAACAAATTGAAATTTCACAATTAGATGTAAATGATCGCTTTTTCGAAAGTCTGATAGAGGATTATGAGGGTTTCGAAAGATGGTTCGAGAAGAAAGCATATCAAGGTGAAAAAGCTTATGTTTTAAGAGAAAATGGAGTTCAGGGATTTTTGTATCTTAAGGAAGAAGATGAGTCTGATGATACTATCACTCCGAATTTTGTGAAAAAAAGACGTCTTAAGATTGGAACCTTTAAAATCAAGCCACATGGAACAGTTCTGGGAGAACGTTTTATTGGTATTATTTTGAAGAGAATGCTAGAAGAAAAATATTCTGAATGCTATGTAACTCTTTTTGAAAAGCAAGTAAAGTTAGTGGAGATATTTGAAAAGTTTGGTTTTGTTTTTTGGGGGAGAAAAAATAACGGTGAATTGGTATATGTAAAAACATTGGAGAAAAAAAATGATATTTTTAGAGACTTTCCATGTATTCAATTAGAGGACAACAATAAATTTGTACTTGGTATCTATCCTAAATACCATACAAGATTATTTCCGTTTTCAAAACTAGACACGGAAAGAAATCATAAAATAGAAGATTTATCTTTTACAAATACAGTTGAAAAAGTTTATTTAACAGCTATGCTGGGGATAGAAAGTATTCAATCTGGAGATATGTTAGTAATTTATCGAACAGCTGAATGGGGTCAGTCCGCTAAATATAGTTCTGTTGCAACATCTATATGTACTGTAATAGAAAGAAAACATATTAGTGAATTTAATAACATTGACGAATTCATTAAATTTTGCGGTAAAGGAACAATTTTTACCCCTCTAGAGTTAAAAGGATTTTGGGAGTTAAAAAAGTATCCTCATATTATTAAAATGTTGTATAATATTGCATTGCCAAAACGTATTATTAGGAAAGAATTAATTGAAAAAAATGTGATAAGTGACGGGAAGTACGCAGGTTTTATGCCCTTAACAAATTCACAATTTGAAAAGATTTTAGAATTAGGTGAGGTATGTGAAAGTTTTATTATCGATTAAACCGGAGTTTGTAGAAGAAATTATTTCGGGAAATAAAAGATTTGAATACAGAAAAAATATCTTTAAAAGAAAAGATGTTTCTTCTGTAGTAGTTTATGCAACTAAACCATATGGGAAAGTGGTAGGGGAGTTTGAAATAGAAGATATAATTATGGATAATCCCAAAAACATATGGAAACAGACAAAAGAATATTCGGGGATAACTAGAAGATTTTTTAATCATTATTTTGAGGGGAAGCAAAAGGGATTTGCAATACAGATTAAAGAATTTAAAAAATATGAAAAGCCTTTAGATTTAATCGAATTCGATAGTACTTTAAAAGGTGCACCTCAATCATTTTGTTATACCAATGGAGGCATATGATGGTAGAATATATTTTTTTATCTGGCATACATGGTGTTGGAAAGTCAACTTTAGTAAAAAAGTTGCAAAATGACATGAATCTTGAAGCATTTTCTGTTAGTGATTTAATTAGAAAAGCTGGTAATGATATTGAAATATCTCAAAAGAGTACTGGTAATATTTCGAGGAATCAAGAAATGTGGAAGAGTGAATTAAACAATTTAGAATTAACTGATTCAAAATTGGTGTTAGATGGACATTTTTGTTTATTAAACTCGAAAAATGAAATAAAGCCTTTAGATTTTGCAACTTTTAAGGGTACTAATATGAGTAAGATTATTTTCATGAAAAATAATCCTCAAGTAATAAAAGAAAGATTATTCAAAAGAGATCGTATAAAATATTCGATAGAACTGTTAGCGGATTTTCAAGAATTTGAAATGTGTCAGGCTATTAAATATTCGCAAGAGAATGATATCGAGTTATTTATGTATGATGAAATTGAACCATACTCAGAGCTAATTAGATTTATTAAAAGCTAGTAGTATTTTGGTTAGGAGTGAAGGTATACTATGCTACATAATTTAAAAATAAATCCCGTTTTTTTTGAACCTGTATTGAAGCGTATCAAGACCTTTGAAATCCGCAAAAATGATAGGGATTTTCATGTAGGTGATACAATTAATTTAAATGAATGGGATAATGAGCGAAAAGAATATACAGGAAGAAGCATAGCGATAGAAATTTTGTATATTACAGATTACGAACAAAAAGAGGGTTATGTAGTTTTTAGTTTTAAAATAGTATAGTATTTTTATTTCATAATCTTAACAAGGCGTATATTTAATTTTTTGTTTGGGTTTCTCTTGATATTAAAGGAATATAATTAGTCGACTTAAAGGCTATTTTATTTTTGCGTAACTATCACAGTTAATAAAGAGAAAATAAAAACATAAATTTAAAAACCCACCTAATCGTAATGATAGGTGGGTTTTTAAATTGTGTAGACGCCCACAATTTGCCCACAAAGTATTCAATTAAAAACCTACGAAATCGTATCTTTAATATATCAATAATATAAAAGAAATATCTATATCATGGTTTTAAAAAGTAATTCTTAATATAACTTACCGTAGAAAAAAATGAAAAGGTATGGTGAGTTTACAACTTACTACAAAAATAAATTTAAAGGTAAAATACCAATCGTTCATTTTTTTACCGTAACAGAATATAGACAAAAAACTTTAGAGCAGTTTGCAATGAAGAATGGCGTTTATGTGAAGGTGTATGTTGTCCCAGAGTTTCAATAAAAAAAGTGCTAACAAGTTTGCAAACGAACTTGCTAACACCTATACAAAATAGACATAATTTATCGCTGATATGTCGTCTTTGAAAATAGCTTTAATCAGTTAAATCACACTTATATGAAATGCTCATAAAAATAGCCTTAATATCAAGAATATAACCATCCAGACATTCCTTTGCTGTTAAGACGAAAACGGGGTATGGTATTAATTTCTACTCCAGAATTTGCATCGAATAATAAAAAGTCACGGTTTGTAAAACTAAAAGTACAACAAGCTACAAACGGTATAAAGTGGATCAAGATATTTAGAAATTTAAAAGAGGATTTTCATATAGGTGGAGAAGTTGAATTAGAGCATATTCTTCAATATCCGAAAGATTATATGCTAGGGGCAAATATTAGGGTGTTGCTTCCATACAATGAGAAAATATATAAAGTTCAAGGTACTAAAATAAAACCAGGTATAAAAGTAAAGGAAAGAGAGTATCTATTTAAAGGGTTTCAGCAAAAATTTTCCTACTTCAGATTACTACCAGAATGTAAAAGAATAGCAATAAATAATGAAAATGAATTATTCCCTTTAATTGCTCCAAAAGGATTAGAGACTATAACGTTAGAAATATGGTCTGAAAAAATATCGATGGAAGTAGAACAAGCATTATTTGAAAGTGAAATTGTGATAGCGCAAATTGGTGAGTCATCATATGTATTGAATGCAGATTCTCCAGTATTGTTAAAAATAGTAAGGTATAATATTGAAAAAGTATTGCAAAACCCATATAAAATGCAATATTGCCAGAAATACAAAACAAACCTAGTAGAGGATGTTATGAAAGCGGTTTATGCTACTGCAGGTAAGTGTAATGATGCGGCATTGGCGTTAATCGCAATGAAAAATTGTGATGGGCGTGAAAAGATTGATCCAAAGCAAATCGTTAGAGAAGGGTTTGCACGAACAAACCGTATTTCGGCATTTATTAATTTATTTGTAGGCCAAAATGTATCTCGTAAAACAATTATAAATTGTATTCTTAGTTTATTAGAACAAAGAGGATTTTTGAAACGTAGTTGGAATAAGATAAATTTACCTTGTACATATGTTAATTTATCAATTGAACGAATCTCGAAATTTGATTTCTTACCTATTATTTCACAAATAAAAGGTAAAGAAATTTCATATAAATTATATGGGAATACAGAGTGGCAAACGATTGATCGTTTATTATTAAATATAAATAAACATAATATCTTTTTACCGCAGCCTTCAAAAAGAAATGACATGGGAATTCAATTTAAACAATTTGTTTCTGAAACATTAACGGGAATTTTACAATATGCAAAAGAGCAAAATGAGCAAGTATATTTCATTATAGATGCGAGTTTAAGAAAACATTGGATAAAAGAGTTACAAAATAATAAAATTGATATAGATACTTTCCCTGAGATTGTTCCGGATGTGTTAAAGGTTCCAAACTTAAATATTATTAGAATAAATACATCTTTTGATGTACCAAAATACGGTGCAATAGAATGTGATGATGTACTCGATTGTACGAGTTTATATGTAGATCCTAAAGGAATGTATTATAGCACTGGTGAGTATTCGTTTAATGGTAGTGAAACATTGCAGCGATACATACTCGAAATTTTACCGCTAGGTGTAAAAGCTGTAGAAAAGAATTATATTGCCAAAATGGTACATTACATGTGCTGTAATTCAAGTATGCTTTTGGAAAAGAATATACACATGCCGTATTCCATGCATATGGCGAAAGTAATAAAAAGCTATATGACTGATATAGATGCAAGAGAGTTTAAAGAGTTTGATGATGAATTGGATGTAGATATAATGAAAATAGAAAAGAAAGATTCAATTATGTTTCTTTAAATAATAGTAGACAAATCCTGTTCATTATATCGATCAGGATTTGTCATTTTTTCATGTAAATAAGGATATCTTTTGTCATGTATCTTTTCTTTTATGTATTTACTTTATTTACATACAGGATTAAGATGTTTTTTAGAAATAAAAAACTACATCAAATGCAAAAGCAGTATGAATTGATTCAAAAGAAATTTGAAAGGAATGAGGAATTGTGAAGAAATTAGATGTGCTATTAATGTTATTGAGCGGCCTCTTTCCAATTGCAGGAATTATAAAGCAAATCCCACTAGAACGGTCTTTATATATTGGAGGCCTTTTATTTTTTACTAGTTTCGGTAGTTATTTTGCGAAAAAAATATATTCACGCATATGTAGCTGGATAGCGTATGCTCCATTTATAACACTACTGTTAGTCATTTGGCATCAAGATATTTCAATAAGTTCAATAATAGCGAATGCGAAAATTGCCGCATGTGTCGCTTTAATTCCGTGTCTATTCCGTTTTCGTACATATGGACTTACATTCGGTTTAGTCTCATTATGGGCCGCTTTACTATGGGATATTAAAGAAGTACAGTCATTAGTCATACTTGAACGTATGTCGAGTTTAATGACGAGCCATTACTTGTATATTCTCCTTTTAATTGGGGGACTTATATTAGGTGGGTTACTTGCGATGTTATTGCACCGAAAAGAGGAAGATAATAATAAAGAAAATATTAGTCTATTTAAACAAAAAAAGAAAAGAAAAAGACTATTATTTAAGATTCGTCTTCCAAGATTACCAAAATTTAAGATGAAGTTATTTAAGTTTGGTGGAAAAGTATCAAAACGAAAAACACCAGAAAAAATACGTGAGCATAATTACGAAGAATCAGCTCCAGCTGCAACATATGAAACGCCAGAGCAAATACATCAATATAAAGAAGGTACTGTTCAAGGGCAAACGAGGATGGAACGTCGTAGAAATAGGTATAATGCATAAGAAATTTCAGTAAACCCTTTAATGATTTATCATTGAATTGATAAATCATTAAAGGGTTTTTTATGTAATTAAATATAGATTGCTAATTAGGAATTCATAGCATAATCTAAAGTTGGGGACTTAAATAAAATAATGGGAGGACAAAATGCTTATTATTACATATTTTGCCGTCTGCATATTATTCTTAGTTAGCTTTTTACATGTTTACTGGGCTTTTGGAGGTAAGTGGGCGACGAATAGTGTCATTCCAACAAAATCTGGAGAAAAGGCGTTTACACCAGGTTTAGGAGTGACATTGTTCATTGCATTATTATTAAGTATGGCAGCAATGATTTTATTGCAACAAACAAATATAGTTCATTTTGCATTTCCTAATATTATTGTTCAAATGGGATCCTGGGTTAGTATGGTTGTTTTTTTCATAAGAGTAATTGGTGAGTTTCGTTATTTTGGTATTTTTAAACGCGAAAAAGATACGCATTTTGCTAGAATGGATACCGTTTTATTTATACCACTTTGTGCATTTCTATCTTTATCCTTCTTATTAGCAATTATAACGTGAATATATAAATATACGGGTATTAAATAAGCGGCCTCTGTGCAATCAGAAGCCGCTTGTTTCGTGTGGTTACATTTTATTGCAAAAATATAACCAACAATATTTTAATACTGTATTACAAAGTAAAGCGATGTATACAACTCTAATTAAGAGGATGGATTGCTTCTAGTTGGTAAGCAGTGAAAAAATTATTACAATAATGTAAGGTTTATGTAATGATAATCGATAGTAAATTAAAGTGTTTGAGTGTATTTTTAATATGGTTTAAAAGTACTGTTTATCTATAAGGATAAATAATATTTAATTAGGAAGTGTAATTAAATGATTGAGATTAAATCTATTATTCATTCATACAAACTAAAGAGAAGAATAGCTAGGGATTTATACGGCACCAGGGATGAATTGACGATATTATTAAATGAATTTAATAATATGAAATGTACAGTTGTATCTGAAAAAAAGGAAAATTGCATGCTAACTCGTTTACAATTAATTTATCAAAATATGAACTTAGATAAACAGTTTCCTCTTCCCCTTGCTTTACATAACAAGTTTTTGGAGCGATTAGAAAATGAATCTCTTCAAACTATTGAGGGTTGTATATCGTATCTGCATTTAATGTTAGATATAAATTATGAGAAAATAAGACATTATGGATCGAGCACAAGTAGGTCATTTGTTCCATTATCGCAATCTTCTATTTGTCTTGCTGATTGTATTTGTTTAACAGGATTTGTATTAGGAGTACTAGGAACAGTGACATTTGGAGGGTTAATATTATCTGTATGTTCGCTTACATAAAGAAAAAAGAACACTCACTTAAGGTGTTCTTTTTTAGTTATTTAGAAGAGCTTCTGAGATAGGAAACATTGATTCAAATGTATAAGTTCATTTTTATCATGTTGTGTAACTTAAAAAGGAAAGTATCAGAAAATGCTTATTTTGAATGAATATAAACAGCGGCTATTCGGGATCCGTATTAGAATGCTTAGAATTGGTCAAAAAATGTCGTGTGAAATGTAAATAAAAAAGGACAAGCAGTCGTATCTGCTGTCCTTAAAAGGAGAAAAGTCTTTTGATAAAGAACTACGAATAAACAGAAAAACTGCTTGTAATTAATTTTACCCTAAATATACATGTCTATACAAAAAAGGGATAAGTAAAAAATACTTATCCGAGGAAGGGAAATCCAAAACACCAAAATGGCTTGCATTGGTATGCAGGTTCAAAAGTAGTATATGTAAAACGAAAAATCTCATACAAAAGCAGACAAGTAAAAGTGTTGTTTGCTAGAGAATCTAATGAATGAGCCAACTTTTCACGCTTCTTTTCCCATGTCAAGAAGATCGAAAATTGAAGGATCTACCTGCTTTCAGTGGAATGTATCTATTACGGTATATATGAAATTATTCAGTTAATCAGTAAAAAAAGGCGAAAGAAGATAATGAATAGTACACAATTACGCGGAATATAAAAGGGACATAACTGAAAGGAAAGAAGTGGGATATATTTTTGGTTTCTATGAATGATGTATTTTCTTCATTTTCTTTGTCCCCAAAATACAACTAATAATTGCGAGTAATGCATTTGAAGAAATGAAATTTACGGTCCAATAAATTCCTGTTCCAGCAATTAAATCGATAATAATAAATTTTTTAATTGCCGAACCTTTTACTACATAAAAAACAAATTGATTGTTATTCAATGCTTTCACATCCCTTATCTTTTTTTTAATATATGACAAGGCATGCTTGTTTTAGTCTTAATGTTAATAAACCAATATGACTTAGAAGAAGCTAATAAAGCAATTATAAATAAAGGATAATTATTGGAAGTTACATTCTTAACTTCAGTGAAAAGAGTTCAAAATTATAATTTTTCCTGCGTTACTGATAAAATATTATATTTTACTTAAGGGTTTATGCGGAAAATTTGATAAAAAATTCTTTAATTAAAAGTATAATTCCAAGCAGAAACAAGACTTCAATAGAGAACCAAAACATACTTTTTTGAGGCTTTTTAAATTCCATAATAATAGATGAAAACAAAAAAATAGCAATAAGTATAATAATTAAGAGGCGAATTATATCAGCCATTAATAACACTCCTAATATTTAATCAATACTATTATATAATTCTTTCTAAAGATGTAGAATGCTAGAAACGTTTGATTGTAATTTTAATAAAAAGAATAAGAGGTGTAGATTGGCTGTTTTTCTTAAAGTCATTTTAAACGTGTTATGGGATGTGATAAACCATACTTTAATAAAAAAGGATGTAAGCGTATTCTTATCGAATTATAGATAATTAAGAGAGGCGGTGACACTATGAAGTATGTAAAAGTCAGTATGAATGGTGGAAGTGAGCACAAATTCTCAATGACTTTAGAACGATTTGAAGAACTTATTACTACAGAGAAAGGGTTATTAGAAAATAAATTAGTTTGTATTGAAAATGTAATGATTAATCCTACTAATATATCTTCTGTAGTTGAAAAAATTGGTGTACCTGCTAAGTTTATGGAAGTTTAAAGGTGATTAGAGAAAAAACATCCATGGGGATGTTTTTTGTTTATAAATAAAGCAATTTTAAAATGTAAGAATGAGCAGGTTTTATTAGTAATAATGTAGGAAGGCCTTTTATAGCGAGTTAGTTATCCAATGTGTATGTATCTATCTGGCATCTGGATATTGTGTTTTTTTATGCACAATATAATAAGTACAAGCATATAGTATGTAATAGGACAAGATCTTCGTGTCCGAATCAATACTCAGAAAAAACCTCTAATCACACTAGGGCATCCAATAGCAGGGTGCTCTTATTTTTTATGAAAAATGTAGCTCTACAACGGTTTCGTTTCAATTATAGTTTTCTTTAACCTTTGATTTTAAATTTATCTTTTACGTTAATAAATATTAAGAATAAAATGATAGCAATAATTAAATTAGACAAATAGAAATTTTGGTGAAACAGTAGTTCAAAGATAACATCAAGTGTATATAAGAAAGCCACAGCAGGTAATATACAAATAAATATAAATCTCCAATTTTTTAGATAATGTTTATAAGTAGTAAGTACTTTCTCCATTAATATTGCTCCTGTAGTTTTTATTTTCTATATAATTATACATTTAAATAAAAAGATTTACAAAGTATTTAAAATTTATTTAGCAACTATTGTGATTTCGTGTGATTGATAACGGGGAAGCGAAAAAATATTTTAGGTCTATAGCTTGAGGAGGAGATGGAGAAAGATTTTATTAAAAACTTAGATAGCTGCATAAATCAGTGTAAGAAATGATTTGACTAAAAAGCTTTTAAAGAACGATAGTAAAATGATACACTATAATCTACGTTATTTTGAAATGAATAGAGGGATTTACGTGATAGATAAAATTAAAAACGTTGTTGAGGATATGTATGAAGATGAAGCAAAACATTTACTTCAAAGTATTCTAATACAGTTAGATGTATTAGACGGGAATTATAACGAAGATATGGTAAAAAATTTAACGAGTATTCCTAAGCAATTAACGAGTGATACAACTCAGGAAAAGAACATAAGAGAAAGTATACACATTCATATCGCTTTTGATGATTCAACAGCCGGTTGTTTAAAATATATGTTGAAACAGGAAGGGTTACTCGAGGAGAGTGTGGTTTCATTCTCTGAATTCTTTTCAATTGGGCCAATACATCAATTACATACAAATGAAGGTCAATTAGCAAGAAAAGAGTGGTTAGTAAATAACTTAACCTCTTATGATAGTTATTTTGAAGATGAGTATTTACCAAGATATAAGGAAACTGTAGAAGTTCTGCATTCAATTCCGAATGAAACACCAATTACCATTTGGAAGGCAGATAACGCACATGAACATGTAGGTCTATGTTTTGTATTGACACAATTAAAAGATAAGAAAAACATTCGAGTTATTAATACGTCTGAAGCAAGTAAAGAAATATTAAAACAAGAGTATGATATTCGTGGAACTGGAGAATTAGCGCCTGAAAGTTTAGCTCTAATTCAAAAAAGTTTTGTAGAATTGCCTTATTTAACTGTGGAGAAACGTATGCAGTTTGAACATGAGTGGGATAGTCTATCGAAAAGTACGGAATTTTTAAGAGTTTGGACAGACAATGAAGTGCATTCTGTACAAGAAGATTATTTTGATCAATTTATAATTGAATGTGCGAAAAGTGTAGGTGCTGATCAAGAATTTCTAAAAGCTCCGAGAGTAATTGGTGAAGCACTTGGTCTTGTAGAGCAGTTAGTTGGCGATACGTTTTTAGAATATCGCTTAAAGGAATTAATTAAACAAGAAGTATTTGAATTTGTAGGTTCACTAGAAGAAATGCGCTTTTATAGTGTAAAGTTAAGGAAATAATAAATACATTTTATGTTTAAAAACCTCGTATTATTAAGAATACGAGGTTTTTAAATTGAAGTTGGGCTATAACATAAGCTTCCTTTAGAGGGCATATCACATATGAATGTTAAAGGTACTGAATGAAAAGAAGGTGATTTGTTAATATGTATAACCAACAAAATTATCCATATGATCAAGCGATGTATTATCAACCACAAAACTACGGATATGAATCTACAAATGAAGTGAGAAATATGGAACAAGAAGATTATAGACCAGATGATGCGGAAGATGCTCCAACGTCACCACCACCGTCACAAGCTCCATCATTACCATCTACATTTGCTTCTCCAGCACAAGCAGGTAATATGAAATCATGGATGTGTAACTGTTTAGGAAGATGGGGATATTTACGTTTACATCGTCCTGGACCTTTCGGAAGAGACTTATGGTTCTTTCCGACTGAAGTGAGAAGAAACGGAGTATCAGGTTACACTTGGCAAGGTGGTCGTCGTCGTAAAGTAAGTTACCGCTATCAACAAATTAGTAATTTTATGTGTTTCGCATAAAAAAAGTGAGAGAGTAAAATTATTTTACTCTCTCACTTTTTTTATTTTTCAATATACGAAGTAAGATTTTGATTAAAAATTAACAATTTTCACGTTTTTATTAGAGTATAATGCATATGTTGGTTGGTTTTCAAAAACAAATGAGAGTGAGGGAATACAATGTCAATGAAAAATAAAGTTGGGCTAAGAATAGAGGATGGCATTAATTTAGCTTCAGCTCAGTTTAAAGAAGATGCGTATGAAATCTATAAAGAATCTAGAAAAATGCAACCTATCTTATTTGTGAATAAAACTGAATTAGGTGCAGAGTGGCTTATTACAAGATATGAAGATGCTTTGCCACTTTTAAAAGATAGTCGCTTAAAAAAAGATCCGGCCAATGTCTTTTCTCAAGATACATTGAATGTGTTTCTTACTGTTGACAATGGTGATCATTTAACGACGCACATGTTAAATTCAGATCCACCAAACCACAATCGTTTACGATCACTTGTACAAAAAGTTTTCACACCGAAGATGATCGCGCAATTGGAAGGAAGAATTCAGCATATCGCAGATGATTTATTGAACGAAGTCGAGCGAAAAGGTTCATTAAACCTTGTTGATGATTATTCATTTCCTTTACCGATCATTGTGATAAGTGAAATGCTTGGCATTCCAAAAGAGGATCAAGCGAAATTTAGAATTTGGTCTCATGCTGTCATTGCTTATCCAGAAACACCAGAAGAAATAAAAGAAACTGAAAAGCAACTATCTGAGTTTATTACATATCTTCAATATTTAGTTGATATGAAACGAAAAGAGCCGAAAGAAGACTTGGTTAGTGCTTTAATACTTGCAGAGAGTGAAGGGCATAAACTTAGCGCTCGGGAACTATATTCAATGATAATGTTACTAATTGTGGCAGGACACGAGACAACGGTAAATTTAATAACAAATACAGTATTAGCACTTCTTGAAAATCCGAATCAATTACAGTTATTAAAAGAAAATCCAAAATTAATTGATGCAGCTATTGAAGAAGGATTACGATATTATTCTCCAGTTGAGGTAACGACTTCAAGATGGGCAGATGAATCTTTTCAAATTCACGACCAAACAATTCAAAAAGGGGATATGGTTGTCATTGCATTAGCTTCGGCAAACCGTGATGAAACAGTATTTGAAAAACCAGAAATATTCGATATTACTCGGGAAAATAATCGTCATATTGCCTTTGGACATGGTAGCCATTTTTGCTTAGGAGCTCCACTTGCTAGGTTAGAAGCAAAGATTGCTATCACTACTTTATTTAAGCGAATGCCTGAACTACAAATAAAAGATAACCGTGATGAAATCAAATGGCAAGGTAATTATTTAATGCGTTCTTTAGAGGAATTACCATTAACATTCTAGAATATTTATTGTAAGACATGCATACATTGAAAATGATTTACATAGAGTATGTATGTGTAATTTAAATTCGAAACGGAAGGGTGAATACATCCCAATGATCAACTAATTCTATTTGTAAGAGATCTTCGTTAAAAAACGAAATATTCTTCTGAATAGGATTAGTATGTACATTTATAGAAAAGGGATGTATTTCGCTCTGTGAAAATATAGTCTTTTCATATGATTTGTGCTGCCTCCTGTTCAGAACATGAAATAGGAGGCTTTTTTATGTCGACAAATGTAGTAACAAAACAAAATACCGGGGTATCGCAAGTATTAAAAAATCGGTTTGTGCAAGGAATTCTAGCATCAGCATTATTTTTGCAAATAGGAATATGGGTTCGAAACTTTGCGGTATTACTATACGTAATGGAAATGACAAAAGGTGATGCTTTTGCTATTTCGATGATTTCAGTTGCTGAGTTTGCTCCAATTTTCATCTTTTCCTTTATTGGCGGAACTTTTGCTGATAGGTGGAAGCCAAAGAAGACAATGATATGGTGTGAAACGTTAAGTTCTATTTCAGTATTTGCTGTATTAATTACTCTTATGTTTGGTACGTGGAAAATTGTGTTTTTTGTCACGCTTATTTCTGCAATCCTTTCGCAGTTTTCTCAACCATCTGGAATGAAATTATTTAAACAACATTTATCAACGGAACAAATCCAATTAGCGATGTCTATATATCAAACAATATTTGCGATTTTTATGGTGTTAGGACCGATTCTTGGAACATTTATTTTTCATAGTTTTGGAATTTATATTTCAATCATCATAACAGGTATCGCTTTTTTACTTGCGGCAGCTGTGTTGTTATTTCTTCCTAAAGATCTTGAGAATGATAATGAGAAGAAAGAAATCACTCTATTACAGGAAATGCTGGACGGTATTAAATACGTGAAAAAGAAAAAAGCATTAACTTTACTAGGGCTTTGTTTTATGGCAGCAGGACTAGGTATAGGATTAATTCAGCCATTAGGTATATTTATTGTGACTGAGCAGTTAGGGCTGTCAAAAGAGAGTTTACAATGGTTACTGACAGTCAATGGTGCAGGGATGATTGTTGGTGGAGCTTTAGCGATGGTATTTGCGAAAAATGTTGCTCCGCAAAAGATGTTAATTGTAGGGATGCTCGGTCAGGCGATTGGTATTGGTATTATAGGTTATTCGACAAATTTATGGGTGACACTTACAGCACAACTTTTTAGCGGTTTAGCTCTTCCTTGTATCCAAATTGGTATTAATACGCTCATCATTCAAAATAGCGATACTGATTTTATTGGTCGTGTAAATGGTATTTTAAGTCCACTATTCACAGGTTCAATGGTAGTAACGATGAGTATTGCTGGCTCATTAAAGGAAATGTTTTCATTAAGTATGATGTATGAAGGAACGGCTTTCCTTTTTATAATTGGATTATTGTTTATTTTACCTATATACAATTTAAAGCCAACGATAGCAATAGAAAGTGAAATAAGTGGTAAAGGAAGTGCTATACAAAATGAATCCTAATCCAAATGTTAAATACCCTATTGAAGGAAATCAAAACGTCCATTTTATAAAAAACACAATAACAAAAGCTAATATACTTGTTGGAGACTATTCATATTATGATGCGAAAGATGGAGAAACATTTGAAGATCGAGTATTACATCATTATGAATTTCTTGGAGATCGCCTTATCCTTGGAAAGTTTTGTTGTATTGCAAATGGAGTTACCTTTATTATGAACGGAGCGAATCATCGAATGGATGGATTTTCGGCATATCCATTTAATATATTTGGAAATGGGTGGGAGAAGTATACACCTAATTTGTCTAATTTACCTTACAAAGGTGATACAGTTATAGGAAATGACGTTTGGATCGGTATGGATACAACGATTATGCCTGGAATAAAAATAGGGGATGGTGCAATAATAGCAGCTAAATCTGTTGTGACTAGAGACGTCGCACCATATACAATTGTTGGTGGAAACCCTGCAAATAAAATAAAGGAACGATTTACAAATACAATAATAGAAGAATTATTGCAAATTCAATGGTGGCATTTTGATATTGAAAAAATAACTGAAAATATAAGTGCTATTGTACAAGGGAATATAGAGCCATTAAGAAAGCTAAAAAGGGAATAAAAAATGCATAACAAAGAGTATCATACCTCCGAATTTTGTTAATGATAATAGAACAAGGAGGTGTGATACTATGGCACAAGACGTTTTATGTGAAGTAAACAACTGTAAATTTTGGGCTAACGGCAATAAATGTAGTGCAGATGCAATTTATGTTGTAAGTCATAAAGGTAAACAAGCATCTACAACGGAAGAAACAGATTGCAAAACTTTTGATCCAGAAGTATAAATTTTTTTAAGGGTAACCAAATCGTGGTTGCCCTTTTATTAATTATAGTATTGATAATAAATCTCATTTTCATTCATTATTTTTAACTTTTCTTGTTATTTTTTCATATTTTCTTCATAAGTGATGTAATCCAGAGTAATTCATGTTCAATACGTGATTTACTAAATTCAATGACTTCTGTAATAAAAGAGGAGGTAATATCTAAAGATTGAATAGCAGTAAGCTGTTTATGTAGTATGTCTTGGCGCATTGTTAAAATTTCTTTTCTAGCTTCGCAATCAAGTTTTTCAAAAAGCGCGACACGAACAAGAAACTCTGCATTGTTTGTCGCGAGTTTTTCGGGAAACTCGCGTAACATTTCAGAAAACATTTTTTCTCCGGTTTCTGTTATGTCGTACATATTTCGGTTTGGTTTTCCGACTTGTGTATGTACTTTTTTCGTTATAGCCCCCATATTCTCAAAACGCCGAAGAGAAGGATAAAGCATATTATGATTTAATTCAAAATTCTCTCCTAACCGATTTTGGATATTTTTCTTTATTTCATAACCGTGTTTTGGCCCTGAAGTTAATTCTGCCAGTAATAAAATATCAACATACATAAAAATCCTCCTTATATATTTCTCAAGTTATTCAATGAAAAATCTCCTTTAGTATATGTTAAAATAACATATGTTAGATTATACAACTTTGAACTACCGACCTATCACTTTTATTGTAAAAGAAAAGGGAGGAAAGAACTATGGCTTCGCCTGAAAATGTGATTTTAGTTCATGAAATTTCAAAGCTGAAAACAAAAGAAGAATTGTGGAATTCATATGAGTGGTATCAATTTATGAGGGATAATCATTCGGTTCATTATGATGAGGAGCAGGATGTATGGAATGTTTTTTTATATGATGATGTAAATCGAGTTTTATCGGATTATCGCTTATTTTCAAGTAGAAGGGAACGAAGACAATTTGCAATCCCACCTTTAGAAACTAGGATAAACATCAATTCTACTGATCCACCAGAACATCGCAATGTACGTTCTATTGTTTCTAACGCATTTACTCCAAGAAGTTTAGAACAATGGAAACCTCGAATACAGTCTATCGCAAATGAACTTGTAGAACATATCGGAAAATATAGTGAAGTTAATATCGTTGAAGAGTTTGCTGCACCTTTACCTGTTACCGTCATATCCGATTTATTAGGAGTGCCAACAACTGACCGTAAAAAAATTAAAGAATGGTCGGATATTTTATTTATGCCGTATAGTAAAGAAAAATTTAACGATTTGGATGTAGAAAAAGGAATTGCGTTAAATGAATTTAAAGCATATCTTCTTCCAATCGTTCAAGATAAAAGATATCATTTAATCGACGATATTATTTCAGATTTAATACGAGCGGAATATGAAGGCGAAAGATTAACTGATGAAGAAATTGTTACTTTTTCTTTAGGTTTATTAGCCGCTGGTAATGAAACAACTACAAATTTAATTATTAATAGTTTCTACTGCTTTTTAGTGGACTCACCTGGAACATATAAAGAATTAAGAGAAAAACCTCAATTAATTTCGAAAGCAATTGAGGAAGTATTACGCTATCGCTTTCCAGTTACATTAGCTAGGAGAATTACAGAGGACACAAATATATTTGGACCTTTTATGAAAAAGGATCAAATGATTGTTGCATGGGTAAGCGCAGCAAATTTAGATGAGAAAAAGTTTTCACAAGCATCTAAATTTAATATACACCGAATAGGAAATGAAAAGCATTTAACCTTTGGTAAGGGCCCTCACTTTTGCTTAGGGGCACCACTTGCACGTTTAGAAGCTGAGATTGCATTAAGTACTTTTATAAAGACTTTTGAAAAAATAGAGTTATCTTCATCTTTCTGTTTAGAAGAATGTATATTGGAAAATGAACAAACATTAAAACATTTACCTATTCGATTGGAAGCTAAATAAAAATCTTAACAAGATGTATATATTTGCATCTTGTTTTTTGTTTCTCAATTGTGAGTTTTATAAAATTACCTTAATATGGAATTGTATAAAATGTAGAGGAGGATTCTTATGTTGACTTGTAATGGAAGTAAATCATTTCAAAAGTTTATTAAAGGTGTTACAGATCTTATGGAAAATTGTTTATTCGAAGAAGAAATAGTGTGTGGTATTGAAAAGTTACTAGAAGAACTTTTAGAAAAGAAAACATGGCTTCCGATAGAAAAACAGAAGGCGAATTCGGCTCAATATGCACGACACTCGCTATATGAAGACCCTTTAAAGCGTTTCGAAGTATTAGCTCTCGTATGGAAAGACGGCCAATCTACACCTTTACATGATCATGATGGTACATGGGGAGTAGAAGGCGTTTTTACAGGAAGGATAATGGTGCAGAACTTTATACAAACGAAGCAACTTGAAAATTCACTTGTGTATTTAACACATACAGGAAATCTTTATTTGGGAGAAGGCGAAACAGATAAAGTAATTCCACCAGCTGATTGTCATATTCTTGAAATAGGGAAATATGAAAGCGTTATCACAATTCATGTTTACGGAAAACGTTTGGAAAAGTTTAAAGTATTCGTCCCAACTGAAGAAAAGAATGTGTACATGTGTGAGACAAAATATATTAGTTATAATTCATAGTTTAAAATCCAAAGCTTTTTTTAAAAAAGTTTTGGATTTTATTTATAATTATTTCTTGACCTGAAACGCTTTTCATAAATTATAAATAAGGAGTACTTCACGAAATCAGTATGAAAACGATACCTTTCGTTTAATATGAACGCGTGTATATATAGAAAGTGGTGAAGAAATAATGAAATTAATTGCAATTGATTTAGACGGAACTCTTCTTTCGGGGAATAAAATGATTAGTAAAGAGAATGCAGAGGCAATTCGAAAATGTCAAGAAGCAGGTCATGTTGTAGCAATTTGTACTGGACGTTCTATCGTCGACATTGAGCGATTATTGTTAGAAGTTAATTTAGAGTGTCCAATTATTGCCGAAAATGGCGCGCTTATATATAAAGATAAAAAAATGATGAAGAGATATCCAATTCAAAATATGCAAGCACTTGAGATTGTGCACTATCTTGAAGAAAATGGTTTATATTATCAGCTTTATACTGATAAAGGTGTGTACGTGCCGGAATATGGAGTAGAAAGTGTACGTAATGAAATCGAATATGTGAAGAATTCAAATGAAAATATCGACTTGAAAGAGTTAGAAACGATTGCAGCATTATACCTTGAACATACAGCATTTCATAGTGCCGAAAGCTGTAAACCGATTGTAGAAACAGATATACATGTGCATAAACTTTTGCCATTTTCTTATGATATAGAAAAATTAAAAAAGTTAAAAGAAACGTTTCTGCATAATACTGATTTAGCCATTACATCTTCGTATTGGCATAATTTAGAGATTAATCACCGAGACGCCCAAAAAGGAAATGGATTATATACTTTAGCAGAACACCTGAATATTCCAGTTGAAAATACTGTAGCGATAGGTGATGGGCTAAACGATGTATCAATGATGGAAAAAGCAAATATATCAATTGCAATGGGGAACGCAGTCGAAGAAATAAAAGCGATGTGTCAATACGAAACCTTATCAAATGAAGAACATGGTGTTGCACATGCTTTATATAAATATGTAATGTAATAAAAAAAGAAAAAAGAATCTACATAGATTCTTTTTTCTTTTTATTAGGGGTAAGGTATTCTATGAGATTCATAGAAGCCTTATTACATTTTATTATATAGAATATATTGGAATAAATGTTTATATTTTTCATAAAAATTGTGAAAATTTTATGAACTTTATATTTTTTGTATTTTTATACTGCAACAATCGGTGCGTAAAACTCTAACATCAAAATTATAAGTATGCATGAGGGCGCGATTTATGTTGTTCGTCAAATCAGAATTGATATGTGATGAACAAAATGCATACTGATTAAAGTTTCATTTTATATGTGAATCCCTCTCTTTTTTAATTGAAAAATAAAATTTGTTCGAATAATTATTCTACAGCTATATACCTAATGGCACATTCTTCGTATAATGGAGAAGTATAAATTTTGAATTTGTATTAACTTTACATATTGAGGTGAAAAAAGAATGAATGCGCGGCTAATGGAACTTATTGATGTGAGTACAATAGAAACCATGGCAGAACAATTTTATCAATTAACCAACATATCACATCAACTTCTTGATGCTGAAAAAGAATGTATATTTTCTTTTGGAATAAATGAGACGAAAATATGTAAACTTCCCAAAATTGAAATCCCCATTTTCATATACAATCAATATTTAGGATCTTTTGTAGTATGGTCAAACAAAAGTGAAATTTTCAATTGTCAAAAATATTTTGAAATGCTTTCAAATCTAATTATAGATGGAGTAATGAAAGGATTTCAAAGTAAAAATACAACGTTACTTTCTCGAAAAGAGGAGGAACTACATACAATCTTACAAAACATGCCTGTTATGGTTGATGCACTTGATTATAATGGAGATTTTGTTTTGTGGAATCGCGAATGTGAAATTGTGACAGGCTATACTGCAGAAGAGGTAATTGGAAATCCAAACGCACTTCGATTACTGTATCCTGATCATAATTATCGTCACGAGATACAAAAGAAATTTTTGACTCGCGGAAAGAACTTTAGAGATTGGGAAATGCGCTTAACATGTAAAAATGGTGAAATTAAAACGATAATGTGGTCCAATATATCAGAACAGTTTCCTGTAAGTGGATTTAGTTATTGGGCTGTTGGGGTAGATATTACACATTTAAAAGCAATAGAAGAGAAATTAAAACAACAAACGTCTGAATTGGAATTAATTTTTAAGGCTTTACCAGATTTATGTTTCTTAACAGAAGATGATGGAACAATTATTGATTATAAAGCAGGATCCCCTACAAAATTTTACGTACCCGCAGAAGCTTTTATGGGAAAAAAGTTTTACGAAGTATTACCATCTACAGTAGCACAAAAATTTCAAGAAGCAATTTGTCAAGTGAAAGAAAAAGGAACAAATACAATTATTGAATATCCACTTACAATTAATGAAAGTATCGATTTCTTTGAAGCTAGATGTTTACCGTTATTGCATGATAAAATTATGATTATTGTACGGGATATTACAGAGCGAAAAAAGACAGAAGAATTGCTAAATAAATCAGATACACTTGCAGCAATCGGTCAATTAGCTGCTGGTGTAGCTCATGAAGTGAGGAACCCATTAACAGTCATTAAAGGGTTTATACAGTTATTCCAAATTAATATAGAAGATCAAGAAAAATATTTTGATCTAATGCTTTCTGAAATTGAAAGAATAGAAGCAATTCTTCAAGAGTTTTTGTCGATTGCTAAAACAGATGAAATAAGTACCGAAAAGAAAAATATTTATCAAATATTTAAAAATGTCGTATCATTAATAAATACAAAAGCAATTATGACAAATATTCAAGTTGAATTATATACAGATTCCAAAGATATAATCCTTGAATGCTCAGAAAATCAATTAAAACAAGTATTTATTAATATTTTGCAAAATTCAATCGAAGCTATGCCGGATGGTGGAAAAATTGCAATTCATATAAAAGAGATAAACGATGAGGGTGTCATTATTCATGTAATTGACGAAGGAATAGGGATACCTGAAGAAAGAATTAAGAGATTAGGTGAGCCATTTTATAGTACGAAAGAAAAAGGTACTGGTATCGGATTAATGCTAAGTTATAAAATTATTGAAAGTCATCAAGGGAAAATAAGTATTATGAGTGAGGTTGGTGTCGGGACAACAGTGAATATTTATTTGCCAAAAGCTCAGAGTAAAAAATCTTTATCAAATTATGATGATAGATTCGAATCAATGCGTCCAATTATTAATTCTTAAATTACTAAATACCCAATAATCAAAAGCTTAGTTTTTGGTTATTGGGTATTTTTACATTTAATTTAGTAAACTTTACCTTTTCTTTAGATTTGTTTTAATTTCTATTAAGTTTTAAACATTATATTAATATTTGTACAAGGTAATGTATGGAAGTCGCACGTTACTTTTAATATAGAAACCAAATATTATTTGAAATGTTGTAAGGAGGAGATTAAGGCGAAGTGAAAAAACAAGAGAAAACAAGAGGTAGAGCAATACCGATGCGGTTAAACATTTTATTTTTTTGTGTATTTTTATTATTTTCTGCCATGATCATACAGTTAGGTAAAGTACAAATTATCGATGGAGAAACGTATAAAAATGAAATAGAGAAGAGAGAAAATGCAACCGTAAGTCTTTCTGTTCCGCGCGGAAAAATATTTGATCGAGAAGGGAATCCAGTAGTTGATAATAAATCTTTACGTACAATTACATATACAAAGATGAAAGGTGTAAAATCAGAAGAGATATTAAAAACTGCAAGACAACTTGCAGACATAATTGAAATGCCGCAAGAAGATATAAATAAGCTAACTGAAACGGATAAGAAAGATTTTTGGATGCAATTAAATCCGAAACTTACCGAAAAATTAGTATCTAAAAAAGAAATAAATAAGTTCAGAGATAAAGATATTACCGGGAAAAATTTAGATAAAAAAATAGAAGAGTTAAAAAGGAAGCGTGTAACAGATAAAAATCTTCAGGAATTAACAAATAAAGATATAAAGGTGTTAGCTATTAAAAGTAAGATGACTTCTGGTTATCAAATGGCTCCTCAAATTATTAAAAAAGATGTTAGTGAAAAGGAATTCACTATAATTAGTGAAGGTTTAGCGAATCTCCCAGGTGTAGACGTATCGGTTGATTGGGAGAGAGTGTATGTAAATGATGGATTATTCCGATCTGTTCTTGGAAATGTTTCTAATTCCGATGAAGGATTACCAAGTGAACGATTAGATTACTACTTGGTACGTGATTATAGCCGAAATGATAGAGTTGGAAAAAGTTATATCGAGCAGCAATACGAAGATGCACTTCATGGTACAAAAAAAGAAGTAAGAAGCGTTGCAGATAAACAAGGTAATACAATTAGAACGGAAACAGTTTCTGAGGGAAAGAGCGGTAAGAATTTAACTTTAACAATAGATATGGAATTACAGAAAAAAGTAGAAGAAAGTATAGAAAAAATATTAAAGGCATATAAAGGATCAGAATCCATGTTAGACCGTGCTTTCGTGGTGATGATGAATCCGAAAAACGGACAAGTATTATCCATGGCTGGGAAAAGACTTGTAGAAAAAGACGGAAAAACAGAAGTTGAAGACTATGCTTTAGGCACAATGACTAGTTCTTATGAGCTTGGATCAACAGTTAAAGGTGCAACAGTTTTAACTGGATTTGAAACGAAAGCTATAACACCAGGTACTTATTTTTATGATGCACCTATGAAGTTTAAAGGAACTAAGGAAAAAAAGTCTTGGAAAGAGTTTGGAAATATTGATGATTTAAGAGCGTTACAAGTCTCTTCAAACGTTTATATGTTTCATACAGCATTAAAAATTGCAGGTGTGGATTATGTGAAAAATAGTTCATTAAATATTAAACAGGAGTACTTTGATAAAATGAGGTATTATTTCAGGCAATTTGGATTAGGTGTTCCAACGGGTATCGATTTACCGAATGAAACAGCTGGACAAATTGGTAAAAAAGATAATCAACCTGGTTTCTTACTAGACTACTCAATTGGCCAGTATGACACCTATACGCCACTTCAGCTTGTACAGTATATTTCAACAATCGCAAACGGTGGATATCGAATGAAGCCACAAATTGTTCAAGAGGTAAGAGAGCAAACGTCGCAAAAAGATGAGATTGGTAAAGTGGTGCATTCAGTAGAACCAATCGTTTTAAATAAAATAGATATGAAAGTGGAATATATAAATCAAGTAAAAGAAGGATTTAGAAGGGTGTTCCAAGAAGGTGATGGAACAGGTGTAAGGGCGTTCCAAAAAGCATCTTATAAACCAGCAGGTAAAACAGGGACTGCACAGACAGTATACGGTGGAGAAAGTGATATTGGAAGAAATGAAAAAGGTGAGCGAAGAGAATGTTATAATTTAACGTTAGCAGGATATGCACCATATGATAATCCTGAAGTAGCATTCTCTGTAGTTGTACCGTGGGTTATTAATGATAAATCTGGTATTAATTCTGATATTGGAAAAGAAATTTTAGATGCTTATTTTGAATTGAAAAATAAGTGATTGACTGGAGAAACTACAAAAATAGATAGCTCTAAAGAAGATTAAAATATATGAAATGTTATAGAAACTAGAGTCGTCTTATTTAGGGATAGATTCAAAATGGGTGATAGAGAGGTAAAATCATTCTATCAATTATTCACGTTTTATAAAATAAATCATATATTGATAGCATAGGACAAGCTGAAAAGCTTATTCTAACCTCACAGAACACTCCTTATCACGGTTAGGCATCTACTTATGTAGATGCCTTTTTTAATTTAATGACTGACAATTATTTATCAATCTAAAGTAGCAAGTTTATTAGGACTATTAGGGGAAGATTGACTGTAATAATTACAGTATGGTTAATAAGAGCATTGAAATGTAGGGAGTGAGAAAGAAGTGCTAAATATTTTAATGGTTAATTTTCCGGCAGAGGGACATGTAAATCCTACATTAAGTTTAGTCAAAGCCTTCATTGAACGGGATGATCACGTACATTATATTACAACAGAACATTTTAAAGGCAGAATTGAAGATTTGGGAGCTACTGTATATACACATCCAGATTTATTAAAGGAGATTTCTATTGATACTGAAACTTCATATGGGTTGAATTCTTTCTTTCATGTACATGTTCAAACTTCTTTATATATATTAGAAATTACGAAAAAATTATGTGAAAGCATAATTTTTGATTTTGTAATTTATGATATATTTGGTGCTGGAGAGTTAGTAAAGGAGTATTTACAAATACCAGGTGTAGTTTCTTCTCCTATATTTTTAATTCCTCCAGAATTTTTAGAGACGTTACCTTTTCATCCAAATGCAGAAATACAATTCCAACCCGATGAACTTTCTGAAAAGTTACTATATCAAATGGAGCATGAATTTGGCGTAAAACCTAAAAATAATCTTCAATTTATACATAATAAGGGAGATATTTCTCTCGTGTACACAAGTCGTTATTTCCAACCTAATAGCAATTCGTTTGGAGAAAATAACATTTTTATTGGGCCGAGTATTTCAAATCGTAAAACAAATGTAGAGTTTCCATTTGAAATGCTTAAAGAGAAGAAAGTTATTTACATTTCAATGGGAACACTACTTGAAGGACTCGAACCATTCTTTAATACTTGTATTGATACTTTCTCAGATTTTGATGGGATAGTTGTAATGGCAATTGGTGATAGAAATGATCGTTCTAAAATTAAAAAAGCGCCAGACAATTTTATAATTGCTTCATACGTACCCCAATCAGAAATATTAAGTGAAACAGATGTTTTTATTACACATGGCGGCATGAATAGCGTACACGATGCTATATATTTTAAAGTCCCATTTGTAATAATTCCACATGATAAAGATCAGCCAATGATAGCACAAAGGTTAACTGAGCTTGAAGCAGCGCATCGGTTATTGAAAGAGCATGTTAATGTGCAAACGTTAAAAGAAGCGGTAACAGACGTACTTTCAAATGAAAAGTATAAACATGGTATACGAAAACTTAATGATAGTTTTTTAGAATGTGGTGGTCCAAAAGAAGCCATTGCAGTTATTGAATCTCTTTTAAGTAAATAGTGTCAACAATATACAAGCATAGAGGTTCTACCTTTATGCTTGTATATTGTTATCCCGCAAACTGCACAGCAGTATTTGCATGTAAAAAAGCAGTATCAAACACAGGAACAGTAAGGTCGTTTTGTGAAATAAGCAAAGGGATTTCAGTACATCCTAGTAATATTCCTTCTGCGCCATTTTGAATTAATAATTTTGTAATTTGTAATAGCTTTTCTTTTGATGTTTCTGAAATAATTCCTTTACTTAATTCATTTAAAATAACGTGATGAATAAAATTTCTTTCCTCTTCATTTGGAATGACTGTCTCAATGTTATAGTTTGCTAGACGTGATTTATAGAAGTCTTGTTCCATCGTTTGTTTTGTACCCAATAGTCCGATACGCTTTATATTCTGTTCTACCATTTCTTTAGCACTTACATCACCAATGTGAAGAAGTGGGATGGATATTGCACTTTCTACTTCTTCAGCAAATAAATGGACCGTATTAGAACACATTAATAAACATTCAGCTCCAGATTTTTCAACTTTTTTTGCAACTGTGACTAATTCGTTTTTCACTTTTTCATATTGATGATTTTGTAATAAAGTAGTTACCTCACCAAAGTCCATGCTATATAAAACAAGCTTTGCATTTTGATCATATTGAGAGAGTGTAAGTGTATTAATATGTTTATAGTATAACGATGTAGATTCCCAACTTAGTCCACCAATTAAACCGATTACTTTCATCGTGCATTCCTCCCGTAACTATTTTGAACTTATTATTTCATAATTCCGATAAGAATACAATGATTTAAATGTACCGTTAAATAAAAAATAAAAATAATTAGAAAAGTGTTGAAATTTACACTTCTTAGTGCCATAATACGAATTACAAATTAATACTTATCCAGAGAGGTGGAGGGAACGGCCCTATGAAACCTCAGCAACCCCTATATAAATTTATAGGAAGGTGCTAATTCCGCAGAGGACACGATGTGTTTTTTTGAAGATAAGAGGATTCTTGAACGTGAAAGAAAATGACCTCTTATATAAGAGGTCATTTTTTGTTGTATAGAAAGGGAGTGTCGATGCATAATTCATTTTCAAAATAAATATAGAGTAATAAAAGTTGACTAATATGAGAGGGGAATTGTAATGAACAAATTATCAACAAAGTTAGTAGTAGCAATCGGAATTGGGGCAGCATTATACGGGATATTAGGACTTTGGGGATTTTCTATTGCGCCAAATACATTTATTAAACCCGCATTAGCTATTTTAACTGTTTTTGGAGCTCTATTTGGTCCAGTTGCAGGACTGTTAATAGGTCTTATCGGTCATACCGTAACAGATACGATCGCTGGATGGGGTATTTGGTGGGGATGGGTTATTAGCTCAGGCATTATCGGATTTGCAATGGGACTCATTCAAAAAAGAGTTGGCTTTAGTGTGAGAAACGGGACGTATAATAAGGGAGATATTTCTTATTTAGCCATTACTGGGTTAATTGGAATTGTCATAGCTATTATATTTGCTGGGGCATTCGATATTATTGTGATGGGAGAACCGTTTGACAAAATTGTTATACAAGTATTAGGAGCAACAATTGCTGATGTTATTGTATTTTTAGTTCTTGGATTGCCAATTACAATAGGTTTAGCTAAATCTAATAAGAAACATACACATTTAAAAATTGAAAAGTAGGGATGTTAACATGCAACCAATTATTTCTTTTGAACAATTCAGCTTTCAATATGAGCATGCAGCACAGCCTACTGTAAAAGACATTTCATTTCATATATATCCTGGAGAAAAAGTACTAGTTGCTGGACGAAGTGGTTCAGGGAAATCAACGTTAGCTCATTGTATCAATGGGCTAATTCCATTTTCTTATGAAGGAATTAGTACTGGTAATATTTTAATTGCCGGAAAAGATCCAAGGAAAGAGAGTATTTTTGAACAGAGTAAACAGGTAGGAACAATTTTACAAGATCAAGACGCTCAATTTATTGGCCTTACAGTAGAAGAAGATGTAGCATTTTATTTAGAAAACGAATGTGTAAATCAAGATGATATGAAAAAGATTGTTTCGGATTCATTAAAAAAGGTGAAGATGCATGCTTTTCATAAACAAAGTCCACATGAATTATCAGGAGGGCAAAAACAAACTGTTTCTCTAGCAGGTCTGTTAACAACAAATGCTAATATATTATTGTTCGATGAACCGTTAGCAAATTTAGATCCGCTAAGCGCCATACATACAATACAACTAATTAAAGATATACATAAACAATATAATAAAACAATTGTAATTATTGAACATCGAATAGAAGAAATATTAAACCTGGATTTAGATAAAATCATTTTAATTGATGAAGGTGAAATTGTTGCGATTGGGACACCTGAAAAGATTTTAGCGTCAAATATATTACCATCTTTAGGCTTAAGAGAACCTATGTATATAGAAGTATTAAAGAGATTACATTTTGATAGTAATAATGACGTAATATACCCACTTGAAAATCTTTATAGGGAAAGTGTTAGTGGCGTAATAAATGAGTGGATGGAGAAGCAAGTTTTTTGTAAAGACACTCCTACAAAAAAAGAATTATTGAAAGTAGAGAATTTGTCATTCTCATATTCTAATAAACAAAAAGTATTAGATAATGTGAATTTCTCTATATATAAAGGGGAAATAGTAGCACTTTTAGGCCATAATGGAGCTGGAAAATCAACATTAGCTCATAGTCTTATAGGGATAAACAAAACAAAAAATGATAGGATTTTAATTGATGGAGTAAATATTAATTCTTGGTCTATTCGTAAACGCGGTGAGGTTATATCTTATGTGATGCAAAATCCTAATCATATGATTACTCAACCTACTGTTATGGAAGAGGTTTCGTTTTCATTAAAATTAAAAAAATTTTCAAAGGAAGAAATTAAGCTTAGAGCGGAAGAAGCGTTAAAAGTTTGTGGTTTGTATCCATTTCGAAATTGGCCAATTCAGGCGTTAAGTTATGGACAAAAAAAGAGATTAACGATTGCATCTGTACTAACAACAAATCCGAAACTTATCATATTAGATGAACCGACAGCGGGACAAGATTATTATCATTATAAACAATTTATGTCGTTTATTAGAAAATTAGCTGCAAAGGGAATATCGTTTATTTTGATCACACACGATATGAATCTCGCATTGGAATATACAGACAGAGCGATAGTTTTACATGAAGGGAAAATTATTGCGAATAATACCGCGTCTATTGTGTTAGGGCATCCAGAAACGTTACAAAGAGCGAACCTAAGGGAAAGTTCTTTATTCAAACTAGTTAAATTTAGTGGGATTGCATATCCTGAAAGGTTTATAGAACTTTATTTTGATGTTATTAGGAGGGAGGAAGATGTATAGTACATATTTTCATCGCATGGATGGAGCAGTGAAATTGTTGTTATTTATTTTTTGTATGACGTTTACCTTTTTATTTTTTGATTTTCGCGTATTGCTAGTTGTATTTTTGATTGGATGTATGGGACTTATAGTTGCTAAAATTCCACTCCGTAAAATTTTTATTGTTTTTAGTGTTATATTTACATTTAGTTTATTAAATTCTGTCATGATTTTATTTATTACACCAACCCATGGATCTGAATTAACCGAATCATATACTTCGTTTGTGCATATTGGATATGCAACAATTACATATGAAACATTATTTTATGCAGCTACACTTTCATTAAAATATTTTACGTTATTACCATTTACACTTATTTTTATTTATACGACTGATCCAAGCGAATTCGTGAGTAGCTTAAGTAAATTTCGAATTCATTATAAGATTACATATGCAATAAATATTGCATTACGTTATATACCTAATATTCAGTCCGAATATAAAGTTATTAAACATGCGCAAGAGGCGAGAGGAGTAGCTTTTGAAAAAGGAGAAGCAAGTTTATGGATTCGCATGAAAAACCGTGTCTTAATTTTCTGGCCTTTAATTATTCATTCTCTAGAGAGAATTGATACCGTTTCAAACGCAATGGATTTAAGAGGATTTGGAAAGAAAGATACACGTACGTGGTTTTATACAAATAAAGCGAAAAGTGGGGATTTCTTTGCTTTATTTGTAGGTGTTTTTATTTTAATTGTTGCAGTATATTTAAAATTACATGTATTTCAAAACTTTTGGTATCCATTTTAAAGCACTCTCAAATGAGTGCTTTTACTTATTTTTATATAGACATGCTCAAAAAAGGGATATTTACATAATGTATAATACGAACCAGTTAAAATGATCAACTACCTATTAGTTTTCAAACCAAAAGGAGGAGAAAATATGAGTTACGGTGGTTCTTGTGGTTTTGGTGGAGGTTTCGCTTTATTAGTTGTGTTATTTATTTTGTTAATTATCGTTGGATGCAGCTGCTGGGGCGGAGGGTACTAATTTCTAATTAGTCTCCACAAATGTAAACTAAAAAAACATAAAAGATACTTATGTATCGAAACAAATAAAAAAGGAGCAATTATGCTCCTTTTTTATTTGTTCTCAGATGAGTTCTGATTACATTTTGGGAATGTAATTGTCAAAGTGGTACCTTTATTAACAACGCTTCGGATTTTTAAACTACCTTGCATCGTTTCAATAATCTTAACAGCAACCATTGTACCTAAACCTGTACCTTTCGTTTTTGTACTAAAATACGGTTCGCCAAATCGATTTATTTGCTCTTGTGACATACCAATTCCGCTATCTTCAATTCGTATTATAACTTTATTATTACTAATAGATGAGGAGATATTTAAAGTGCCACCATTAGGCATTGCTTCAATACCATTTTTTATTAAGTTTAAAAAACATTGCTGAAAGTGCTGTTTATTTCCAACTATTGTTGCCGTAGAGAAATCTTTTGTAATATGTATTGTATTCATATTACATAAAGGTAAGATCATATTAATAACTCGATTTAACTCTTGTTCTACTGAAATCTCATCTAATTTTTCTGAAGCAGGTTTGGCAAACGTTAAATAATCATCAATTATTCCTTGGGCACGATGTAATTCTTCAAGTATATGCTTAATATACTCGTCTCTTGATTCTGGAGTTAAATTTGGTGTTTTTAAAAGTTGAGTAAATCCTTTTACAACAGTTAAGGGATTTCTTACTTCGTGCGATATACTGGCAGCTAGTTGACTGACAATTTCCATTTTTTCCATTTTAATCAACTTCGATCGCATACATACTGCATCTTTTAAAACTTCATTAAAATAAACTACAAACAACATTAAAGTAGTTGGTAATATTATGAAATAAATAATGTACAAATTATTCACTTCAAAATCTGATAAAGTTAATACAATTACAGTTGTAAATATTCCTAGAAAAAATGTTAAAAACATTGTATAAGCTACTTTGATTTTTCTATTATACGTATTAAATTTTGCGGATGCGAATGCTGTAATGATAAACATTGTGCCATAAACTAGTATTGTTAACATACTAAATCCATAAAATGAAAATCTTGTAATTAATAAAATAGCAAACAATATGATACCGACAGGGAAGCCACCATAAAGTGTACCTATTATAACTGGTATTTGTCTTAAATCATGAATGCAATTTTCATCCATATAGATAGGATAGCGCATACATAAAATAAGAGGGATACTCGTACAAAGTATAATAAGTAGTTTTTTATATTTCTTCAAATAGTGCCCGCTATCATATATAAAATAAAAAATAAAGATACTAATTAAAATGTAAAGAAGATTATTTAATACGTTTTGATTAATATAAACAAAGTCCATAATATTTGCCTCATTATTTTGAATTTCCTTTTCATATATATTATACATGATTATAGTATAATATATATATTTGATTAAATAATATAGGTTTATATTTTTTTAGTATTTGCCACGTTTACCCATTCTTCATATAATTCTTCAACTGATGCATATCGTTCAGTTCGGTTTTCATTTACAGCGCGATACGCTATTTCATATAAATCCATACTTGCTTCCCATTTTGTAAAGGAGCGATCTTTTCCACCCCCTAAAATTGTGAAAGCCATTGCACCCATATTAAATACATTTGTTTTCGCATCAATCATAGCGTTTAGCTCAAATTCTTCAGGAGACATAAAACGCGAGGAACCCCATAATCTTCCCATTTTATTTACGTATGGTTTTTTAGAATATAAATCAATATCACAAATTTTCGTCTCATTTGTATGAAAATCATATAAAATACTACCGTCATAAAAATCTATTGCTACATAGTTTTTCTTTTCGACATACGTATGGAAAGAAAAAATGGAATTTAAGGATTGAATTCGTTCCATAACAGATAAATGCTTAAATTTATAAAATGGGGACTTTGGATTATTATATTTCTCAGGAGGCGGGAAACTCCAATGCGAATGAAGACATTCACCATCAAACCAATCGAAAATCAATACATATCCAGATTGAACTGGAAAATGTTCAATTAGTTTTATAAGCGAGTCATGTTTTAATTCCTCGTATAGGGAAACTGAATTTCTTAACCGTTCAATAGCGTCGTTCATTGTTCCTTCGTATGCAATTGTTTGTGCCCCTGCGTATTTAATGAATTTCTTATGCCCATTTTTTTCTACACCAAAACTTATATTACCTGAATCTTGCTGGTCAAAAACTGCAAATACGGTTCCTAATTTCAATAGCCAATCAAAATTATGATGTTCTTTTAATTGGAATGTTATTTGATTCAACTGAATTTCAACTGGTTTAGCTTCCATAATATACCTCACATTTATTATAATTAAGTTGTATATTTCAGTATTCGACATATTTTGTAAAAATCCTATGTTAATCACATGAAATTTTATAAATATAATGATAAACACTTATAGGAGGGTGAATAAAATGGAACAACAAATCGTTATTAAACCATATGAAAAAGAGTGGCATGAAGAGTATTTAATAGAAAAGGAGAAATTTATTTCTTTATTTGGAGGAGAATGTATTGCTATTGAACACATAGGGAGCACATCCGTACAAGGATTAGGAGCGAAACCCCTAATTGATATGATGATTGGTGTAACGGATTTGCAAATTATCGAAAAATGGATTGGTGATCTATTAAAAATTGGATATGAGTATGTACCAAAGGAATCAACTAATTGGCGCTTTTTTAGAAAGGGAAAATGGAGAGCGGGTACCCATCATTTGCACGTTTATATTTATAATAGTGACGAATGGAATAATAATCTTTTATTTCGAGACTTTCTAACAAAACATGAATGGGCACGTAATGAATATGGAGAATTAAAAGAGAAACTTGCAGCTACATATCCTTTTGATCGAGCTTCATATACAAGTGCAAAAGCGCCGTTTATTCAAAAGATATTAGAATTGGCCAAAACTCAAAAAATTTAATATTAAAGATTCTTATCTGAAAAATTTTTAAAATCCCTTCCTACGTTATTTATAGGAAGGGATTTTTTATTTTGTCATAACGATATACATTATTTCTAATTATTGGAGACAGATTAGTTTATTTATTTCGATATTTCTAGTACATTGAAAATATTAAGGGGGAATTAAGCAATGAAAGCAATTGTACATCAATATAAAAAAGGTGCAGAGGGATTAGAATATAAATTTTTATCTGAAACAAATCCTAATGCTGGTGAAGTAAAAATAAAGTTAAAAGCTGCAGGATTAAATCATAGGGATTTATTTATTATAAACAATAGAAAAGAAATGGATCTGCCGTTAGTAATAGGGTCAGATGGTTCAGGAATTGTTACAGAAGTCGGAGAAGGTATTTCAAAAAATTTATTAAATAACGAGGTTATTATAAATCCTAGCATTGGATGGGAAAATATTGCCGAAGTACCAGAGTTACCAGAGGTGCTAGGTGGACCGAGAGATGGGACGTTTGCTGAATATGTGATTGTGCCAGCTGAAAATGTAGTAGCAAAACCGTCATATCTTACTTGGGAAGAGTCTGGCGTATTATCTTTATCGGCGTTAACTGCATTTAGAGCACTTTTTACAAAGGGTAGATTGAAATGTGGAGAACATGTTTTAATTCCGGGAATAGGCGGCGGTGTAGCGACATTTGCCATGTTATTTGCGAAAGCAATTGGCGCAAAAGTAAGTGTTACTTCAAGGATTGAGAACAAAAGAAAGTTTGCAGAAAAATATGGCGCAGACTTTTCTTTTAATAGTTCTGGAAATTGGGAAGAGATTTTACAAGGAGAGAAAGTAGATTTAATAATCGATAGTATAGGTCCAGCAACATTCTTGAAATATTTTGATGTATTGAAACCAAATGGAAGAATTGTTAATTTTGGTGCAAGTTCAGGAGATAAAATAGAATTGCCTTTAAGAGCGTTATTTTATAATCAAATTGATATTATGGGAACATCTATGGGTAGCCGTGTGGAATTTAATGAAATGATTAAGTTTATAGAGAAATATAAGATTAAACCAATTATGGATAAAGTTTATTCGTTAGAAGAAGCAATTCAAGCGTTGAGCCGTATGGAACAGGGAGAACAGTTCGGTAATATCGCCCTACGTATGGAATAAAAATATGATTTAATAACCAATGTTTTTATATGGATATGTTATGTAATATACACACTTATAGTTTGTGGATCATTTGATTTAAAAGCTTTTTCAACTATATATATCTTTAATCCATATAAATAGTTACATAATTGTCAAATGAGAAATAGTAAAATAAATAAAGTGAAAATCTAAATGTGTGTAAATGTTGTATACTGTGTAAATCAAGTAAACTTGTATCTTTATTTCAAGTAAAACAAGAAATTATAAGGAGAGAGTAATGTGAATTACACAGTATTTCAATGGATAAACAATTTAGCAGGTACATCTGCGCTCTTAGATAAGGTAATGATTGCTATTACAAATAGCGCTGCATATGTGGCTATTCTATTCATGTTTATCTTATGGTTTCATAACGGAAAGAAAGAGAGTGCGATAAGAAAACAATATACAGTGTTGTATACGACACTTTCAGTAATAATTGCATTACTAGTAAATGTTTTTATTCATGTAGTATATTATCATCCACGTCCTTTTGTATCATATGATGTGAATCAATTAGTACCACATGCAGAAAACTCATCCTTTGTTAGTGATCATTCTGTACTTGTATTATCGATTGCATTTATTTTTATTCTTAGAGGAGAAAAGTTAAGATATATTGCACTTTTATGGGCGGTTTTAGTTTGTATATCACGTTTGTATGTAGGTGTTCATTTCCCTTTAGATGTAATGGGTGCAGCTGTAATAACGATTATAACAAGCAGTTTATTGTTGCAGAAAAAACGTATATTTGAACCAATTGCAAAACTTGTTTTCAAGGTGTATGCACTCGTAGCGAAACGAATTCCTTTTTTAGAGAAATATAACCATGTAGCTTAAATTTTATAACTAGCCTTTTATAGATTAGGAAAAAAAATCCCCCTTTGGAAATCCAGAGGAGGATTTTTTTGTTGTATACAAGTGAATAGATTGCTTGCAATAACAATTCGAGTGTTAGGCATTAAGAGGAAAAGAATGAATATTCTTAAATTTAACGTACTGTATTTTAATAAAATAACAATAACTAGTTTCACATTGTTTTAAAGGAATTAATAAGAAAACTTCGAAACATATAGTATCGAAAGCAAAAATTACTTATTTGAAAGCGCATCTGTGCATGTATCAATTAATAAAGAAAGGAGCGAAATATGCATAAACTTCAAACGAATAAAGGCGCGCGGTATTTTATGGTTGCTTTTATTATTTTGTTTCTTACTATGATTTTGCGTATATTTTATATTCAAGCAGTAGGGGTCGTGCATAATGTAAACGTCAAGGATCTTGCAACTGAACAACATAATAAAAATGGTGTTTTGGAAGCAAATCGTGGCACAATATATGACCAAACTGGAAAGGTACTAGTCCAAGATTCCACAACGTATCGTGTTGTTGTGAATTTAAAAGGAACAGATAAAGTGAAAAATAAAGATGAAACCGCAGGGCAATTAGCTGATGCGCTTGAAATTGATAAAGAAGATGTGTTAAAAAATTTTCATGAGGGGCGTACGCAAGTTGAAATTGGAAAAGTTGGTCGGAATTTATCTAGAGAAAAGAAAGAACAAATTAAAAAATTAAAAATCCCGGGTGTATCTTTTATGTCAGAGAAAGCAAGAGTGTATCCGAATGAAGATTTTGCATCTTATATACTTGGTTTTGCTAGACCAGACGATAAAGGAAATACAGAAGGGAATTTTGGACTTGAAAAAAGTTTGGATAAATATTTGCGCTCGACAAATGGGAAAATAGAATATGTAGGAGCACGAAGAGGTATCCCGCTTACAAATGATATAGGGAAAATAGAACCCGCTAAAAATGGAAATAACGTTTACCTTACGCTTGATAAACAAATTAATAGTTTTTTAGAAGAATCGATGAATAAGGCACAAGAGCACTATGATCCTTCCATGTTAGTAGGAATCATAGCTGATCCAAAGACAGGGAAAGTTTTAGCAATGTCTAGTAAACCTAGTTTTAATCCTAATAAAGGCGATATTGAATACTTTTTAAATGATCCAATCGCAAATGCATATGAACCAGGTTCAACAATGAAAATATTTACGTTAGCTGCTGCAATTAATGAAGGTGTATACAACGGGAAAGAATATTTTCAATCCGGAAAATATTCCGTTGGTTCATCGGATATAAAAGATCATAATGGTGGATTTGGATGGGGATCTATTACATTTGATGAAGGCTTTGAAAGATCATCAAACGTAGCTTTTTCTATTTTAGAAGATCAGTTATTAAAACCCGATAAATTTAAGCAATATATGAATAAATTTGGATTTAACCAAAAAACCGGAATAGATTTACCTGGTGAAAGTAAAAATACTTTATTATTAAGTACACAAATTCAACAAGTCACAACTTCTTTTGGACAAGGTTCTACAGTAACTCCTATTCAATTAATCCAAGCTGCTACTGCTATAGCAAATGACGGGAAAATGATGCAACCATATATCGTTGACAAAGTTGTAAATCCAACAAACAAACAAGTTATTATGGAAAATCAACCGAAAGAAATTGGGAATCCGATAAAAAAAGAGACAGCGAACAAGGTAAGAGACTTAATGGAACGTGTTATTACGTCTTCAAAAGGGACTGGTACAATGTATAAAGTGGATGGTTATCCAATTGGAGGTAAGACAGGAACAGCGCAAATTCCGAATCCTGAAAATGGACGATATATGGAAGGGAAAGAAAATTATATTTTTTCATTTTTAGGTATGGCTCCGATTGATGACCCAGAGTTAATTGTATACTTAGCTATTAAGCAGCCAAAGTTAAAGGGAGACGAGTATGGAGCTCAGCCGCTTGCTGAAATATTTAAACCAGTTATCAAAAATAGCCTTGAATATTTAAAAGTGAAACCATTTACAGAACAACAAATGACAGATGCAACGAAACGATCTCAATTAAAAGTACAAAATTATGTCAACCAATCAATAGATGCAGTAGAGAATAGTGTAAAAAAAGAGAAACTCCAGCCGATAATTTTAGGAGAAGAAAAAATCAAAAAACAATATCCGCAGTCTGGTGAAGTAATGAGTGAAGGGGATCGTATATTTTTATTAGGAAGCAACCCCAAAATGCCAAATTTAAAAGGTTGGTCCATGCGTGATGTTATGTATTTCTCTAAACTATTAAAATTAGATTTAAAAACTTCAGGGACAGGCTATGTAACGAGTCAAAGCATTGAAAAGGGACAAGATATACAAGAAGGCGATATATTAGAACTAGAATTAGAACCACCATTACAACCGTTAGCAGAGGCGAATACAAATTAATTTGGGCAATGTAAAGAGTCTATATACAATAGGCTCTTTTTTATAGATGTAAGTAATTTCACGCACCGTAATTTTTAGAAAAAAATAATAAATAAGAGAATTAACAGTGACGTATCATTAAATATCTGATTATTTTTTATTTACAGTTAAAAATAATTGTGATAATATGGAAAAAATAAATGCGGTGAAGAGAAGAGTAAATAAAATGAATTTTTCACAGAGAGCTCCATTTAGCTGAAAAGGAGTAAAAATTCTTTATTGAACCAAGCCTCTGAGCAGCGCATCGGAACCTATTATTAGGGGATGGTGTGACGGGAGCTCCCGTTATAGAGATAAGGTATAAGCATGAATCAAAATGCAGTACCTAATAAGGGTAATATGGTGACATATTAACAAACTAGGGTGGCACCGCGATGATAAATCTCGTCCCTAAGACTAAAAGTCTTGGGGGTGGGATTTTTTTATTGGTTTAAAACAATTTGGAAAGCGGGGCCTAAAATGAAAAACTTACTTAAAAATTGGAAATATCCTTTATTACTACTGTTCGGAGTTGGTATTGCGAATTTAGGGGCATGGATTTACTTAATAGCACTGAATGTACTTGTCTATCATATGGGTGGCTCAGCCTTAGCAGTTGCTACTTTATATGTAATTAAACCATTAGCCGCTTTATTTACAAACGCTTGGTCAGGAAGTATGATTGATCGTTTAAATAAACGGAAGTTAATGATTCACCTCGATATATATCGCGCGGTATTTATCGCTATTTTACCTTTACTTCCATCACTTTGGATGGTTTATGTGTTCGTATTCTTTATAAGTATGGCCAGTGCGATTTATGAACCAACTGCTATGACATATATGACTAAATTAATTCCAGTTGAGAAAAGACAACGTTTCAACTCATTGCGTAGTTTAATAGGATCTGGTGCTTCTGTAATTGGTCCATCGATAGCGGGAGCATTGTTAATAGCAAATACATCAGAGTTTGCTATATATATGAATGCTATAGCATTCCTCTTATCCGGAGTAATTACATTGCTGCTACCTAATCTTGATAAAAAACCTGATATTCATACATCAAATGACAGGTTATCTTTAGCTGTACTAAAAAAAGATTGGAACATCGTTTTAAATTTTAGTAAAAAATCTTTGTATATCGTTTTTGTGTACTTCCTATTCCAAGGGATGATGGTGTTAGTTGCCGCAAATGATTCACTTGAATTGTCATTTGCAAAAGAAGTTTTATTGTTAACAGATAGTGAATATGGCTTTTTAGTTAGTATCGCTGGAGCCGGCTTTATTTTAGGAGCAATAACAAATACAATTTTATCAAAAAAATTAACACCTTCATTTTTAATTGGAATAGGATCATTATTCATCGCAATCGGTTATATAATTTATGCTTTTTCAAATGAGTTTTTAATGGCTGCAATTGGATTCTTTCTTTTATCTTTTTCTATGGCGTATGCAAATACAGGGTTTAACACTTTTTATCAAAATAATGTCCCTGTCCATATAATGGGACGGATTGGGAGCATATATGGCTTATTTATTGCAGGTATCACCATTTTAATTACGATTTTGTTTGGAGTTGCAACCCAATTTATTTCTATACAACTCGTAGTTATTGTAGGATCATTGGTAATGCTACTTATTACTATCATATTGTGTGTGTTTACTTTATTGCCTTCACATTCTAAGGCGTATTCTTCTGAGTCAATACATTCGAAATAGTTTTAGAATTTACGGTGTTATATAGGAGGGTTCCCCCTCCTATATATGGAAATATAAGAAGGGTGAACAATATTGATGAACAAGGGTGATTTTTATAATGAAAACAAAAGATCAAATAGACAACATTGTAAAAGAAATACATCGGCATATAGATTTTTCAGGGGTAATTTTAGTGAAAGAGGAAAAAAGCTTAGTCTATGAAGAGGCGTTTGGTTATGCAAATCGAAATGAATGTATAAACAATACACTACAAACTAGATTCGGAATTGCCTCGGGATGTAAAATCTTCACAGCAATTGGAATCTGTCAACTTGTTGAAAGGGGTATAATTACTTTTCATACAAAGTTAAAAGATTGTTTAAATATTGAATTCCCAAATTTCAATGAAGATATTACAATACATCACCTTCTGATGCATAGTTCGGGTATTCCAGATTATTTTGATGAAAGTATTTTGGATAACTTTGAGGATCTTTGGAAAGAAACTCCTATGTATCTATTAAAAAGTTTAAAAGACTTTTTACCATTATTTCAAAACAGAGATATGATGTTTGCACCAGGAAGTAAGTTTCACTACAATAATGCAGGGTTTATCATACTTGGATTAATAATCGAAGAACAGACAGAACTTACATTTACGGAGTATATAGAAAAAAACATATTTAAACCAATCGATATGAATGATTCTGGCTATTTTTCTTTAGATAGATTACCAAGACACACAGCAATTGGATATATACAAGATGAAATTAGCCAGACATGGAGAACAAATGCTTACTCTATTCCGATAAAAGGTGGTTCTGATGGTGGAGCCTTTATTACTGCGCCAGACATGCTGAAGTTCTGGGAAGCGTTATTTAACTATGAAATCATAAGCCGAGAATATACAAAAATACTTTTAACTCCTCACATTCAAGTAAATAAGAATCAGTCTTACGGCTATGGAGTATGGATTGAAACAAGAGAAAACAAGGTATTTAAATATCATGTAATGGGATATGATCCAGGCGTCAGTTTTCGCTCAGCCGTATATCCAGACTTAGGAATTACATTAGTTATTCCGTCAAATAAAGGGGCGGGACCCGAAAAATTAATGAAAGAAATAGAAGGAGCTTTTTAATTATATGGATATAGAAATTAGAGCGTATAAAAAAGAGGATGAAACCGGTTGGGTACGTTGTCGTGTGTTATCTTTTTTAGATACAGCTTATTACGATAATGTGTTTAGAGAGAAAGAAAAATATGAACATCCTGCTATTGAATTAGTAGCTGTATATGAAAATCAAATTGTGGGTTTAATAGATATCGAATATGAATTAGAAGAACGTACAGTTTGTTCAAGAGGAACTGGCCTTGGCGATATGATTTGGCATATTGCAGTTCATCCGGATTTTCGTAGAAGGACAATTGGTGATCAACTATTATATAAAGCAGAAAAGTTAGTAAAAGAACATAACCTAAATCGCCTGGAAGCATGGACTAGGGACAATTGATGGGTTCATGGATGGTATGAAAAGAACGGATTTGTAAACGTAGACTCCTATTTACACGTATATAGCGATCATACTGACGAGATGAAAGGTGTAATGAAAAGTAATATAGATCAGTTATATCCAGTTCAAACATTTGCTCATTATACAGGTGAAAATAAAGAAGACATAAGAAAACAATTTAAACGGGTTCATGATTGTTTTTGTTTTGAAAAGTATTTTAGTTAACAATTCATACGGGTTAAAGGATATATTTGTTTTGAATAAAGATGATAGCAGACGTACGAGTCAAAAATACGTCTGTTTACTTTTGTAAATAATACTAATAACTATTACATTATGTAACGTAATTAATAGATGGTAGTATAATCGAAAAATATATAATAAATTAACAAAAAAGTGTAAATACATTCATCACTTGTTTATCAATGCTGTGAACGGTAATACTAAATAACATTGAACTTTTATAACAAGGGATGATAATATGATATTCATTTACACAGATTTCGGCGGAACACATTCAACTGCACTCGCTGCAGCTTATCATTTAAATAAATTACCAACGGATCGCAAGCTAACAAAAGAAGAAATATTAAATGTAGAATACTTTAATAAATTGAAAACTGAAGATATGGGGAAAATTATTTTTCATGGAATAGATGAAAATGGTAACCCGGTTTATACAATTGGATGCGGCGCATCAAAAGTCGTTGTACCTGCGATGAAGCATTTAGGAGAAATTCTGCAAAAGCATTATCAAAGTCATGAAAAGATTATTCTTTCTAATACATCACCAACAGTGCCTTTACCAATGACTTTTGGCGGTCTGTTTTCTAGAAGATTTCATATTGACTTTATTGGTGTACCACTACTTGTATGGGGAGCAAAACTTAGTTGTGATAATGTACAAAGACTTGTTAGTTATACGAAAGAAGCCGGACGATTAACAAATGATTATGTTGTGATTTTAGATAATGAAACTTTTAAATAATGTATGATAAAAAGAAAATCGAGCAAATTTCTTGATTTTCTTTTTAATTTGTGAAAAAGACAAGAAATATTCACATTTATCAGCTATCTACTATAGCCAAAACAATAAAGTCCTGTTACTATTACAGGGATATTCTCTTTTCATAACATAAATATATAGAAAAATTAGAAAAGAGGAATTGAATTAAGGGAGGAACAACATGAAGCGTGTTGCTTGGATTACTGATAGTACAACTGCGAGTTTTACAACAGAAGGAGATAACTTTGTTATCCCAATTGAAGTTATTATTGATGGTGTGTCGTACAAAGATTGTGAAGAAGGTGTGCGTGAGCGCGTTTATAATGCTTTGGACGAAGGTAAAACTGTCACTACATCACAGCCTAACATAGGGGAAATGGTAGATTTATTTTCGAAGTGCAAAGAAGAATATGAAGAGGGATTTGCAGTTGCTATTAGCGGAAAAGTAAGTGGAACCTATCAAAATATGAAATTAGCTGCAGAAATGGCAGGTTTCCCATTAACGGTATTAGATAGTGAAACAACAAGCTATCCAATGGATGAACTAATTAGAAAAGCGAAATCGTTATACAATGATGGTATGACTTTACAAGATATACACAAAACATTAGTAGATGAAAAAAGAAGACCTTTCCACGTATTCCCGAAAAGTTTAAAAGGCCTTTATGCAAGTGGACGTGTAAAGGGAGTTCAATTTTTACTTGGAAGTTTATTAAGTGTCAACTTAATATTAGAAGTAAAAGGTGGAGAACTTTTACTTGAAAAGAAAGTTCGCAAAATCCAAAAATGTCGAGAATACATTAAAAATGAACTTGAAAAAGAGTTACCAAGAGTACTTCATATGTTCCATGCTAACGATAAAGATGGAGCTGAAGAATGGATTACAGATATTAAAAAATCATTCCCAGAAATGGATTTTAAACTGTATCCATTACCAATTTCATTTGCGGTTCATGCAGGTGAAGGTACAATAGCAATTAGTTATTAAGAAGAAAACCCGTGAATAATTCGCGGGTTTTTTTATTTAAAAATGGTGCACACCACGCCGCCATCAGGTGGAAGTTTTATAGCGCTTTAGAACGAAATTTGTGTTAACTCGAAACAAAAATTTTATTTTATCGCTTTAGGGAGCAACCACAATCCCTTGACTTGATTTGAAATTAAAAATATAACCCTTTGCCTACTGGTTGAACAGTTTCTAGTACAATATCAACCATTTCTTGATTAATTAGGGTTCTTATAATCCAAGCTGAGAGTTCTTGAGCAGCAAAACAACCCGCAGCAGTTGAAATATTTCCTTCATTTACGAAACTTTTTTCAATAACGTCTACACCAAATTCTTTAAGTTGTTCTACTGCGGATGGATATGTAGTTGCTTTTTTGCCAGTTAACAATTTTTTAGCTCCTAATAGTAGTGAACCAGAACACATAGATCCTATTAATTGTCTTTGAGGATTTACATGAATGCTATGAAGATATTCTTGATTCTTATATAAATCTTGTACACCCTTACCACTTGCAAATATTACAGCGTCAGCAGATGGAATATCAGATAGGCTTCCTGTCATCGGAATACGCAAACCAGACATGGAAATATGAGTTTTTTCCGTTCCTAATAGTTGGACATTCCAATCAGAAATACCGCCAACTAAACGTACACGATTTAATAAATCCCATGGTAGAAAAACATCTATATCAGTAAAGTTATCGAAACAGACTATTGCAATTTTCATTTTCTACTCCCCCATTCCTGTTGTTAACGTTACCAATTAAATTTTCTAACAAAAAATTGCTTTAACAACTGATTCTAACTCCATATGTATGTCCCTTTATTTACAATATAAACTTCTCCTTTTTATGTTCTATATTAAGTTATAAATCCCTGTATATTCCATGCGTATGAAAGGGGTGTTAGCGATTTTTTGTACAAAACCAAGATCTGTAGCAATAACTTGTAAGGTATTGGGGATGAGAATCTTTAAAATTCTAAAGGAAATCACACATACAAATAGAAATAAAACCGTCATCCTTCTTATAAATTTACAGATAGAAACACATTTTTCTTTTTTAGGGGGGGCTTTGTTTCATTAGCTTACTAATATATTTATAAATTGCCAGCAATCAATAAATCATATGATTTTTATAATTTTTGTAAAATAATTTTGACGTATTTATTTTTTCAATATAAAATAATATTCGTTCATCCAAATTTAACCAACAGCATATAAAAGATATATCTTTTTATATGCATAGGTATGTATCTTTTTAGTTTTAAGGGGGAAGGGTTAAAATGAAAGTAAAGAAACTAGTTACGCTTGCAGTACCATTTATGCTATTAGTAGGTTGTGGATCTGAGAAAACAGATGCAAAGCCGAAAGAAAAAGTGGAATCAAAAGCAGAAACAAAAGAGAAGTTATCGAAAGACAAGTATCCTGATCGAATAACAGCTATATCTACCGAATTCTTGCAGAAAGTCACTGAAATGTCTGAAACAGCAAAGGATAGAACAACCAGTGATAATGAAGTATCTAAGAAAATATTAGCACAAGTAAAGGATATACAGAAAATCATTAAGAAGTTTGATACTATTGAACCGCCAGTAGAGTATCGAGATGCCCATAAAGACATATTAAAAGCAGTAGATTGTTATAAAGAAGCATATTCGATTCAAGAAGAAATATTAACATCAGACAAGAAAGCAGACGAGAAAGAACTTAAGGATAAAGCAGTAAAGTCAAAAGACTTACTAAAAAAAGGTTCTGAACTTTGGGTATTTGGTTACAAGCCAATTCAAGATGCGATAGTAGGTAAAACGAATGAAATTAAGGATAACTCTGACTCTAAAACTGATAGTCTTTCAACTTCTGATACTTCTACTCTTAGTAATAAAGATGTGCAACTATCAATAAGTGGTAAAGAGTTAGTAGGGGAATGGGGCAGCTATGAAGGTTCTGAATTCATCAAAGCAGTTGAGTTTCTTGAGGATGGTACATATATCGCTTATGATGACAAAGGTAAAACACCCTATGAGCAAAACCATATGGAAGGAAGCTGGTTCTACACTCAAGAAAAAAACCAAGTATCTTTAACGGCGAAAGAAGTTGTAAAAAACGGGAAGAAGATTGATACAAGCCAGTTAAAAGTAGCAGTAGACTACAAGGTTGATTCCTTTAAAGACGATTCGTTCAAGATGACAGACGCAAAGGGAAACAGTCTACAAGCAGAAAAACGTAAGTAATTCATGCAAAGTATGTATGCTATTTGATTTTAATTCATTCAAAAAAGACATTTACTTTTTCAGTAAGTGCCTTTTTTATATCAAAGAAACAAATCCTCTTTCTCTTTAATTCATTAAGCTTAAATAACTTTGAACAATATTATGTCCTATCCCCTTTAATATTTGTAACCTTGCCATTTTAGCACCTCGTGTACATTTTGTTTAAAATATTTTATGCTACCTGTCCGTTTTTTATATTCAACTGCTGTTGTTAGGTGGAGAGTATTCTAAATAAGGAGGTTGCGATGCAAATGGCTAATTTTTACCGTCTCTAATTCTATTCCCCGTATGTATTCGAGTCGGTCTATTACTTTCAGAAATGTTTCGGGTGAAGGATTACTCGTAGTACACAAGATTTATTTGAATTAATCGATAACATATGGAGTAAAAAGGCAAATTTAAAATCCTTAAAAGATACATGACTGGATTTATCAGAAGATAATCCCTACAGCCAATTCTTAATTACGGTTATGGCAGGTGTAAATCAATTAGAACGTGATCTTATCCGTATGCGGCAGCGTGAAGGAATTGAACTGGCTAAGAAAGAAGGAAAGTTTAAAGGTCGGTTAAAGAAGTACCATAAAAATTATGCAGGAATGAATTATGCAGTAAAGCTTTATAAAGAGGGAGATATGACTGTAAATCAAATTTGTGAAATTACAAATGTGTCTAGGGCCTCATTATATAGAAAGCTATCGGAAAGGAACAGTTGATGAGTTATACCAAAAATAGGAAATGTATAATAGGAAATAAGTTTCATATAGAGGTGGAATTATATGCCTAAAATTGACAATATGTTAGCAATTCTATGGATGCTTCGTTCAGGTAAAAAAATTACTGCAAAACAAATTTCAGAAAAGTTAGAGATGAATATAAGGACTGTGTATCGTTATATTGATACAATTTCAACTAGTGGCGTACCTATAATTTCAGAACCAGGACATAACGGTGGATACACTTTATTGAATAATTTTATTGAGGCTCCTCTTTTTTTTGATTTTGAGGAGCAAACCTCACTATTTCACGCTGCTGTTTTTGCAGAAGAAGCCGGATATTATGGAGGTGAAGCACTAAATAGGGCCATTTCAAAACTAAGTAAATACTCAAATCAAGAGCAGGAAACAAAGATAAACCAACATTTAACTAGTCTTGAAGTAATAAGTCGATTAAGTTCACTCTCTATAGAACCTTTTTTGAAGGAGTTGGAGCAGGCCGTAGCTGACGGGTACTCAGTAAAAATTATTTACCATAAAAGTGGCGAAAAGCAATTAAATTATAGATTGGTCGATCCATACAGAATTATCTATTGGAATAATAAATGGTATGTGATTGGATTTTGTCATCTTAGGAATGATATTCGTAATTTTAGAGTAGATCGAATTGAAAGTTTAACGCTAACCGAAAATAAGTTTAACCGGCCAGAAAATTTTTCAGCACGTGACTTTTTTATAAAAAGTCTTCTTCCAACTATAGAAGATAAGGAAGGTATTATTTCTTTGGTTATTAATGGGGATAAAAGTGTATTGGCTGATATTTGCCAACATTGGTTTTTAGGAAATTATTTACAAGAACGAACTTCAAATCAAGCAGTTTTTCTTCTTGATAAAGATATGATACATAAATATGTACCTTATTTACTTTTACCGTACAATAAATCCATTAAAGTTATTGAGCCAATAAGTCTTAAAAAAAGGCTTATTGAAGTTCTGTCGGAATTAATAAAATTTCATCAAGTATAATAACTTCCCTGACGCTAACTGTCAGGGAAGTTATATTATAATAGCTATACAAATTGTGATTGGAGTGTTATTGGATGCAAACAAAAAAAGCGTTTCTATATGTATTTAATACAATGTCGGACTGGGAATATGGATATTTAATTGCTGAACTAAACTCAGGAAGATATTTCAAAAAAGATTTAGCACCTTTAAAAGTAATTACAGTAGGAGCTAATAAAGAAATGATTACTACTATGGGAGGACTGGGCATAAAACCAGATATTTCCCTTGATGAATGTACTCTTGAGAGTAAAGATCTTTTAATTTTACCAGGTGGGACTACTTGGAGTGAAGAAATTCATCAACCTATCTTGGAAAGAATTGACCAAGCTTTAAAGCTTGGCACTATTGTTGCTGCAATTTGTGGCGCAACTGATGCCCTCGCGAATATGGGATACTTGAATACTAGAAAGCATACAAGTAATAACTTAGAATATACTAAAATGGTATGTCCTAACTATAAAGGAGAAAAGTTCTATGAGTTGGGATCTGCGGTATCTGATGCGAATTTAGTTACTGCATCAGGAATAGCTCCTCTGGAATTTGCAATGGAGGTACTGAAAAAAATAGATGTATTTACACCAGATGCATTACATTCATGGTATAATCTAAATAAGACTCATAAACATGAATACTTCTTCCAGTTAATGAATTCATTAAATAAATGAAATAAATAAAAAGCTCAATTTCTCTATTTTGATTTGTAGAGAAGTTGGGCTTTTTAATTTGGAAATCCTTTATCGTTGTAAATCCGCATTTTCCTGACGCTACCCCTATGTAATCTTCTACAGAATCCTACTCTAATAGTTCAATAAAGTAATCCTATTCTGTCCACTTATAGGTACATTTCATTAAATAGAAAGTAATAAATCTATTGAGGTTTAATAATTTTGATACTCATAATTTGACATGCATAAAACCAAAATTTACATGTTATATTATTAGGCACACCAATATAAATAATACCATTTTTTCATTCCGTAAATAATGTTGATAAAAAAGGTGAAAGGATTTTTAAAGATAAAAATAGAAATCTATATAAAAAAATATTTAAATGGTAGGGATATTATGAAAATCGGTAAGTTTGGAGAAGTAAATAACATAAGTATTGATACGATTAGACATTATATGGATCTCAGTCTCATTATTCCTGAAAAAAAGGGAGGACACTATTTTTTTGATGAGTATTGTCAAACAGATTTAGAACTTATTTTACATTACAAAGATCTAGGATTTAGCTTGAATGAAATTAAAGGACTATTTTTTTATAAAAATTTAGCGAAATCTATGAATTACGAAAAAGATACTTTTTACCAATCTTTATTTAAACTGAAATATGACAAGATGGAACAGGAAATAGAAATTTTGGAGAAGAAACGGGATAAATTAAAGAGAGTGTTACATGATTTATCATTAACAAATGAAACTTCTAATTCAATTATAGGGATAGATTTAAGTGTATTACATTTACTTACATGTTCTAAGTGTAGCAAAAAACTAATTCTTCAAGATGGAATAATTAATAACAATCAAATTACAGAGGGGAAGTTAATTTGTAATTGTGGTAAAGAATACAATATTATTTCAGGAATTATAACTGCTGATAAATTATTCAAAGCAAATGAGCAAACGTCACTTGAAGATACTATTTCGGATTATATTTATGAAACTGATAATGCATATTTGGAAAATATGCATAGAGAAGGTGAATGGGCGAAAAAGAAACTAATAGAATTAGATTTAAATAACAAATTAATACTGGATATAGGTTCGGGACTTGGATTCTTTTTGAGAAACATTTATGAAGAACTACCAGAAGATTGCCTATACATTGCAGTGGATCGAGATTTCAATAAACTTATATTTTTAAAAGATGTAATAGCGAGAAGAAATCCGAGAAGAAATATTCTCTTTATCTGTGCGGATTTTTTGAACATCCCTATTCAAAATCGGTCTGTTGATATTGTAATTGATCACTCTGGTACAAGCAATTATAGTTTTGAGCATGAGAATTTTTTACTTCACGAATTAAATCCGCTTTTTAAAACGGATTGTTATTTATTAAGTTTATTTATTTTATTTAAAAATTTCAGCTCAAATAGCCAAATTACAAATAACTTTCGGGCAAATTTTACAATTTCAAAAGTAACGAAAGAAATTCAAAATCTACAGTTTCAATCGATTGATGAAAGTACTTCAAATTATTTGAAACGAGGCGGAAAGTACGAGAATTTCTTTGTTCAAGGAGAAGAAATTTATACATATTCATTTTTCGGAAAAAGATGGGGTTAACCCCATCTTTTATTTATTTTCCCTTAAAACTATTCAAATAGTACATATTGCGATTGGGTTGACCCAAGAACTTACAATGTACGTAACACAAATTAGGCAGGGGGAAAAGTTATGGCAAGTTTACAATTACATATAGAAAATAAAAAAAGCAACCAAGAACGAAGAAATATTTGTTTATATTCAATTGCAAAAACAATATCAATATCCGGTAGCTCTATTTATAGTTTCGCATTAGGATTATATGTTTTACAAATAACTGGATCTGCTTTAAATTTCGCGACTACGCTTATTTTAGGAACGATTCCTATGATTGTTATGAATCCATTTGCAGGTGTAATTGCTGATAAGATTGATAAAAAGAAACTCGTCGTTTGTATGGATGTACTAAGCGGATGCTTATTAATAACGGTTTATATATTAAACAGCTATTATGGGTTAAACTTATTCATCATTTATACTACTACCTTTCTTATGACAGTATTTACAACATTTTTTGGAATAGGATTAGAGGCTGCAAAACCAAATATCGTCTCTAAAGAGAGACTAATGAGTCTTAACTCTATAAGTAAAATTATCGACTCTATATCTTTAATTCTAGGGCCTATGTTAGGGGGCTTTGTTTTTGCAGTCTTTGATATGAAAACTTTTATAATGATTAACGGTATTTCATTTATCCTTTCTGCTATATCCATATTGTTTATAAACTTTAAGTTGTGCGAGCAATACATAAATGAGGAATGTTCAATTAGAGAAATTAATTTTATTAAAGATATAAAGGAGGGATACACTTACTTAATGGAGCGGGAAAGCTTAAAAAATACGTTTAGTATTTTAATTTCACTTAATTTTTTCCTAGGATTTGCTGTAACTGTTCCATTGCCATACATTATTAATACAGTTCTCAATCTTAGTTCTAAACAATTTGGTATGATTCAAGGGACTTTTCCGATAGGTATGATAGTTGGTGCAATATTAGTAAAAAAGATAACTGATCGTTTTTCTTATTCCTATCTATTGAAAAAAATAAGTTTTATGCTGGCAATTTTTATGATAGTTTCAGGTGTCCCTGTTCTATTTAAAAGTATTGAAGTGAATAATATTGTATTTGTTACTATGTATTGCGCTATTATGTTCTTTTTAGGGCTAATGATAGCATTAATCGATATCCCTTTAATTTATTTTATGCAAAAAGAGATTCCAGATGAATATAGGGGAAGAGTGCTTAGTATTGGATTAAGTATAGGTAAAATGATGCAGCCGATAGCACTCGCATTATCAGGTCTATTATTAAATCATATTCCAGCCTACACGCTTCCAATTGGAGGAGGGATCGTATTTCTTATTTTGAATAAGGCTTACTCAAATAAGTTGAATTTAGAAATCCATTCAAAAGGTTATAGTGTTGAAGGTAATTAAATAATATCGAAATAGCGCAGGATCATTATCCTGCGCTTAGCTATCGTAATTCTGCTGTTTTTCTAATAACAATCTTATCAATATCATCTTCTTCATCACCAATAAATAACCCGCGTTCTTTTAAATACGCCTCAAAATATAAATCTGCTTCTGCACGTTCATCATATGGTTTTACAGATAGAACGAAACCTAATTTGTTTTGTTCCTCTAAATGAGAAGTGGAGATATAGGCTGGAACATTATGACGTAAAAAGAGTTCTTTAACTGGAATAATCATATCTTTCATTAATTTTGTTAACATACCCATTTCAAATTCGAAATTAAAACGATCTATACTACATAAATCGGCGAATACTACACCGATAAAACCAGTATTAAATACTTCTTGATATTCTACGTCTTCGTCATGATTACCGTAAAAATTCTTTTCGATTAAATAATTTACAAAATAAGCAACACCGTCACTTTGTTCAAATGGTTTCGTTGAAAGAACAAAGCCGATTTTCTTTTGTTTATGTAAATACACACATGACATATATGCTGAAATATTATGTTCTTTAAATAGAGAACTTGTTGCCCCAGAGAGAGCATCTAGTACGTGATGAACAATTTGAAGTTTTTTACGGGCGAAATAATAGGATTTCTTTTGTAACTCCAATGTATCAATAAAGACAGAGCCGATAAAGCCTGTATTTGAAATAATAGGTGTTTGCTTTTTTCTTCCTCTGCGCTTTGCTTGAGCCATTGTAAAAATCATCCCTTCATGTACAATTAAAATTAAAAGAACGTTTGTTCGTATATTTATATTTTACTATTAAAACGCTCTAAAGTAAAGGGTTTTTGACGAAAAAACAATAAAAAAGACACCTGTAAAAGGTGCCTTAAACGCTGTAGGGAAGAGGGTTCATCCCAATTATTTATATTATGATACAGAAACAATCTCTTCTGTATCTTCTACATCTAAATGACAGTCCATTGTACGAACATCTTGATCTTCATGACTTCCGAAATAAATAGTAATTTTCATATGTATCGCTCCTTTATTCTAGGAATACCTAAAATAATTACTAGTAATGTTAATATTTATTATATACCACTTTTTTCATTCCGACAACGTTATATCATTTTTTATTCTTTTAGGGTGCAAAGAGTGATTTAAAGAAATATTTTTATAGAAATAGGTACATTTCTTATATCTTATATTTAATACGGGAGGATTCGAATACGAATTTTTATGAAAGGAGCAAAATGAATGAATTATAAAAAGTTGCTTTTACATTAATTATTATAATCTTAAACTATAATGGTGTAATGATTACTGAACCAATACAAGTACCCACCAGTAAGAAAATGATAGTTCGTCATCCAGATGGTAACATCATTGTATACATAGAACTGAAATTGAAATGAAATATGATAAAGAAATTAAAAAGAATCCAATAAACATATTGGATTCTTTTTGTTAGTTTAATGAACCAAACGTGAAAGAATATGATATTGAGTGTTATTTTTCATAAGATTAGTTAGAAAGTAACGAAAATGTAATGAATTTTAACTACGCTTTTTATATTTTTTTGATACACTGACTACGAGAGGAATACCGATTAATGTCGGCAAAAACCAAAACCATATAGGCGGTAGTAAATTAATAATAGGAATATGAATACCGATGTTTACTAATAGTGCGGTAACAGCACCAATATAAGAGCCTAACATACCTCTAATATGGTGATGGAGCCAATTTTTCCAACGCTTTTTTCTTGCAAGGTAACCATAAATCGCAAATGCATAAGATAAAATTGCAACATAAAATAAATATGCAATTTTATCCCAGTTTATAATGGATAATATAATTGCAGTAATGGTGATGACAACGTAGGATGCATGATATATTTCGCCCCATTCCGTATGTTTTCCTTTCTTCTTTTGAGTAACCATTGCTACAATACCGGTGATTAAGCATATTGTTCCAAATAATATGTGAATGGTTAAAAGAATGTTAAAAATGCTCATAATAATTCCTCCTTTTTTATTTTTATAGTATTGCAATGTGGGAGAAAAGTTGAAACATATTGTTTATTCACCTTAATATATTGAAGTAAAGGTACTCCTAGAACGAGTTTAAACGGACAAATTTTTAGTGAGTCAAGTATTACGTGAAATGAAGGAGAGACTTCCATGTTTACATCTATTACATATTTACAATCAGGGAATGCCAAGCAACAAAAGGTATATGATGTTTTGAATAAATTAAACATAATGGAGGATTTAGTTTTGTATAGTCCCGTTCTTTGCGGGACAATCCCTATAAGAGTTGATACTCTTCAATCTGACTTAGATATAGTAATGGAAGTACATAACTTTGATGTTTTTGAACAGGAAATGAGATCTTTATATGGTTCTTATGAAGGATTCAAAATAAAACAGAAAAAAATTAAAAATACAGAATCGATAAAAGTAAATTTTGAATTTGAAGGCTTTGAATTTGAATTATTCGCTCAGCCTAAGCCAGTGCGTAATCAAAATGCATATAGACATATGATAGTAGAGCACATGCTATTAATGGAGCATCCACATATAAGGGAAGAAGTAATTCATTTAAAAGAAAAAGGTTTAAAAACAGAACCTGCTTTTGCTCAAGTATTACACATTGACGGAGATCCTTATGAAGAACTGATTTTATTGGGGCAGGAAATGAGATTGTGGTAAATAAAATACACAAAAACTCCTCTATAGAAAAAAGAGGAGTTTTTGTTATGTCATTAGCTTACGAATTAATTCACTCAACAATTTAATACCGTTAGTGATTTGTTCTGGAGAAGCATATCCATATGATAAACGAATGTACTGATCGGATTCTTCTTTATAGATACGTCCTGGGTTTAAAAGAATTCCTTTTGATAGTGCCTCTGAAAATAACTTTTTCATTGGAATGTTAGGTACGACCTTTAGCCATATAAACAGTCCACCATTAGGTATATCCCACGATGCAACGTCTGCGCAATACTTATTTAAAGCTCGTATCATTATTTGTCTTCGTTCTTTTAGTTGAATTCTTACGTTCGCTACATGTTCTTCATAAAAACCTTTATTTATCCATTCAGCAGCAACTCTTTGAGATAATGAACTCGATCCATAGTCTGTTTGCATTTTTATATCTGATAATCTATCAATAACTGGTTCAGGTCCGATAATCCATCCAATTCTAAGTCCTGGGGTAAGTGTTTTGGAGAGACTACCAATATATAATACATGTCCATGTTTATCCTTCGATTTTAAAGGAGCTGGAGGTGGTTCATCAATCCATAACTCGCGGTAAATATCATCTTCAATAATAGGTAACTGTTCCTTTTCACATATATTTAATATTTCTTTTCTTCGCTCTTCAGACATTAAGATCCCTGTTGGATTTTGAAAACAAGGGATTGAATATAAAATGTTTTTCTTCTGACTATATTTTATTCGTTTTAATAACTCGTTAGGTAATATACCGTAATTATCCATAGATATACCAGACAGATTTATTTTTGCTGATTGAAATACGTGAAGTGAGTATAAGTAAGAAGGTTGTTCAAGTAAAACGGTTGATTCTCTATGCAAAAGACCAATTGATATTAATTGTAATGCTTGTAACGCACCAGAGACGATTAATATAGAACTCTGTGATGCATGTATTCCGAATGATTTTACGTATTTACTTATTGCTTCACGTAACGGTAAAAAACCTTTTTGTTCTTCGTATCCAAAATAATCTAATTCCTCACATACGCTTGTCAATATGGACTGCATAGTTTCTAGCGGGAAAAGCTGAGGCGCAAGTTCACCTTTACTAAGATGGATAAGTTTTTTATTTGCTTCTGCTTCATTTATTTCTCGCACCATTAACTTGCTTGGTTTATGAATACCAGCCTTTACATATTTATTCCAATCAGGCGGGGGATTCGTTGCTAATAATGACCATGTATTATTTGTTACAATTGTTCCTGCTCCGATTTGACTTTGAATTAAGCCATCTGCCATAAGTTCATCTAGTGCGGTTATTACAGTACTTCGATTTACATGAAATAATTTTGCTAACTGCCTTTGACTAGGAATTTTACTTCCGATTGGCCATTCTCCATTTTCAATTTTTTCTTTCATATAGTCTATTATCTGCCGATACTTAGGCAGTTTTTTATTAATTGTCATAAAAAAACTCCCTCGTTCACTTTAAAAATACCAAGTGGTTGGTTTTTACGATAAATAACTGGTTGAAGACATTGTATCAACTATTAAATATGATGAAAAGAAATAATTGGTAATTATCAAATGGTTGGTTTGAAGGGGGAGAGAAAATATGAATTATAAAAAATGGGATTATCGAATTATATGTGCTCATGCTTTTACGATTCTAATATGGGGGACTGCCTTTCCAGCAATTCGTATGGGGCTTGAATCTTATACACCTGAGCATCTTACTTTACTACGTTTATTAATCGCTTCATTTATACTTCTAGTGTTTTCCTGTATATACAAACTACGACTACCGGATTTAAAAGATATTCCAGCAATCTTTATATTTGGTGCTTTAGGGTTTACAATTTATCACATTGCATTAAACTACGGCGAAAAAACAGTAAATGCCGGATCTGCAAGTTTAATTGTTTCAGTAACACCTATAGTAACGGCAATACTTGCTTCTGTTTTTATGAATGAAAAAATGAAATTAAATGGTTGGATCGGTGGTGTAATTAGTTTTATAGGAATTGCTTTCATATCATTTAGTCAAGGGGGGGCTATTCAATTTAATAGCGGGGGATTATTTATATTATTAGCAGCGATTTCAGAAAGCCTATTTTTCGTTTTCCAATCATCTTACTTAAAAAAGTACGGATTCTTACCATTTACCATATATACAATTTTGTCTAGTACTGTATGTATGCTTATTTTCTTACCGGGAATGTATCAAGAAATACTAGCAGCTCCTCTTGAAGTTAATTTGAGCGTTATATATTTAGGTTTATTTCCAACAGTACTTCCGTATATTGCATTAGCGTATATTATATCTCATGCTGGTGCTGCTGAGGCGACGAGCTCCCTATATTTAACTCCAGTAACTGCGTGCTTTATAGCTTGGGTATGGTTAGGTGAAGTACCTACTTTTATTTCAGTAGTTGGTGGGGTAATTACTATACTCGGGGTTTTAATAGCACATGTATCATTAAAGAAAGATATTCGAAGTGAAAAGTACAGCAATGTAAATGGATAGATTATATTTAGAAGTGATAATTCCCTGTTTCTTATAATCAAGAAACAGGGAATTATTTCGCTACGTTGAATATATAAATACATTCTCTTTATAAAGGAGCTTACAATATTGAATGTCCAGTTAAAGGTTGTTACGAGAGAGAATTGGGAAGATGCATTAAAGTTACAAGTTAAAGAAGATCAAAGAAAATTTGTTCCGGCTGTAGCAGTCTCACTTGCTAAAGTTTATATAAAACCAGATGGTGACAATGTAGAGTACATACCATTTGCGATATACGATGGGGATCTTATCGTTGGTTTTATTATGCATGCTGTTGTAAGAGAAACAACTGATATGTATTGGATAAACGGATTCATTATTGATCAAACGCGGCAAGGTAACGGTTATGGAAAAGCGGCATTACAAGAAAGTATTTACTTAATAAAAGATACATTTAAAGTGTGTAAAGAAATAAAATTAACAGTACATAAAGGTAATATCTCTGCAAAGAAACTATATGAACGTTACGGTTTTCAACCATTAGGACATGATTATGATGGTGAGGAAGTATATCGTTTATTCGTTTAACTATGATGTAATAAAGGTGTGAAATGAAAGATGCAATTTACTGAAGTGAAAATCGAAGTATTTATCCCTGAAGAATACATTGAAATGTTGAGGAATGCGTTAAATAAAATTGGTGCTTGTAAAACGGGAAAATATGATCATTGTCTGTCCTATAGTTCTGTGAAAGGATACGTATGAAACACCTATGATTTATATTATACCGATATTAAGTGGCTATTTTGAGCAAGTATAAATTGAATACATAGGAGGAATATCAATTGAAAAGTAAATTCCATCATATTGTACGAGCAGTTGTAATTAAAGATGAGAAAGTATTAGTTGCTGAATACATTGGTCATCATTATCTTTTACCTGGTGGCCATGTTGAAGTTGGCGAATCAGCTGAGAATGCATTAATAAGAGAACTACGAGAAGAACTCGGAGTAAATTGTAGTATAAAACAATTTTTAGGAGTCATAGAAAACCAATGGCAAGATCGAGAAGTTCTTCACCATGAAATCAATCATATTTTTGAGATAGATTCACAAGAGTTACATATTGATTTCGTACCAAAATCTAAAGAATCTCATTTAGCATTTCACTGGATAGATTATAATCAAGAAGCTTTACATACTTATAAAATCATGCCAGCACCTTCAGTTAAAGAGTTACTAGAAAGAAAATTAAGTGATGAACTACTAAACTGTTGGATAAGTAATTTTTAAAAACCTCTATTAATAGTAAATTCGTCCAGTAAAAAGAGATTAAGAAAATAGGCTAAAAAACAAGGTACATCACCTAGTGTAAGTTCATATTTTGTTGATGTACGCATTTAAGTATATAGCCATTTGTTTCTACTTTGTTTATTAAAATTTATCAACTTCAATATTTGGACGGAATTTATATTTATAAATGGAGGGGTTTCATAATGAATCAGTTTCAACAAGAACTACAATCATTGAACCTTAATGATTATCAAACTGGTAATGTTGTGTATTGGGATCCACAACAAAGTCAATATCCATACTACTACATTCAAGACGATGCACGTCGTTGCGGCGGATGCGGAGGATGCGGAGGTTGTGGTGGACGCTGTGGAGGATGTGGCGGCAGATGTGGTGGTTGTGCGGGACGTTGCGGAGGTTGTGTAGGCTGTGCAGGATGTTTCAGTTGCTTTAATTGCTGGAACTGGTGGATCATTTAAGTATTGAAAATTAAAGCTATTTCACTTGAAAGAAAGGTGTGAGAACTATTTTGCACTTTTCTTTCAAGTTGTAATTTTTATGCGTATTAAGGAGGAATTATTTGTATACATATGATAAGTTGATTTCTTGGGTAGAGAATATTAAAGAAAAAAATCATAGTTCTGCAACAGCACTTTGTATTATAAAAGATAACAAAATCATACTAGAGCATTATAGTGGCTATCATTCAAATACATCGAGTAATAAAAAAGTAACCACATCTTCACAGTTCAACGTTGCTTCTGCGAGAAAAAGTTATTTAGGATTAATGATAGCGTATGCGCTTTACGAGGGGAAAATAAACTCTATTGATGATGAAGCGATAAAGTATTTTAAAGACTTCGATCCTGTATTACTTGGTAAAACAACTATAAGACATTTAGTAACTCATTCGCACGGTTTAGGAGAAACGAATGACGGAAAAATTTTTCGTGAATTTGAACCTGGACAATCTTGGGCTTATAGAGATATTAATGTAAGAATGATGACCCATCTTATTTATCAGCTATATAGCAAAAGTTTTCCTGAGTTATTAAAAGAGCGTGTGTTTAAACCTGCTAATTTCCAAGAAACAGGATGGAGAATACAGCAAGATGACAATTTAGTTGCAGTTGTTGATGATCCAAATAAAATCGCAATCAGTGAAATTGGTACAGTAGATGACGGTACTGAAAAAAATGTGTTTGTCTCAGCTAGAGAATTTGCTTATTGGGGCAATCTTCATTTAAATCAAGGTGTGATAAACGGTAAACAAATTGTTCCAAAAGAAGTGATAGAAATTGCGACAAGTTTGCAGAGTCCTACATTTATAAATAATGAATTACCACAAAACGGGTTATTTTGGTTTGTTCAAAATGAACCTGCGCTTTTAAGTGAGCTTGGTGAACGAGTTCCAAAAGGATCTTATCAAATATTAGGAATTACAGGACCGACTATTTTAGTAATACCCGAATATAATGTAGTTGTTGCGAAAATGTACAATAAAAGATACAACTACGGCGGTGATAATTATTTATATTATTTACGTGAATTTAGCAATTTAGTCGCTGATACATTTCGTAACAGTAATAGGGCATAATTACTCCTATAATGAAAAGGAGTGAAAGAAAATGAAAGATAAAATAAATAAAAACAAAAAGCAAAACATTAAAGATGTAAATACAGAACAAAATGCGATTTATAGCGATCCTAAAGACGCAGCTAATATGCAAACTGTACCTCAGCCGAAGGACTTTGATGAAATCGAATATTAATTCCTTATCCGACTATATAATGAATGAAAAATACATCTTAAGTCCCATCACATGTAAGAAATTATTTGGTAATATATATACATAAGCATTTGAAAATGTCTTATCTTAACAAAGCTTTCTTGAAATATATCTGTATATAACCTGCAAAAAGACACTTCATAATGGAGTGTCTTTTTGTGTATATGAACTTAATTACCATTTTCCGTACAGTATCTTGCAATTTATGATGGATATACTAACTGTGAAAATTCATGTCATGATAAAAGAAGGGGACAGTTAGTATGAAACAAAATTCTATAAATCCGTTACTAATTGTTCTAGGTACAATCATTGTTCAAATTGGCCTTGGAACAATTTATACATGGAGTTTATTTAATCAGCCCCTTGTCAGTAAGTTTGGATGGAACCTCAATTCGGTAGCGATAACTTTCTCCATAACAAGCTTTTCTTTATCATTTTCAACTTTATTTGCAGGAAAGTTACAGCAAAAATTAGGACTTCGTAAACTTATCGCTACTGCAGGGATTGTACTGGGACTCGGCCTAATACTTAGTTCGCAAGTTTCTTCCTTACCATTACTATATTTATTAGCTGGTGTCGTTGTTGGTTATGCAGATGGAACTGCTTATATTACATCACTATCTAATTTAATTAAATGGTTTCCAAATCGAAAAGGGCTTATTTCTGGTATATCTGTTTCTGCATATGGAATGGGCAGCTTAATCTTTAGATATATAAACGGAAGTCTTATCGATAGTCTTGGTGTATCGCAAGCGTTTTTATATTGGGGGATCATTGTTTTGCTTTTAGTATTAACCGGATCGTTCTTCTTACGTGAAGCAACAGTAAGTAACACCGTAACTGAGACTTTACACAATGGTTATACGCCTCGTGAAATGATACGAACGAAACAAGTATATCTCTTGTTTTTTATGCTATTTACATCGTGTATGGGCGGTCTGTATTTAATCGGTATGGTAAAGGATATTGGGGTACAGCTTGTTGGGCTAAGCGCAGCAACTGCTGCTAACGCCGTCGCCATGATTGCAATTTTTAATACAGTAGGTAGAATCGTTCTTGGAACGTTATCAGATAAAATTGGTCGAATGAAAATTGTCTCTGCAACGTTTATTATTATTGGATTGTCAGTCTTTACATTAAGTTTCATTCCATTAAATTATGGAATTTATTTCGCTTGTGTAGCAAGTGTTGCCTTTTGCTTTGGTGGTAACATTACTATATTTCCAGCCATTGTCGGAGATTACTTCGGCTTGAAAAACCATAGTACAAATTACGGAATTGTTTATCAAGGTTTCGGATTTGGTGCACTTGCAGGTTCATTCATCGGAGCATTACTTGGTGGATTTCAACCGACCTTTATTATAATCGGTGTTTTAAGCGTTATTTCCTTCATTATTTCGATATTAATTCGACCGCCAAAAGCAGAGAAGGAAAAGGAACTAAAACATTTACATCGGAAAGTAGCTTAATTCTAAAAAAGAGTCCTCATATAGGGCTCTTTTTTAGTACAAAATATTTGATTTTCCCTTTTTCCTTATTGTGTAGGAAGAATGGTGTTACTTAATTGAAAGTGAAATGATTTGAGAAGCAGTAAAGTTATTTATTTCTTAATGAACCAAGTATCCATTTGACAGAATATTCATATCGTTTCATAAAGGAACTAAAATATTGTTAAAAAAACATTAAGAAAAGTACAGTTAACCGACTTTGTAATGAAACGCGCATGTCATTCATAGACCATTATTTACTTATAAATTTATCATGAAGGTAGTTGGCTTATATTGGTTACAACCATAATTTCTTCTGTTGTGGCATTCACTACAACAAATATTGATGATATTTTTATACTCCTTGTTTTATTTTCACAAGTAAAGACAGGAGTATGCAAGGAAGAAGATAGAACTTTCCAGGGAAAAACTAAGATGAAAGAACTTTATATTGTTATTGGACAATTTTTGGGATTTAGTGTAATTATTCTTCTAAGTATTATTGGTTCCTTAAGCTCTTTTTTCATTCCTATATCGTGGATTGGATTATTAGGATTTGTGCCAATTTATATGGGTGTTAAAGGAATATTCTCGTTTCGTTCTAACAAAAGTAGTGAAGTCATTGATAACGCTTCTGGTTCATTATTTAAAGTAGCTGCAATTACATTAGCTAATGGAGCTGACAATATCTCAATTTATATACCAATGTTCGCTAGTCAAACCTTGGAAGCAAATATCGTTACATTAATTATCTTTTTTTCCATGATAGCAATATGGTGTTTTATTAGCTACACATTGATAAGAGCTCCTATTTTAGCTAAAGCACTTGAGAAAAATAGTCATATTATAGTTCCAATTGTTCTAATTGGTTTAGGAATATTTATTCTTTTTCGCAGCGATACAATTGCATTATTTTATTAAAATGTTGAACTGACGGACGCTCTAATTAAAATGGATTGAACAACGTATAAAGCCTTATTACAGATGGAATGTAGTAGGGCTTTTCTTTATTTTAGTGAACTGAAACAGTGACCTACAACTTTTAAGTTAGACAGGACATTACGATTATTAAATTGAATAGATACCATAAAAGGAGCGTGATTATTAAAGTGAAAATAATAAAACAATGGGTCCAGGAAGATAGTGATTACATAAGAGAAAAAGTAATTGAATATAATCAAAAACATATTTCGGATGAAGAGAAAAAGCCCTCAGAAAAAATTAGTTTTATAGTAAAAAATGAAAATGAAGAAATAGTAGGCGGAATAACTGCAATTACATTTTGGGACCACGTACATGTTGATTTCCTGTGGGTTTCTGAAGAATATAGACACGAAGGCTATGGAACCAAGTTAATAAAATTTATTGAAGAATTTGCAATTGAAAAAGAGTGCAGGTTAATCAATTTAGATACTTTTAGTTTTCAGGCACCTGATTTTTATAAAAAGTATGGATATAAAGTAATTGGGGTAAGTGAAGATAATCCTAAGGGACACAATCGATACTATTTAGAAAAAAGGTTATGAAGTATATAGAATCCAAAAATGAATCAATTAGAGCATAAAGAGCGTACGTTGAATAATCAATTTCAAAATACGCTCTTTTTTATTTTGTAATGAAGGACTATCGATTATTAACTTTGCTATGAGCAGTTAAATGAAATACTCAATTAACTTTTTTATATTTTAAAGCGATTAAATGGTAGAATGTAACAAAGATAGAAAATTCCCATTATTAGAGGTGGAATTAGATGAAAAAAGTAAATGTTACATATGCACTTTTATACGATAAAACGAACGAAAAGATCTTAATGGTAAAAAACAAAGGGAAAAATGGTTCTTATTATACATTACCAGGTGGCGCAGTTAAATTTGGAGAAACGTTAGAAGAGGCAGTAATTCGAGAAGTGAAAGAAGAAACCGGATTACATATAACTGTGAATGGTATTTGTTACATTAGCGAAGCCTTTTTTGAAGAGAGAGGACATCATGCAATTTTCTTTAATTTTTTAGGCAAAATAATCGGCGGAGAGACATATATATCAAGGCCAAAAGAAATTGAAGAAATTACTTGGATGGAATTACATAGAGCAGTACCTCATTTACGTATACCAGAACACTTATTAAATATATTACAAAGGAAAGAAACAGTACCTTACTTTTTTAACGGAACAATCATTCATCAATCTTCATAAAATTATCATTTCATGTAAGGCGGGGAAAAAATGGAGTTTATCGTTAATCACAAACATTTCACACAAGCACTTTCAGATGTAAGTAAAGCCATATCGACAAAAGTTTTAATTCCTATATTATCTGGCATAAAAATAACAGCAGATAAATCTGGAATTACTTTAATCGCAAGTAACTCGAATATTTTCATCGAAAAATTTATACCTAGTTCCATAGATGACGAACAAATTACGACTATCTTAAAAGCAGGAACAATTGTTGTACCTGTAAAATACTTCATTGAAATAATAAAGAAAATGCCAAGTGATATAGTAATAAAAAGTAAGAATGAGCAAACAATTACCATACAGTCAGAAGAAATCACTTTAAACTTAAATGGCTTTTCAGCGAATGAGTTTCCAAACGTACCTCTAATTGACGATCACGCAGAAATACAAATAGAAACAAAACAATTGATTGATGCGTTTAAACAAACAGTCTTTGCAGTAGCAAAAAATGAATCTAGACCCGTTCTTACCGGAGTACATATCGAGTTAGACCATAATAAATTAATTTGCGCTGCAACTGATTCTCATAGACTAGCTGTATGTGAAACACTAATTTCTACTAATATGAAAGCAAATTGTATTGTACCAAGCGCAACCATTCATGAGCTTTTAAAATTAATGAACAGCAATTTAGAATTCGTTTCTATTTATCTTTCAGAAAGTCACATTGTTTTTACATACGGCACAACTACCTTATATTCAAGACTAATCGAAGGGAAATATCCTAATATTTCTACTCTCATTCCAAATGAATTTCAAACGGTTATTACCATAGATAGAAAAAATATATTACAAGGTGTAGACAGATCAAGTTTATTAGCAAGTGAATGGGAAAACAACAACGTTAACTTAGAAATCATAAACGCATCCACAATTAAGATTTCTTCTAACGCTTCTCAGGTTGGGAAAATATCCGAGAAGCAACAAATAGATGGGCTTCAAGGTGAAAAACAATTAAATATATCTTTCGATGGACGTTTTATGGTTGAAGCCTTGAAGGCAATAAAAGAAGAAACAATTACTTTAAGCTTTGGTGGCTCAATGAGACCTATATTGATTGAAGCAGGAGAGCAATCTGCAGCAGTGCATCTTATTTCACCAGTAAGAACTTATTAAAAAAGGAAGGAATCACATAATGTACAAGCATACTTTATGTTTTATAAAAAGAAATGAAGAGATACTTATGTTAAATAGAGAATATGACCCTGTAAAAGGATTATGGAACGGGGTAGGAGGGAAGATAGAACCAGGAGAATCACCGTTAGAAAATGCGATTCGCGAAATAAAAGAAGAGACAAGTATAGATGTTAAACAAAAGCAAATTCAATATAAGGGAATTATCAAGTGGGAGGACTCTTCATACTCTGGCGGCATGTATGTTTATGTAGTAGAACTTCCATATGACTTTACATTTGAAACACCTAAAAAAGTATCCGAAGGGATTTTAGATTGGAAAAGTGTGTCTTGGATATTAAGCGACTATCATTACGGTGTAGGAGAGATGTTACCTAAGTTATTATCTGAAGTACTACATAACGATTTAATATTAGAGCACAATTTTGTTTTATCTAATCATAAATTAATAGATTATAGGAATGAAGAATTAATTAAGCAGGATACTTCAATAAACTTCATTCATAATGCGGATCAATTATAGTCTGCAATGATTAGCAAAATAATTACAAACTAAATATAAAAGCCATAGTGTGTGATAAGTAACTAAGGATAAATTTTATATGAGGATGAGTGTGATGAAGAAACTAATTATTTTACTCATAGGTGTAGTTCTAATTACTTTTACTTTTTATCAATACAATAATAAAGATGGTTTAACTAAAGATGATAAGTTGTATGTAGAAGACTTTAAAGGGAAAAATGATTCAAACAAAATTCAATCTGCTATTAATAAAGCAGAGTCTAGTAAAATTAAAACAGTATTGCTTGATGATAAGAAGTATAAAATCACGTCACCAATCATAGTGAAAAAGGGTGTGAAATTATTATTCGGTTATGGAACACAATTTGTCGTTGAGGGAAACTTTAGGGTTCTTGAACTAGAAAAAAATGCTTCTATAGAAGGAGCGTATATAGCTATCGATGATCCCAAGTTCAATTCAGAAGTAATCTATTTGGACGGCAAAAATAAGTACTATAACACTTGGAACAAAACACAAATAAAAGATATAAATATTATCAATTGGGCAGAAACAAACAAAGGGACAGGAATTTCATTATACTCCAGTGGAAAAGAAAACGAGATTTCATTTGTTAACTTTGAAAACATTAAAGTTGTAGGAATGGAAACTGGACTGAAATTAGTAGCAAAAAAACCGAGAGATGGAAATGCATGGATAAATGCTAATCGTTTTATAAATTTTTCTTTGGAGGACTGTGTAAATATGATTCATATGGATAGTCAAGTAACCACGCCAAATGAAACTAGTGGAAATCAATTCATAAACCTTCAAATACAGCCTTCAAATAAAACGAAAAGTATTATAAGAGTAAGTGGACAGCATAATGAGTTTCATGGAATGGTGTGGGATTTGAATAAAATAAAACATGAAAACGAACTTATTGAACTAACCGATAAGAGCATGAATACAGTGATTAATATTACCTCTGTACCGATAAATAGAGTTTTAGATAGTGGGAAAGCAAATATAGTGAAATAAGTTTAAATACAGTAAAAGAGCGAATTCCTTAAAAGAAGGTTCGCTCTTTTTTATTTATAATTAAATTTCTCTCCACCAGTTTGATGATGGATAATCTGTAGATTTTAATGTAATAGTTTCACCAATTTGTGGCGTTGTAATATGAACTCCTAAACGATTTGCTTCTTTCGTAACTCGTTCAACTGGATCGCTCCATTCATGTAATGCTAATGTAAAAGCACCCCAATGAATCGGAAGAAGTAGTTCGCCTTTAACGTCTATATGAGCTTGTACCGTCTCTTCTGGTAACATATGAATCGGAGACCACCTCGGATCATATTGCCCGCATTCCATTAACGTAAGGTCGAATGGACCATATTTATCACCAATTTCCTTAAAGTGAGGGGCATAACCGCTATCACCACTAAAGAAAATTTTAGTCTCTTGACCAAGAATAAGCCATGAACACCATAATGAACAATCTCTATCTGTCATACCTCTTCCAGAGAAATGTCTTGCAGGAGCACATACTAACTTAATATTATCAAACGTAATTTCGTCCCACCAATTATGCTCACTAATTTTACTAGGTGAAACACCCCATTTCATTAAATATTGCGCAACTCCAGTTGGAACATAGAAGTGCTTTGCACGATCTTTTAACTGTATAATACTTTTGTAATTCAGATGGTCATAGTGATTATGAGAGATGATAATCGCATCAATTTCTTGAAGGTCTTCACGTTCTAAAGAAAACACACCACTATAACGTTTGCTATTAAACACAGGAAACGGGGAAGAGGCATCTCCAAACATAGGGTCTAATAACAATTTTTTACCTTCTATTTTCAAAAGAGAAGCAGAGTGTCCAAACCACGTCACACTATCTAAAGACTCATTATTTTTATTTGATAAAACGATAGGTAAATTCTTTATAGGACGCAGTTTTGATTTCGCTTTAAAGTAATCAGTCATTAAACCAATAATATCTTTCGGTTTAAAACTTACATCAGTATGAATTTGATTTATATATTTCTTTTTCATTCGTGCTCCTTTTTACGTTTAACAATATACGCATGTTGTTATTTTAACTATTTGTAGTTTAAACGAAATCATTTTACCTTTCACCTTAAATGCAGTACATTTCATAAATTTGTAAAATTCATTATTCGTATATATAAAATGTAAATCCTACAGCAGCAGATAAAACGAATATGAAGTAAATGTAAATTGTTTTAATTTAGTAAAGTTCTTCTTATAAGTAACATAGAACATACGTTTCGTTATATGTTATAGAAGAAAATATGTCTCTAATTATTAAAAGGAAGGAGAGGACGTAAGTGCAAATAGAGAGAAAAAAGAAATCAAAATGTAAACTGTCAAAATCTGAAATCATTCATTTGTATGCAGAAGGAAAGAGCACCTCAGAAATCGCTATGCTTGCTAATGTGTCTGCGAGGTATATTCGTATGGTTCTATCAGACAGCAACGTTCCAAGGCGCGCTATAGGGAGCTGGAAGAGAAAGTATGACATAACAGAAGATTATTTTAAAATGTGGTCAAATAATATGGCTTATATATTAGGGTTTATAGCAGCAGATGGTGTCATACAAAAAGAAAATCAATGCGTCAGTATATCACAAAAAGAAAGTTACATTTTAGAAGACATAAAAAAAGAACTAAAAACAAACCAGCCACTTTACCAAAACAAAAAAACAGGCGTATATATGCTAAACATTAATAGCAAAACAATAAAAGACGACCTTATGAACATACACGGAATTATGCCGTGTAAATCATTTAACATCGAATTTCCATTCGTACCAGAAGAATATTTACATCATTTTGTTCGTGGGTATTTTGATGGGGATGGTTACGTCAAGTATGAAACTTATACAGTAAGCTTTGTAGGAGGATCATATAGCTTTATGAATTCTTTAAATCAGGTACTACAAAATCAAAATTTACCAGCCGATTTACTAAATCAAAATAAACATTATCGCGTCATTTTTACCGGAAGAAAGTCAATACAACTTTTTTCAAATTGGATTTATAAAGACAAAGATATTTATTTGCATAGAAAATATGAAGTATTTCAGAAAGAAGGTCTAAGTCTAGATCAATTGCAAGATCGAAAACTAAAACAAACTCAAAATGCCGTTAAACAAAGAAAACAAAATTTCCTTAAAGAATATATGAAAAATAAATGTAATGCTGCAGCTTGTTCTATTTTAGAAATAAGCGAATCAACTTTTAAACGTTGGTTAAAAAATGATAATCAATTTAAAACAGACTATGAAAGAATTAATTCATTATAAAAATTCAAGAAACCTTAGTATATCTATGCTAAGGTTTTTAATTTGATCTTATTAAAGGATACTTATTTTCGTTTATAGAACTTAGTAAATACATAGATTTTACAATGAATTTACTAGTAAGGGAGGGAATATGAAATTCTCACTAATAATAGTCTGGAGAATATATTACATACAGCTTATGAAGCTAAAATGATTTCGTCTGGAGATAATTCGCCATCTATAAAAATAAAAGGGACGAAACTTCAATATTTACTTGTAATGCTTCATCTTGGTTTTGAGTCAAATGCGATAAAAATGATGCTAAATTGGACGAATGAGGAATTTGAAATGCACATTAATTCATTAAAATTAGAAGGTTTATTGAAAAAAACAGAAGGGAGCTACTATCCAACGTGTATGGTTATAACAGCTTGTGAAGGAAAAAAGCTTTATAACCTTTGTGAATCTCTAATTAAACCAACACTTAAGATCATTGAAAATTATTCAAGTCAAATTGAAGCTATTTCAAAAAGAATTGACACGTTTAATCATTTATCTAAAGAATCGTATAGTCTTTTACTGTATAGTGGTGTGTTATTAGATTTTGGACAAATAAATTACATTGAAGAAAAATATTTAAAAAAGAAACGACCTTTAAGAAATAAGAAAAGATATTATTATGCTATTCAAGAACAAGAACTAACAGATAAAGAGGCTTTCGGGATGTATGGTAATACGTATTTAGATTTAGGAGAAGTTCAAATTGGTCTTTATGAAAATTCTCGATATTCAACATTAAATTTAATAACAGCAGATAACGAAACATTTGAAAAATATTTTCAAAACATTAATACTGATATTAATTATAAGAAAAAGCAATTAGTAAAAGGTTTCGTAACAGCGGATAGACAAATAGACTTAAATTTAAATGTAGTTTACGAAAAATTAGGCTTATATCAAAATTCACAACCTATTATCCCGGTGTTTAAAACAGCACATTTATCTACGCTTAACGAAATCGCAAACACAATCAGTGAAGATTTAGTCTTATTATTTAAAGAACATGAGAAATCTTTAAAAGAATACTTTGTTAGCAGCAGATACTCAAAAGAAATAACTTATGAAGAGTCTTTTATCTGGTGGTATCACTTTTTCTATACAAAAGTAACAGAAGAATTAATAAAACAAGGTGTAATTATAACCAGCGCACAAGAAAATCAAACGTACATAATCCATTAATAACTTTAAATTAAAGTGCTAATAGACTTTTACAAATGTAGCAGCTAAATGGATAAATAATTATTAGTAAATAGAGGATAATCTGAAATTAAAATCTAATATAAAGATTATCAATCCAGAAACGATGCCACCAACTTTTGGATACTCACATGTAGTCGAAGTTAGTAACGCTAAGCGAACAATTTACATATCTGGACAAGTAGCGATCAATGCTGATGGTCAAATAGTTGGCGTTGGTGATTTAGCTACACAAACGCGACAAGTTTTCGAAAATATTAAAAGTGCATTAGAAACTTCGGAATTAAGATTTAATGATGTAGTAAAATTAACATTTTTCTTAACAGATATTTCTCAAATGGCCATTGTTAGAGATATTCGAGATCAATACATTAACACTAAAAATCCACCAGCAAGTTCAGCTGTTGAAGTTAGAAAGTTAATTAACGATAACTTATTAATTGAAATCGAAGCGATCGCTGTAGCAAACTAATTTTAAAAACTTATTATTAATCATATCCATGCAATTCGTTTAATGCGTTCATTTAAAACGAATTGCGTTTTTTATTGTCTTAAATATAATTTATATCTGCAGACATTATCATCAACAACTTATAAAGCAACAAAAAAACAAATAACTAAACAATTCATCACACAGAATGATTTAAAAGAAAAAGGGGAGGCTAATCACTAAAACTAACTTATAATAAGTTTGTTACTTTTTACTAGTTAACATAATATATATTATAGGCAGTTACAGAAACAAAGCGATATCAGGTATCAAAAACCAAGTAAACTATACTTAATGAGACGAAACGGAGATTTTCAGTGAGATTCACATAAAATCTTATCTAAACGAATTTCTACAGTTTCTATCGTTTTTTTGTTATAAATTCATCACAGCAAATTTAAATCAATAATTAATTAAGATTTAACGAATCAAAAACATTTTTGATTCGACAAGAAATTTTTATACGGAAAAATTATTTCTAAACAAACATAAATTAATAATTTTATTTTATGTTTGTTTAATGGATTTATTGCTATTTACACACGTTTTACAACTTTATATTATTTGTTGTTATTTCCGTTATTTACGCTTGACTTTTATTATTCCTATTGTTCTACACTCTAGTTAACATAACGTTTATTTTTAACATAAAAAAATCTCCCTCACCTTCAGGAAGATTTTTTAGCTTGCTAGTATTTCATTTATATATTTTTAGTAGCAATCCCAGTTGTAAATGACATTGGAAAAATCTAGATTTAACAAATCGTCTTTTTTTATAAAGAAATTAGCAACACCAGAATCTCCCCACATAATATTTAATGAATCATCTGTATCAATTTGCAGTAATAATATATCATGTTGTTGGTATTTTTCTTCCCATTCCCTTGGATCTGTCTGTGTGAAAAATGGATAACCACCAATTTTATGTCCGAAATCTTTACATAAATCATCATACAGTTCGCCTAATTCTGTATGATTTTCTTCATCAACAATTTCTTCCCAATCAATATCCTCACTAAACATCTATTCAAATCGATAATCCCTTGATGTTACGGGTTGATAACCTAATTCAAACTTTAATTTCGCTGCTTCAGGTATGATAAAGTCTTCTAATTCTAAAGTGTTTAAATAACTAAAATCGGTAATTACCTTATTTAAATCTTCTATAATTGTAGAATGATAAATAATTCGAAAGTCTTTTTGGATTGTTGGGTAATCAAAATCTGCTCCATAAAGCTCATCACTAGCACTTACGAAAAACTGTAACATTCCTTTTTGAGGCATATATTCAACTTGTGGCATTTCTTCAAAATTTAACTGCGCAAGTAACATCATAGGTTGTCCATTTGAATCTTTAGGATGCTCTTGATCTATAGGTAAATACGGATATCCACCAAACTTGCTCTCAAAAAGAGTTGTCTCTGCTTTCGTTCCAGCCACTTTAATATACGGTTTCACGCTTTCTTCTAAAATATTACGATACTGTTCTAGTTTTTTCGGAATTTGAAGTTGATACGTATTCTTCATCGCATTTGCCTCCCTTTAAAAATGAATTGAAAATGCCTTACTTAATTATATAGCAAGAGATGGCTTAATTGAAAATTGTTAAAAGTCCGTTTTTACCCTCGTTTTTTGCGCACTTGGTGGACAAAGTAAATTGTGTTCTAATACCTTTTTATTTATAGTTCGAATTAAATCCGCTGCTTCTGCAGTATTTGTATTTTCTTTTAGTTTTTCTTTTAAGTCATCAATTTCCTTTGAAAGCTCAATCCACCTAGGTAAAACATGATTATTTTTCAAAGTTCTATACAGTTGCTTTTCAGGATTGTACGAAAGGTCTTTATCAAGATTAAGAGGTTTCCCTTTACCAGGTAAATTATCAAAAGACCCTTTCTTTTCTGCTTCTTTAACGATAGAACTAATATGATCCTCATACGTATAGGACCAAACTTTCTCATCTTTTACTAAAATCTCTTGCTTTTTTAGTTTTTTATCTAGTTCTTCTTGATTCATAGATTCTCTCTCCTTTTTATTTTTTAGTGTCGTTTTTGTAAATTCTAATGCCCTTAATCCATCGAATAGATTTTCTCGCCACCACACGCTGTCATGTCCGCCTTGAAACTCTTCATAAGTGATTTGGTATTTCTTTTGTTTTAAAGCTCTATACAGGCGGCTATTAGCTGTTAAAAGAGGTTTGTTTTCAAGTTCTCCTACTGCTATGTAAGAGTTAAGATGAGTCGCATTAGAATCTATTGATGAAATTTGATTTTCAATCCAAGGAATTGTATTTCCGTAATTATTCTTTTTCTAATGTACGGATCCAGACATTGACAACACATTTCCGAAAATATGTGGATTTTGAAGTGCTGCATAAAAAGCTGCTAAGCCACCAAGGCTGAAACCAGCAATTGTTGTATGTTTTGCTTTTTGATACACACGATATCTAGTTTGAATCCATGGAAGTAATTCTTTCGTTAAAAATGCATTCATTTTATCGTTATAAGTTAGCTCTTCTAATCGATCAACAGAATCTATAGTGACAGCAATACACGATGGGATTTCTTTTTCGTAAATTAAATAATTAAGTGTTTTTGCGATTGAAAGGTTATGAATGAATGAATTCCCATCAAATACAATGAGAAGTTCTTGAAGATGTGAAGTGTGAGAATAATCATGAGGCGTATAAATATGAATTTTGCGTGTGTTATTTAAAATCGAACTATAAAAAGAGTATGTTTCAATCTTTCCGGATGGATAATGATTTGAAGGAAAACGACTGCTATACTGCACTTCCATACCTATTTTTAACACAGACGCTTTATTGGTACCTTCTCCAAATATATTTTCATTAAATTGGTCTAGTCGGTACTGTTCACTACGCTTTATCCAATCATTTTCGAAAAAATCGTTTACTGAAAAGTAATAAGTTAAAATAAACCTCTTATTCGTCCTAAACGTAACATGCCAAATATCTGTCTGTAACAATCGTTGTAATTGATTTACAGACAGATCCCAACCAGGAAAACTACCGAATACATAAACGTTTTCAGTTTTTCGGTCCCCTAACCATATATACGTTATAAGCTTATACTGATCATCTACAGGACATTGTTCTATTAGTGGTGTATGATTTGACTTTATTTCATGCAGAAAGGTATAAAAAGCTTTCTCGTTTCCATTTTCTGATTGATTATTAAGTTCCTCTAACTTAGGACTAATTATTGAAGTCACCCCTCTTCCTCCTTTGTAGTATTCTTTATGTATTTTATTCTTCGCATTAGAATTCCTATATAAAAGTAGTTGTAAGTTATGTGTTTAAAGGAGTTATGTATTAGAAAAATGATCAATTGCTTGAATAGAAAGTTCTAATGATTTTATTCTTCTTTCTAAAAGCGTTCTTTGAGGACTCCCGAGTTTTGACTTAACATAAATCTTTTCAATTGATGGAAGCAAACCAATTAGAACATTTCGAGCGTCTGCTAAATCCTCTTGCGTGTAATGATGGGTTTCTTGATTCCAAATACTTTCTAACATAGCTAAGCCGATACTAGCTGCCTTGAGTCTTTTTTTCACTAAAGTAGTGTTTGAGCCTTTTTGAGTCATCTGTGATAAGGCATTTTCAAGTTTATGGATTGTTGACTGTAAAGATTTAATTGATTCTACTTTATCTACATTTGATACGTTTTCCATATTAATCTTGTCCCTTCTTCGTTTCTGTATTAGTTTTCTTGATATTTGATAATACCATTAAGAAACGAATTTTACTCGAAATATTTGAGTTGGACATGAATTTAAAGGGAAACAGCTAACAAACTTCTCTCTCCTCCCTTGCACCATTCTATATGTACTTCTTTTTTCTCATTAAAATACCTACATGGACAAGTTGTTAATGTTGAATATTTTATGAACAAAAAACGCACATGTAATGTGACCTGTGCGTTTTTGCTTTTATTCAGTAAGGTAATACAGTAATAACTTCCTGGTCTTCTCATAATTCATGAAATCTCTATACAAAATGGGATACTTCACAATTTCTGTTTCTAGAAAACGATATTGCGGAAACCACTCAAAAAACGATTTTTTTAACCACTTGATTTGCTGAAATGTAATGTTCTGTTCGTTTCCGTTTAGTACAGAACTTAAAGTTGCTGCTGTATGCATCCAATAATGATTAAAATCAGCGTTTATACAGTCATCTTCGGTAAATTTACTTTTTAAGTTTCGCTGCATTTTTGCTGTAGCACGATATGGAAACTGTTTATGTAATGGACTATGCATTTTCTGCAATTCCTTAAAAATAATTTGTTTTCCTAACTTCAACTTTCCACCCCTTTATTTCTCTATCCAATTTAATAAGTTTTCATAATGATATTGAGCATCTGTATAGCCAAGATTATATAAATTAACGAGCTTTTCTTTACTTCTTTCTATCCCGCTTATTGGAAGCTGTACGCTAGGCTGAATGATATAAAAGTTATCTTTTTGTCCTATTTGATTCATATAAGATATCGTCTCATTATAAAAACGATAATGTTCTACTAAAGATTGTGCGATATTCGGATATTTCCTATATAAAATTTTAGCTAGGCCTGAAAATTTATTTCGCTGCTTCTCATATCCTTCTGGCTTTGTCATAATTACAACGTTTTTTTGATAACCATCAGTTTGAGCTTTTAAAACCGGAATAGGATCTATAATTCCTCCATCTAGCAATTTTCGATTATCATATTCTACAGCAGGTGCTATAAACGGTACAGAACTTGAGGCACGAATGATTTTTAAAATATCATTTCCGTGTTCTGTTTTATTATAATAAATAGCCTGTCCTGATTCGCAATCAGTCGTCCCTATGACAAACTGTTCATTTGAGTTTAAGAAAGTTTGAAAATCAAATGGTACAATTTTATTAGGTACTTCATCAAATAAAAAATCCATTCCGAATAATTCACGTTTTCGAATCAAATTTCGATAAGATATATAACGGTGATCTGCTACTAGCTCTGTATTTACTTTTTTATTTCTCCCTTTTTGACGTGATAAATAAGTTGCTCCCATACAGGCTCCAGCCGATACGCCGACTACATAAGGAAAGAATAAGTTCTTTTCCATAAAATATTCGAGTACGCCTGCAGTATACAAACCTTTCATTCCTCCGCCCTCTAATACTAAACCGATATTTTTCATGCTATATCCCTCTGCTTCTTTTTTCTTACTTACATATTAGCATAAGATATTAAGATGAGGTTATATAAATGAATTGCAACAATAACCAGAAACTACTAAAGTAATATCATAATTTCTTAGTAAATAGCATGGTACAATATAAGTAACACAATCCACAAATAATGGAGGAGGAATTTCCTATGGGTTTATTTAGCGGCATTTTAGGAAATGCATCAAATGCGAGTACAGAAAGTGTTGAACGTGATTTAGAGAAGATTATGTTAGGTGATGAAAAAGTTGAATTACACAATTTAGTATTGAAACAGCTGGACATTTTGATTTAGATGCTGAACTTAAAATTTGGGTATCTAGTTTGAGTACGCCAATTACAAAGGAATTTAAAGGTGACGATAGTGTTTTAAGCATTCAAAAAGCATTGGTAACATATACGACGAAATAGTTGGTTCGTGCATGTTTATTCATTTGCAAAATTACTAACCCGAGTATTTTGGAAGAATATACATAGATTTTGTATATTTAATCGAAAGTAACATAAAAAGGTAAAGCGTATTTCAAATGCTTTACCTTTCTTTTTTGTAAAAAATGAGTGTAGTTTTATCATTTAATTTCTTTATTACTTCTGTTCTTTTATACCCCATTTTTTCGTATATAAAACAATTTCTTTCTTCTTCTAAAATCGTAGCAAGTTCAAAACTACGTGCTTCTGGAAACATCTCTTCAATTAAAATAAGTACCTTCTGAGCAATTCCTTTTCCTTGATAGATTGGATGAATAAACATTGGACTGATCCAAAATTTATAAGGTAGTTCTTTTTGGGATATACATATCGCTCCAATAAGTTTCGAACCTATTATCATCTTAAAAAAATTACTGTTGGGATTATTTATTCTAAAAATAGTTTTTTCAATAGATTCATTTGCTGGGTTTGTTTCATAGTCTTTATATTTATTTAATAGAGGGCTAAATGAGTCTATTTGCATTTGAAATAAAACTGTTGCATCACTTTCTGTCGCCTTCTCTAATGTAATCTCCATATTACCAATTTAGTCGCTTTCTTAATGAAGTTATATGAGCTGTATGATGACGTCCGTGCCATGCGTATAGTCCTATTGTAGCAGCAAGTTTTGTTTCACCAGTCTCTGGATGGTTAAATGTCTTTTCCAGATCTTCAAGTTCTAAAGAATATAAAAGGTTAACCCATCTTTTATGTAATGAATCTAACATTACTAGTGAAACATCTACTGGTAATTTAGAATCAGGTAATTCCGCCCACTTCTCTTCTTTATATGGTTTAATCGTTGGATTCTTTTCTGTTAGTGCTAATTTAAAGCGTATGTAACTATTCATGTGGCTATCAACAACGTGATGGACTACTTGACGAACTGTCCATCCACCAACGCGGTACGGTGTGTCTAACTGTTTCTGATCTAAATCTTTGATTGCCTTCGTTAGTTCATTAGGTAAATCTTCAATTTCTTGAATCCATGTATCTATCATTTCTTCAGTTATAGGACGTTTGTATGTAAATTGCCCAATTGGATAACGTAAATCATTCATGAATAAGTCCCCCTTATTATAAGCGCGAAGTATTTCTCCAAATATAATGTACAAAATTCACATGTTCCCCATTTAATTGTACAGATGTTGTATCTGCTTCGTTTTGATAAGAAGAAAAACCGCTTTTTTCTAATACAATTTGTGATGCGAGATTATTAGTAGTTGTTTTAGCATGAACCTCATTAATTTTATTATTTTTCGCTACGTCTAAAATTAATTTTACAGCTGCTGTTGCAACTCCTTTTTTAGTAAACTTTTCTCCGACCCGATAACCTAACGAACTGATTCGAGTTTCTGAATCTACATCTACTAAATTTATTCGTCCTACAATTTCATTTTCTTCATTACGAATTATATAAAAATAAGAATCTCCATTCGCTTGTTCTATTAACAAATCATCTAGTAGTTTTTGGAAATATTCAAAATCAAAATATTGCGAGCCACGATTTGGTACCATTGTTTCAAAAAAAGACTTATTCGTAAGTTCAAACGTAAATAAATCCTTAGCATCGTGTTTCTTTAATTGTTCTATGTATATTTTCATCTCGCTTACCCCTTCTATATCTACTAACTGTTATATATTCTTTTTAAATCTGTTAATTTCCTGCTATTTCTTTCGTTTCAGTAACACAACAAGTAGTACTTTTGGATGAAATAGGTGAAATGGACTACGAATTAAATTCATCACTCTTACTAATCGAATATAAACGTCAGAATCCGTTGCAGATAGTTGATATATTTGTTTCGTATACCATAGCTGAAATTTTTGCTTTATCGTTAATTCTCTTTTTAGCTGTGGATGACGTGATATTTCCGTTGTTGTCATTTCCCAAGGAGTTTGTATGATATGAGCGGTCTCATTATAAAACTGCTGTGTAAATGCATTATCGAGCTTTTGTCTTCTTTGTAAAAGTAACTGCAATTGGTGAGCTTCCATAGCAGCAACTGAAACACCTTGCCCGAAAACAGGATCAAAACGACAATGAGCATCTCCAACTACTAACAACCCATCTGGTAAATTATTCACTAAATCAAATCGCCGACGTACTTGGTAAGGAATTTTATACGTTTTGATATCTGAAATTGCCTCAGCTTTATTTAGAAAATCTGTCACATTAGAAATTGATAGGTTTTCAGCAAAATCATAAAATTCCTCATCTGTTTGTGGTGCTTTCTCATTTGCATATCCACTAAAAGTAACAAAATAACGATTATCCTCAATCGTTTGAATAAGAACACCATACGGATTGTTAGGGAAACTTGGAGACATTAGCATATTACAGCAGTCTAATGTCTCATTTTCTTTAAGTTTGAACATTCTAGTTGCGTAAAATAAATCAATACGCACTTTCTCTTCTTGCACTTCAATTTCGTATTCTCGTAACCACGCTATGCTTTTTGAACTAAATCCACTTGCATCAATAACAATATCTGCTTGAATTTCTTCTTGCGTGCCTGTCTCTAAACATTTAGCTTTTACTCCACGTACTTTGTTAACCTTTCCATCTACTAATAACCCTTCAACCAGTGTTCCAAATTTACTGGTGATATTTGAAATCTGATGTATTCGTTTTTGGATATGCCATTCAAGCAAAAACCTACTTTGTTGAATCATATGTACTTCTCCTATGAATGGTTGTTTCCATAAACCAAATTGATGCCATTTTAAATCGCGGGTAAAGTTATTTACGATACTACCTGCTTCAATTAGTTCATTAGTGATATTAGGAAACAATTCCTCAATGGCTTTTTCTCCACCTTTTAACAACACATGAGGGTGATTACTTTGTGGAACTCTTTTTCTCGAAGCTTTTCCATCCCATCTTTCACCGGCTTCTATAATGATTACTTCTTTAAAAGTAGTTGATAATGCTTTTGCTGCGAGTTTTCCTGCTATACTTCCACCAATAACAATAGCTTTATTAAACATATTTTCCCCCTTAATGAAAAAAGACCCTGCCTTGTATGAATGAAACAGGATCTAAACGATTAGTTACTACATTAAAACACATGAGTAAATTGCAACGTTAAAATTAAAATACCTAATCCCCATACATAATACGCGAATACTTTTAAGGAATGATTTTTTAAATATTGTATCATCCATGAAACGGCTATGTAACCAAAGAACGCTGCTGATAACGTTCCGACAATTAAAGATGTACTTGAAATAGATTCTGCTTTCCCTTGAAAAACATCTGCAAATTGCAAAATGATAGCTCCGACAATGGCTGGAGTTGATAATAAAAAAGAAAAGTAAGCAGCAGTTTCACGGTCTAACTTTCTCCATAATGCAGCGACGATCGTCATACCAGAACGAGAAATTGCTGGGAAAATAGCAGCCGCTTGAAATGAACCTATAATTAATGCGTCTTTATATGTTATATCATCCATTTTTTTACGACCATTCTTTTGTTTATCTGCCATGTAGAGAAAGAATCCGGTCACTAAAAACTCCCAACCAATCGTGATTCCTGTTTTTGAAATATCTTCAAAGAAGTCTTTAAACAATAAACCAATTATAACTGCGGGTATTGTACCAACGATAAGTAATAACATGAGCTTTGAAAATGGGTTTTTAATTAAATATATAAATTCTTTTTTGTAATAAATAAACACCGCAAGTAAAGTCCCAATATGCAGCATTGTATCTAAAAATAAGCCTGCTTCATCTAATTGAAACAAATGCCTTCCTAAATAAAGATGACCTGTACTACTTATCGGTAAAAACTCTGTTAAACCTTGTATGATTCCTAATATAAAAGCTTCTAACCAATTCATGATGGTCCCCTTTCTTGTTTGCTTGTACCAATATATGAAGGTTAAATTTTCGATATGAAAAAAACTATATTTCTCTATGAATTTACTTTTAATTCATGGATATATGTAAAAAAGAGGTGAGAAGGCTTACTATGTGGCAACATACGAAATTCGGTAATGTCTTACTGTGGCTAGGGCCTATACTTGTGTTTGTAGGGTTATGTATGACAAATGTTATTTCTGATATTCCTTTCTTTGAGGGGAAACATAAAACGATTGGAATTGTACTTATATGTATAGGTGTATGCTGTTTTATTGTTGTTAATCATTTAAAAAAGAGCAAAATATGAAGATTAAATCTAAATAAAAAAACAATCCCAGTATATGTACTAGGATTGTTTTTTTGTTACTTATTTATAGAATACTTTATCAACGTTATACTTTGCTTTATATTCATTAATGATATATGTTTCGTAGATTTCTCTTTCTGTTGGATCTTCTACGATACATGCATCGATGCGGTATACTTCATCACGGTGATTTTTAATTGGTGATACATTGTCTTCAAAATGCTTCTTAATACGTTGTCTAATTTTACGAGCTTTACCTACGAATAGAAGTTCGTCATTAATATTGTAAAACATAAAAATGCCGCCTTTATCTCTAGGGAACAAGTGGAAATCAATAAAACCATTAATTGGAGTAATGATTGGCTCGTCTCCTTTAATAACTTGTTTACGTTCAGTAATTGAAACATCAGCTTCAGGAATATTAATTTTAATCAAGTTCATTCACGTCCTCTTTTATTATAAAGATAAATAATAGCATACATATGTTAGAAAAGCTACGTTCAGAGCCATATTTCATTTTATAATTCAAATATTATAGGTGTATCATGTAAACTCTTCTTCCAAACCATATGATCACTTGATTCTCCCCAATAGGCCTTCAGTACATAACTAGGCTCTCCAAACTTCTTCATCCATATACTTTGCGCTTTTTTGTATCCACTATCTAAACAGTATTCAGTTATTCCTCTGCTAAGTAACGTAAGAAACATTGTATTTAGTAGTAAACTTCCTATACCCTTTCTTTGATACTCCGGAAGTATAAATACAGTTCCTATTTCATACAAATCCTTAAGTACACCGCCTGTACAACTATTAATCAATGTACTTGCTGGACCAACTTCAATTGTTCCAATGATTTTATCGTAATTTGTATCAATTGCTAATAAAAAGTAACGTTTTTCTCCATTACTATCAAAATCTGTTTTCAAATATTGCTTTTTCATGTTAATTTCATTTTCTATGTCATCCAATAGTTGTGATAATCCTTCGTCTTTATATGTATTCGTAATAACTATACGGAAAAACAAGTGAAGTTCCTCTAAATCATCCGAATTCGGTCTCCTAATTTCAACGTTATACATGATTTAAATCTCCATTCTACACAATTGTTAAAACCATACTTTATATACTCTATTCAACAATATTCTACAAAGCCCTGCATAGATCCAGCAGTATAGAAAGCTCAGTATAAATATTGATAAAATAATTTTTATATCCATAGTTGTATGAATAGTAGGACCAAGTATCGGAAAGCGGAAAATATCTAGAACAATCATAATTCCTATCAGTAAACAAATCGCAGAAAAGGAAACCACCCAAATTCTTCTCTTGAATTGTATAAAGGAAAGTCCTAAGGCTACACCTAATAAGCCTGTAGTAAAGGGAAATACAATTAGTTCACTTGGCTCAATAATAAATAATAGAAGAATAGTAAGGATATAAGAAAGTACTCCCTCGCGAATAGAGTAGCAAATAGCTAAAAAAATTGGTAATGTCGCAAATGGACTAATGAATAACCCTATACCAGGAATTAAGTTCCCCGCTGCTTGAAACATGGTGGTCAAAGCGCTCATTAAAGCTGTAATGACTACCTTATTTGCTAGGGACAATTTTCCTTTATGTACAAAGTTCCCATTATTCTCTATCATAAGTTGACACCAATAATGTACAAACCGATTCATCAAAATACCCCCTAAAGATATCTAATTCATCACTTTCTATATTATTCATACACTAGTTGTTTATGAGCTGCTTTCTACTTGTTATGAATTACTAGACAATAAAAGGCTTTTAGGGGGACAAATTTTGCGTTTTGAAATAAAATGAAATCCTTGTATTATTAAACTGCGAGTGTATATCGCATTAAGGAATAATTTCAAAAATGGTACCTTTGTTAAAATCAGTTACTTTCATAGAACCGTAAACTCCTAAATATAACCGAGTTTGATCCAAATTTGTTCCTAAACTCATATAATAAGCTGCTTGCGTACCGAAATCATAATTGGTCTCAATAACATGAAAGTCAGTATGTTTACCGTCTGTACCGGCTCTAGTATATGCTAAAACACCCTTTACTGGTGGCCGAGAATCTTCTTTCCTAGCAAGATCGGTAAACACAACGCTACCATTTAAATTCGGGATTGCAGTTCCCATATATGGCTGAACTCCTGTTAGTGAAGTTCCTCCAAACTTATCTGGTCTGGGGTCTTTATGAAAATAACTAATTAGTGGCTGAATACGCTTTGCGGATAATTCTATTGTTTCATTATAATAAGCCATTGTTCTCTCATCCAAAGCAGGATTATCAGAACAGTGCCTTATAAAAGAAGTAGGTAATTCCCCTTCCCATCCCCGCCAACCAAAATTAATAAAACCATCTTGTTTGGGAGTGAGTCTCATTACATGCATTTTAACAAGTTCGGTAACCAGTATCGCTTTATATTGAACAAATGAAAAAATAGACTCTACAATATCCTGTCCGACATTACCTGCACATTTAATATATTGATTATAAAACCTTTGGAATGAAATGCCGGTTATATTACGAACACCTTTCGCAATTACTGTAAGTGTTTCTTGTATAGATAGGGGAAGTTCATTAAAGCGTGTAACAACTGGAGGATTATTTATGAATGTATTTTTACTTACATCAATTTCAATTATTTTACCCGCTATTTCTAAATCATCTTGGCTTAAATTAAAAGGATCATAACCCGACCCACCATCTCCATTTGTAAAAACAAGTTTTCCTGTTTCAGGAGAAAAATTCAAAGTATTCACTCCATTATGATTAAAAAATGGGCGTTTTATATTAAGTAATGTCCTACGTTTTTGAGGTTGACCGTTTGATTGTAAATTCCATTCTTCAATTGTATCAATATGATCATATTGAGTATCTCTATTTAGCCACTTTAAGTTTAAAGTTTTCGGGTCACAAGGATTCGGTTTAAATTGTTCAGAAAGTGCACCGGCTCCTTGAGTTCCAGCTGCTGAATAATGAAGATAAAATAAGCCGTTATGATTAAATTGTGGATGAAACGCAAGTCCTAGCAATCCTCGTTCATCATAACCACTACTAGAAACACCTTCTTCAGATGTACCTAATGTAATAATCCGTTGACGAATATTTAAAAATGTTTTTATAGCTCCGTCTCCTATGTAGAAAATCTCCCCTAATTGTGTTGCGATAAATAGTCTTTCAGCCGACTCACCTGGAAGAATAGTTGTTTTTATTACAGTAGGTAAATTTATATTATGAACAATGGGTCGTAAATGAACTTTAACTTTTGTCAATTAACTTTACACCCCTTTTTATTCTTTTTAATAGAAGAGTATGATTAGAGTGATCTTATTAGTATCAAATAAGCCGCATTCCTTTTTATTACAATTTTGTATATAATATAATTATAAATAAACTAGGGGGTCTACTTATGACACTTTTACTACAAATCATCTTACCACTTATATTTGCAATATATTTATTTACCCTCTATCGTAATACAACTATTGGAAAAGCCGCTTTTCTTTTAGCAGTCATTATTGGGATTTTTGGTTTAGAGAACATTTTTCAACATGCTAATCTAACAGATCATGCTATTTATCCATATTGGGGCAGTTTGAAGGCTGTTGTTATCGTTTTATCAGTCGTATTTCTATTTAAAAAAGGTGGTTTAACAGGAGAATATTGATTTGTAATGCTGTACATATTTTCTTATTAGACTGCTATTATTTTATAAAAAAAAAGCAATGTTTATGTAAAAACACGAAGGGATGTGTTGCATATGTCTATAAATATTATTTCTATAGTTTCTATAATATTATGGATTGTGTTGATTACAGAACTTATAAAACCTTCAAAAGAACAGAATGGACGAAAAATAGTAATGTTATTAACTGCTGGTTCCGTATCAACACTTATTTTGATAGTTTCATTTATTCAAAATATCTCGTTTTGGAATTGATAGTGATATAACTAACAAAAATATGTATACATAAAAAAGATTAGTACCGTACATATTAGACATATCTAAAATGTACGGTACTTTTGTTTACTATTGGTTCACTTATCTAACTTAAAGATAAGTATGCGATCCTTTTACAATTTGAATTTCTTTTTAACTTTCTTATATTTTCTGTACGAACGTCTAACAATGTTTAACATAAAATACGGTATTTTAACAGGGAAAGGCAATTTATACATGAAAGGCAAATAAAATGTAAAATATGCCTTT
>NZ_BTRL01000014.1:0-4476 GCF_054771475.1 Bacillus sp. MN7755
AACAATTGGGGTGCAGTTCATATATAAGTGCTCTTCTGACCAAGACTCTTAATGTAAAAGAGTACATGATATCATATTTGATTTTTTTCAAAGGGTGAAGTATTTGAACAAAAACGCTATTTTGCACACAAAAAAAGGAACGCTTTACCAAGGCGTCCCAAATCGCTAATAAATATCCAATCTCATTAAAATTTATGTTGATTTTATCTAATTATGATTATAAAAACTTCATTTTAATAGAAAGTGAGGCGATCTAATGGATTTTATGTATGTAATTTACACAGTAGACACTTTTGCTCGGAAAGCGATGTTAGGGTTAAGAGCTAACGGACTAAATGCAGGGTATGAAAAAATAGAAGTATGGAAACAAGTTAATTTAATAGTGAAATGATTCTTAATAAAAATTTCATTTTGTAGAAAAAAGTAAAAAGAGCACTATCAATTAGTGCCCTTTGTAAAAATAGCGTAAGTGGCCAGCTCACGTTATAAAGAAAGGTAGAATTTAATATACTCAAACCCTGCTTAAATGGTGAAAACAAAAGAGAAGCTAGCAAAAGCTAACTGCTTAGCCCCGAGGAAGAGAGAGGGACGCTTTATTAAGTCTAAGTCTGAAATAAGGGTTTTAGATGTTAAGACCTAAATATAGTATGGATCTCACTTCAGAAATTATGCATACAAATTGTATTCATACAACAATGGTTAAAAACCAAAGCAGCTAGCTCAATTAGCTAACTGCTTGTTTTACAAAAGAAATTAGGCCCTACAAGTAATTATGTGTAACTTGAAGTTACAGCTATAGTATAAACAGAATTGGAAATGTTATGCGTGAATAAAAATTAATAAAAACCTTATTTAAACAGAAAGTGGTGATACAAATTTATATCCGTCCGAAACGTTTAGAATATTTCGTTAATCAATATGAGCTTTTTGAACATTTAACGTTCTTTGCAAAGGATAATGAATAGTGAGTAACTTAACAAGTTCAAAGGTATGATTTATAAAGATGATTCATTAGTATATATCGGAACAAAACAAGAGTGTGCTCAACATATGGGCGTATGCCCTAAAAAAATTCGCTTTTATAAGACACTATTCTAAAAAAAGAGATGACTAAGAGACATTTTAAATTATTAACAGTGAGATGAGTAATTGAATAGGATTATAGTAATTACCTAATGCTGGGATATGTTATAAATGGAGAACCAACTTAAAGAGATATTTGGTGCATGGCTAGCAGCGATAGGCACAATTACTTCCGCTATTGGAAGCACGCCTTTTGATTTTATAAGCAGTAATGTAAGAAAAGATTTAAATGTATATGGAAACGTATTATAAGCTGTTGGAAATGCTTTAGAGGCTGATGGTCAAGGGGAAATATCTCTTGAAAATAATCAGGGTTAGGATTTTTTTGATAAATACGTGTATTCGATTTGATACGTGATATATAATAAGCCTTTTTATCTTGTATATGTTGAAGGTCTTTCAAATGAAAATAACCTAAATCTCGGATACATAAATAATTCGCTGTTACAGTTGGGGCGCACAGAGAGCCATAAGTGCGATCATGTTGTTTACCTGGACCTGTATGAATATGTAGGAACTGTCCACTTAACAAATCATACTCAAGCTGAATCTTTACTCCCGCTGTATGGCTGCATCCTCCTGCACCTGGATAAACGAATGAAAAAGGATCTGGAAGTTGAAATGCAGTTGAATCTAGGACACGAATACGCTTGAAAATAGAAGTGTATGGAGAAGAGAGCAGCTTAGCTGAAGATAACTTTTGGTTGAGAAGTTTAGCTAATACTTTCTGTAGAAACTGCACGGCTGCAGTGTTAAATCGCTGATTTAGTCCTTCGGGACTGATGAGCACTTCTTTTGATGCTTCTAAACAACTACATAACTGGGTTAAAGACGTTTTTGCTACACTTTGGCTTCTCCATATACATAAAGCTATTAAATCTTGTGCTCGATACTTACTTGCTCGTTGTACAAATCCAACATCTCTAGTTAGATTCTGTAAGGTATTTGGGGATAAAAGACTCTGAATCTCCTGTGCAAATAGTTGTAGTTCGTCAGATACAGAAATAGACATACAAAAAACGCCATCCTTTCCTATGATTCTACAGAAAGAATAGCGTATTTTTCATTGGAGGGTAATTTAATTTCTTTAGATTAATAGCAATTTGGCGAGATTATAACACAATCATCTCTAAATTATAAATCATCACCTATTCAGTTAACTTTTTGATAGTAGGTATCACTGCAATTAATCAATTATTATACAGTAGTTAGTATATTATTTTTAGTCTCAGGTTGTATCATGTATGTAAGATCAAGGATGATTAAAGAAGATTCTTTATTTCAATAATTGAGTAATTGCTGCTTCAAAATCACATTTTCCATATCCTGCATCAATAGCTGCTTTCATCTGATTTTCCATAACTTCACATACACGGGTATCAATGTTATTATCCTCTAATGTTTTCATTATCGTTTGGAGTCCATGCGTATGAACATCCAAGGATGCGACGGTAGCATCTTGGAATTTGCCAGTGTAGTTTTCTAGATTATCAGGCAAGTGGGTAACCAGTTGGTGACCCACCACTGGAAGTGCTGCCTTAATATGTTTGCAATACTCGGAGATAGGTAATTTGTTTCGTATACAAAGCGCTGAACCTAGCAGGGTAAACCAATAAAGACCGAATTGCAGAGCTGACGTGCTCATCTCAATTATTTCTGCAAAGCGAATGTCTGTCCCAACAAAATGTGGCGAAGAAAGTGCCGAAAGTTGATCTTCAATTTGGTCAAAAACCTCCTTGGGGCCAGAATATACAAGATATGCGCGATGTGTACCAATATCGTGAGGATAACAAATAATCACACTTTCAAGGGCGATAGCGCCTCTGTCTTTAATCATTCGCTCAAAAATTTGGGCTTGAGTTGGGGTTGTTGTAGTAGTGTTTACAATGATTTTCCCTTTGATAGCTTTCGATTTACATTGTTCAATAACCTGCATTGCTATCTTATAATCTGGTAAGTTTAACAGAACGAAATCGCAATCTAGAGCGTCATCCAATGATAATTTGAACGTAGCTCCTTCAGCTACAAATGGCTTGGCTGCCGTGGGATTTTTATCGACAATGGTAATAGTATGACCTGCTTTCATAAACGCGCGAATCAGAGCGCTTCCCATAACACCACAACCAACTACAGTAATTTTTGACATAAGCGACCTCCAATATGATTTATTTAGTCCACTTGGACTAAATAAATCATATTACTCATATCAAGTTTCGTCAATGTTTTTTGAACAATCAAAAAAATCACAGCGTAATATTTGCTAGCACAGCGTCTATTCTTGACTCATCTATCTTTTCGTGAAGTGAATAAATAAGAAGCCCATCGATAATGATTAAAACTGCTTCTGCCTTATATACCATGTGGTCATCCTCGCCTCGATAAATCTCTTCCAAAACACGTTTGATGGACTCTCTCCAATCGTTATAAACATTTTTGATTGCAGACCTTATTTCCGTATTGTATTGACCCATAGTGCTTATTTGCGTGAAGGCCCACGATTGTTTTTGATGACTTATCAAAACCATATCTTTGATGAAATGTTTTACTATCGTTTGTGAACTTTCATTGAGATTGGCGTTATTTTGTTTATACTTTATGTACCAATGCTCAATCTCCGTTTTATATGAAATAGCAAAAAATTCGATATAAGCCAGTAGAAGTTTCTCTTTTGTATTAAAATAATAGTTGATTTTTGAATGAGCGATTTTGGCCTTTGCTGCGATATCTCGCATAGAAACCTTTAGAAGAGGCTTTTCCTCTAAACATTGCTGAAGTGCATGCAGTATTTCCTTCCGTACCTGTTCTCTGTCAACAATAAGTGGCATATCCTTCCTTCTCCTTTTCTAATTTAATGTGCCTGATATCTTTTTTCAATCGATACCTCAACACATGAGATTATAGCACATTATTGACCTGATTGATTTTGAGTATTTTTGCTTTTAGATACCCATCAATCCAAGATTATATAACTTTAATTTCACGTAAGTTTTTTCTTTTTTTAAAATATCAGCCCGATTTATTTAAAAATAGGAAAATCCCCATCACCATCAACTTAAGAAATTGATTGTTGTCCATAACGAAAGAATTGAGCCGAATTCTCATGAATAATTGTAAAAAGTTGAAATTTTCGTCATGGGGATAATTAAAACCTTAGGTTGATGGCGATGGAGTCACCATATCAAAAAAAAGAAAATTGTGCGTTTAGACATATTTTTCAACCGCTTTCTGTACGTTAAGGGACTCGTTATTTTTTTTTACAGTTTTTTATTATGAAATTCTAAATAACTAATTATAATAGACGAAAAAAACGATCAATAGTTGGGGTACGGAAAGGATTCGAATTTACATTCTTTCTCAATACATATCATGGATAAATAAAGTAAAATATGGGTT
>NZ_BTRL01000014.1:4689-25206 GCF_054771475.1 Bacillus sp. MN7755
AGTTCCCTGTTATATACAACACCAACCTCAATTGTAAAAGCAGAGCCCACTCAAAATGTATCTAGTTCGTTACAAACAAATACTCAACGAGATCGTACTTCCGTCAAGCAAGCAATGCGGGATACATTGCAACTTGGATACCCGGGGATACTTGCTAAAACTTCTGAGGGTGGAAAAACGTGGGGGTATGCCGCTGGAATAGCGGATCTGAGAACCAAGAAACCAATGAAAACAGATTTTCGCTTTCGCATTGGGAGTGTGACGAAGACGTTCACTGCAACAGTTGTACTTCAATTAGCTGGAGAGAATCGCCTGAATCTAGACGACTACATCGAAGACTGGTTGCCTGGTGTCATTCAAGGAAATGGATATGATGGTAACAAGATTACTATCCGGCATATATTGAACCATACAAGTGGTATCGCTGAATACTCAAGGTCAAAAGACGCTGATTTTACGGATACAAAAAAATCGTATACGGCTGAAGAGTTAGTGAAGATGGGGGTTTCTCTGCCTCCAGACTTTGCCCCAGGAAAGGGCTGGTCTTATTCAAACACAGGATACGTATTACTGGGCATTCTTATTGAAAAAGTAACCAGAAACAGCTATGCGGAAGAGATTGAAAATCGGATTATTGAACCACTTGAATTGTCGAATACATTCCTACCAGGCAACTCAAGTGTTATTCCAGGCACTAACCATGCCCGTGGATATGTCCAACCAGACGGAGCAAGTGAGCTAAAAGACGTTACTTATTATAACCCAAGTGCAGGTAGCTCGGCTGGAGATATGATTTCTACTGCTGATGACTTAAACAAATTCTTCTCTTACTTGCTCGGTGGCAAATTACTGAAGGAACAGCAACTAAAACAAATGCTTACTACAGTTCCTACAGGAAAAGAAGGAATCGATGGATATGGTCTTGGAATCTATGAAACTAAGCTTCCAAGCGGTGTCTCGATATGGGGACACACAGGTGGCATTCTAGGGTTTACAACTCTTGTTGGAGGTAAACTTGGAGGCAAGCATACGTTGGTCGTCAATTGGAATAGTTTGGGTAGAACTGACAGTCCTAATCCTTTTAAAAATATTTTACTTGCTGAATTTAGCAAGTAGGAAAAAAGGAAAAATTCATCGTAGTTTTCATAGTTAAAAATATACTTTTCTGGTTCAAAAGCCCCAACTTATTTTCAATAAAAATTTGGGGCTTTTTTTGTTTTGGTGGCGTTTATTCTTCTTAGGTTGATGGTCACGTGGAGTTATCCCATGCCCATCAACCTAACAGAGCAGGTTAACCTCAAAACGAAAAAATGAACTTTGTTGCTATAAAATGCACAAAATTTTCGTTTTGGGGGTACTTCAAAATCTTAGCTTGATGGTGATGGGGTAGTACCACATGCCCATCCACTTAAGAAATGTAAACACCCCCAAAATAAAAAATGAGCTCACTTCTCAAAATAACTAACTGTAGAGAAAGAGAATTTTCATTTAGGGGGTACTTTTATGCTAGAAAAAAGGCTTATAAAGTTGGTAGCTCAAAAATTAAATTAGGATACTCCGTAAGTATATGCTAGACTTGGTTTACCATTTGATTTACTATTTTCATGTCCTTTACGAGTCGGGGGTTCTTTGTTTCACGGAAAAAAAGCAGACTCTTATAAAAGAGCCTGCCTTCCCTGGTTTATAAAATTAAGAAGCTTTACGTACGTTTGAAGCTTGAGGTCCACGTTGACCTTGCTCCAAATCAAAAGTCACTGCTTGACCTTCTTCTAAAGTTTTGTAACCTTCGCCTTGAATCGCTGAGAAATGAACGAATACATCGTCTCCACCTTCACGTTCGATGAATCCGAAGCCTTTTTCGCCATTAAACCATTTCACATTACCTTTTTCCATTTGTATTGCCTCCTAGTGTGTAAACACACACAATGTAATACTATCCTTGCTCTCAGTGATCATAAAGGTGAAAAGTTACAAATCCTTTACACCGAACAAAAATAATTCATATTAATAATAACATTTTTTGTAATAAATGTAAAGGTGAAGAAAAGACAGCTACTATGTTTATGCAAATGTTAGAGCTAAAGAAAAACACGTTTTATAAAATAATGACGGAATATGAGGAAATAAAGTAGAATCTCTCTTATTAGAAATCCTACTTTTTCTTTGGTTGTAAGAATCTTGATGTTTTTGTATCAGAATAGTATTGTGTATACCGAAAAAAATAAAAGACAACTCCAATTAAGAGTTGTCTTTTTGTGTAATAAAATCCCCAAAATATGAAAATATACAAACGAATATAATACGCTATGGTTGATATTATAACAAAACCGAAGAGTATTGAAAATAAAAAGAATGTTGTAATGATTTTTTAAGATTTTAGTTAAAAAAGCCTCGAAAATAAACCTTTTATAAAGGTTTCCTTTAAATATGATTATTGTATTTCGAGGGGTTCCTTATAAATCTTAGCTATATATTTTACAAAATCAATGACGGGATAGTGTATGAGTGAACGGTGCTGCGTAAAACGAACCCCTGCTTTTTCCATTTTCGAAATGAGTTGTTCAACTTCCATCTCTTTTTGTTGTATTCTATCATAATTTTGATATACAATGTTTTTCCATTGATAGGAAGAGCCGTGAAAATAACTCTCCCCTTTTACCCTGTGACTAAATATAATTTCTATTTTTTCTCTACGTTGTTTTTCCTTCATATGCGCTTCTGTTGACTGCATGTTTATCGCCTCTTCCCTTTTTTGTTGTATAACAAAATTTGGTCTAACTCACCATACATAGCCAATGTACATTGTTCTAGTTGGGATTTGTCGTTTAAGGCTATCTCATCCACTGTATTTGGTTTTCAAGTGCTTAATCTAATATATTGGATTTACATCTAAATAAGTTGTTAATGTGTATAAAACACTATCTATCTTTATTATAAAATGATTCTTTATAAGCATACACCTTTTTACACTCACGAAGATTTATAACATGACGAGTATCTTCATCCATGAATGTTATTCTGAATTTACTGAGGTTAGTTTCTTTATTTAGGCTAACTAACATATTGTATGCCTCAGTATCTATTTTATAAAAAAAGAAAATAGATGTAACGGTCCCCCTTTTAATAAAAAAATCCTATAAAAATATAGCGCTCTTAAAAGGTTTTGTTACAAATTTATTATGTTTGACTTAAAAAAAGGAACGTAATATTTATTTGTAGAAAATTTTAAGAGTAAAAATAGAATGACTATCTGTGATAAGAAATGGGGGGACTTTTATGCTAACAAATGATTTAGATTTCCGATTAGAACCACGTTTAAAAGAACTGTATGAACAACATAAAATTAGAGCGCAGAAGATAGACTGGGGGTATCATGAGTTTTTACCATGGGATAAGGGCATGGACTTTAAAAGAGTTCCTTGGGATGAAAGTCAAGTTACTCTTCCTACTGGTGTAATTACAGCCATTGAAACAGCTTTATTAACAGAAGTGAATTTACCTTGGTTTACAACGTATTTATCTGCGACTTTTAAAGAGTCCCTCTCTGTTATTACAGACTTTATTCATACTTGGACATCAGAAGAGGATCAACATTCGAATCTATTGGAGACATATTTACTACTCACTCGAAGTGTGAATCCTAAACGAATACATGAATTAAGAAAGTCAGTCGTTGAGGGGGGATTTGAGCCTGATTTTCATACACCAATCGAAGCTATGACGTATACGACGCTACAAGAACTTGCAACGATGGTGTTTTACAATAATGTAGCTAAGGTTGCAAGTAAGCACGATCCAGATCTTGCTACATTATTACGCCGTCTTGCAAAAGATGAAACACTTCATTATGCGTTTTATCGAGACGTTATTCGAATACATTTAGAATTGGAACCAAATTATTGCTACCATATTGCCAATGTGATTAAGAATTTTAAAATGCCAGGTGCCGTCATGCCTGATTTTGAAAATAGAATGGCTGTAATTGCAAAAGAAGCGAATTATGGTCCACTACAATATTTTGATCAAGTACTTGATGTAGTGGTTGAGTATTGGGGGGTAAAAGACTTACGACCAATTGCACCTCTAGCTGAAAAAGTAAGAATTGAGATTTTGGAGTACCACACAAGATTGAAAAAAATAAGGGATCGATTTGGTCGTTTTCAAGGGGAAAACTGATCTACGTTAATGAGTAGAGGTTTCAGAATATGCGAGGGGAAATTCCCCTTCCCTTTATGGGAAATCTGACACACTCCCTATGTTTTTTATACTATTTTTATTCGATTTGATTTTTAAAGAAAAAGTAATTGACAGCAAAAATAATTTTATGATATTATAAAATATTTGATAAAAAAATACATATATGTTAAGGTTAAGAAGGTTACCATATATGGAGGTGGATTATATGTTTCAAATTGGCGATAACATTGTTTATCCAATGCACGGAGCAGGTATAATTGAAGCCATAGAAGAAAAAGAATTCTCAGGAAAAAAACAACAGTATTTTGTCATAAAAATGTCGATCAGTAATATGCAAGTCATGATTCCTACGGGTAAAATATTGAATTCGAATATACGCCCAGTTATTGATATACTTGCATTAAAGCACATTATACACATTTTTCACCATGAAGAATCCTGTAAATTACTGCCGTGGAAACAAAGGCATAAAGTGAACACGGACAAAGTAAAAACGGGTGAAATACAAGAAGGTGCTGAAGTTGTACGGGATTTAATGCGTATGAAGAAAGAAAAAGCACTCAATACAAGCGAAAAAAAATTGTTGGATGATGCATATAGATTTTTGGTCAGTGAACTAGAATTAATTAAAGGAATCACTGAAAATCAAATAAAAAGTTTTTGTTAAGGTTCATTATAAATAATGTGTTATATCCTCTAAAAACATTCTAAATCTTTCGGGAATATGATGAGTATTAAAAGCAAATCATTTCAAAGACATTCAATTTCTTCAACTCACTTTTAGAGTAGGAACCTCTTTTGTTATTACTTCAATCTTATCCATTTTTATTTTTAAATTTCTTTTACGAACGTTCGAAGTTTCATTAAATAACTCGATCAAATAGTCACTTGAATTTTTGCAATCCTGATTCACACTGGCACGGACAAGGAGCCGTAAGGATGAAAGAGAGGTAGGGCTTTCATTGTTTTAGGTATATATATCTAAGTCATTATTTCTAGAAGAAAAAACAATCAATCTCATCTGTATCTTTAAGGATTTTTACATTCACTGAGACAGTGAATAGTAATTGTTTATCTTCTTTTCATAAGAGAGATACGCGAGTTGGTAACATCTAAATATATGGTCAACGATACAAATTGATGGGATTTCTAGAACTAGAACCCATTTTTACAATTTATTTAACATAATAAGATTAAATGAAACAATAAGAAGGAGTGAAGATATGAAACGCATGCCAACGCAAGAATTAAGTAACGAGTTAAAGAAGCGGAAAGGGATTACTTCTATTAAGATTGAGCCTTATGAAAAAATTGAAGTTGGTGGAATTGTTGTAGATGGACCGGCTGTTATTTTAATTAATCAAGAATACCTGAAAATTGTTGAATGAAGAAAAGGATGATCCTTTACGAAAAGGGATGATCCTTTTTGTTTGCTGCAACTTTCATTTGATGTGTTGGGATTAAAAGGAAGGAGAGGATCGAGATTATCATGGTGGAAAGCTTAATATTGGTAGGATTTCTTTTACGTTATATAAATTAGTTGATAAAAAAACAAACTAATTTACATAACGATATATTATTTTCTTTTTAAGGGTGAGATTTATTTGATAGTGAAATGGATAATTTAAAGGAGGAATTTAGATGAATGCAAGGAAGGAACGCATAAAATACGAAAAGATGTCAAAGAATTATGACCGTATTTATTCAGTTTCGTTTATCCTATTAATTATACTTGTTTGTAGTAGTGTGATTATCATAGGAGCTACAGGAGGAAAATATGGAGTGTTTTTATTGTTAGCAATTTTACTTAACGCACGTATTACGAAAGAATCTCAAAAAAAGTATGAGCACTATTCTAATAAAGGGCGTATTTAAAATGATACATATCCAGAAAGGAACAACCTAGATGTATATTCAAAATATCCCTTTATCATCTCCTATTAACTAGTAAAAGTAACTTTATATAAATCATTTTTTTAGCAACGTAGAAATAGAAACCGTACTCTATTAAAATGTTATTTCCGTTCCTATAATGAATTATCCTTCTAGCATATTTATAAGATTTATATCATATATTAGTAGAAAGAATGCAAGTTAGAAAGGAGTCTTATAGAATGAGTTATTCGAAAGGAAATGACTTGAGTGAACAACATATGGTAAGTGTGCCTAATCCCTATGTATATCAGACATTACAATCAGTAATTGGTAAACATGTGGTTATTGAAACTGTAAGAGGCAATATAAGAGGTAAATTAAAGGATGTGAAACCAGATCATTTGCTCATTGAAGATACGGCGCCATATATTGTACGCATTCAACAAATTGTATGGATTATGCCAAAGCAATAATCAAATTTATAAAAAATTAATATCATAGTCCACCAAGTAGAAACACAGGGTTTTATCTCTGTGTTTCTTCAAATTTCCGTTTTTGAATATATGCTTGAGCATGAATAAGTTCTTCCTGAAGCTCTTTTAATTCTTTTGTAGATTCGGATTCAATAGCCATGTAAGTAGCAACTAAACTAATCATCATATCCATCTTCTCTACTATATTTTGAATGACTTGTTCAGATTGCTCTTTTTTAGGATGTTGTATTGCTATTAATACATTTTCTATATAATTGTTCTTTCTTTGCTGGATATCATAAATAAACTGTTTTGTGTTTGAGTTCATTTGTTTTCCCTCCGTTTTGGATATATCTTCATTCTATCATATTTGAATAGAAAATATTGAATGGGCCGTTCTTACTTACAACATTCATCGGTTAAAGGGATTGTCACAATTGTTTTTCTCAATTATAAAATGGTATCAAGTTAGAGGTAGGTGAAAAGAGTATCTTAAACCATTTCACTCTTTTGTTGTATGATTTTTAAATCTTAATAAGTTAAATGTATTGTAAAGAAGAACAAAAACGGGAAATAAAATAGGGAGACCAAACCTAGAAAAAGAAAAACTTTTAATTGCACTACGTATATATGATAGTGACCAATATTCCATCAAAGAAATCATAGAAGAAACTGGAATATCACAGGACTCTCTTTATCGAGCTATTAATAAACAAAAACTTGAAGAAACAAAGAAGTAAAAATACTTTGTGTTTCTTCAAGTTATACCATTTTATGGAAGGTATTTTATTAGCTAAATTTATTTACAAATTTCATTCAAAAATAATAACCGATTCCTTAACGTACAGGGAATCGGTTATTTCGTGTCCGAAATGTGTCTAAACGTACAATTTTCTTTTTTTGATATCGTGACCCCATGCCTATCAATTTAAGAAATTACATCCCCAAGATGAAAATCTCGTGTATTTTTGACCGAAAACAACTTATTTTTTCGGTTTGGGGGTACTTCAAAACCTTAGCTTGATGGGCAAGTGGCCGTACCCCATAAAAGAAAATTAAGTTAAAATATATAAATCTAAAAAGCGTAGAAATAGACCTGATTTCTACGCTTCTTCTAGTTAATAACAACTTTATTACTGGTCTAAACTTATTATATAAGATTTTATAGCATGCAATAAGAATTCTTCCTGTCCCATACCAGAATCCGCTGCCATTTGCACTACTTTTTGCTTGAATTCATGATCTACATGAAAAGTTAATGGCTCTACATTACTTTTAAAGTAAATTCCTTCTACATGTGGAAGGATTGTGCCGGATTTCATATGAGAATGTAAGTATTTAATCTCCTCCTGAAACTGCAATGGATCTACTTGTAAAACGAAAGGTTTAATTTCTAATTTGATAGTATCTGGTTTAATAGTCAATCGCATATTTGTGACACCGATCTCTTTATAAAATAAGTTTATTAGATTGTAAGTGATGGAATTAAATAGTTGAGGTTTTTTAAATGAAAATGATAAATACCCTCGCTTCGTAATTACAGCTTGTTTTTGGAAAGGTTCTAAGGAATAATCATGCTCTTTATAAGTGGATATTGCGAAGATTTCTTCGTCCTCTGTAAGAATCTTGCCGTCTGTTCCATTGATCTCTATTACCCTAGCTGTTTTTCCGGTATGTTGATGTGTTAATAATTGATATAAATATATATCTTCATCTTGAATCTTAGTAATGAATGTTTTTCGTTCTTTTGATGTAGTTTTTTCATAAGTAAGTTGAAAAGTTTCAAGGTCCTCTTTATCAATGACGTATACTTCTTTTCCGCGTTTTTCAATCTTTGAAGCAGGTAATTTTCCAGATTTGATATATGTAAAGACAGTAGATGGTGCTACATTAAGAATTTCAGCTGCTTCTTTTGTACCAAAACCCTCAACCTTTTCGATATTTTTTAAACGTTCAATATCCTCTAAATAGAAAATCTTACTACCAAATTGTTTCCAGTTATCTTTATATACACATTCTATTAATCCATCTTTTTCTTTCTTTAAAATAGTTTGTACCGTTACTCCTAATAAGTTGGCTGCCTCTTTTGTCGTTACAGTAGGTTTTGTAATAAACAATAAATCTTGTGTCATGAAAGGACACCTCCATAACTATTGTTTGCTAATATTTTAGATATGTATATATCATATCAGAATATGATTCATATTTAAAATAAGAAATAGGTTTTATTAAACTTTATATACATTATTAAGTTTAATGACTACTTCTAATATATTTTATATATTTAAAGATTTTCATTTTCATTTTTATTTCATATGCAATATAAAAGTTATATCATTCACTATTAAATAATATCTATTTACTAATAAATTATAAAAAAATATAAGTATAGTTAAATAGAGAAGAATATAGCGTTCTTACAGAAAGAATATGAATTTAAATTTGTATAATTAATAGAAGTGAAATAAAATGATAAGTATAGTTAATTAAAATATTTATATTCATAATCTTTAAAAGGAGAGGTGAGTTTAAAATATGGATAATAAAAGTGGAAAAGAAAACTTACCTATTATAAATAATAAAAGTGAAAGTATAGATACATATTTAGAGAATATAAAAGATATTGTTCCATTTCTGTATAACAATCGTTATGTAGATAAAGTAGAAGATAAAATGGAGATAGCTGAAAAAGAGGGAAAGAGTAAATATACGTATTTAAGTGACCTGGAAGTAATTTATCATTTCGTACATTTACAAAAAGATATGGATGAGAAGAAGAATAGAAAAGAAGATACGAAAAAGAGTTATGTATCTGAAATCTTATTATTTTGTGAGTGCATGGTGCAGCATGCAGAAGAGTTTGAAGTGAATGGGGAAGAGGTACAACAAAATGCTTCCTTATTAAAAACATTGCAGCCTTGGCACATTCGCAAATTTAATTTTTGGTTAAAAAATGTACAAAATGGTCGGAATGGTAATACCTATGCAGTCGCAACACTCGCGAAGAAAACCGTATTAATTCGTTCTTTTTTTAAACACCTTTATGTATTTGGGTATATCGAAAAACCACTTCATGAAGAGCTACAGCGAGCAAATGTAAATGAACAAGATCGGCCAAATCGTGATTTATCCTATGAGGAAGTCATGAAAATATTAGGTTTTTATAAAGAGAGAGGACATTTAGTAAACTATACAATAATACTTGCTTTGGCTAGTACTGGTGCACGTATTCAGGAGTTGTGTACTGCATGCGTAAAAGATTTACACTATGACGGGAAGTATTGGTTAAAAGTTAAAGGAAAAGGAGACAAAATACGTGAACTTTTCCTTTCAGAACATTTATATCAATGTATTTGTGAAATGAGGAGAAGAAGAGGCTTCCAAACGGTATTGGAAAAAGGGGATGAGAGTCCGTTATTTATAAATCAAAGAGGAAATGCTTATAACTCTAAAACACTCTCTAATCAGGTAACAGATATGATAAAAAAAACAAACTTAGAGTTCCTACAATACCGTGAAAATCCAGTAACCGCACATACATTTCGACATGCCTTTGCAATTATGGCAGTAGAGCAAGGAAATGCAGATTTATATCATTTAATGCAAACACTTGGCCATGAAAATATTCAAACAACAAAGATCTATTTAGAGAAGCATATGAAGCGTAAAAATAATGTAGGATCCACCTTCGCTGATATGTTGATATAGAATTTTCTAGGTTGATATTAATAAGTAATTATGTGTTTTTTACACAATTACTTGTCGATTTCCTGTTGAAAAAAAGCGCAATTCGTAGTTAGTTAATCAAGAACTAAATCCAAAAAACACTTAAAATACCATATTTCCAATATTTTGCATATAATTAATATGGTGAGAGCTTTTATTTTTGGTAATGAGTTCTGAAACTGAATTTGAATAGTATTTTGTTCTATTTGGATAGAAATAAGTAAAGTACTATAAACGGTCGTTTTCGGTATTTTTAGAGAAAATTAATTGGATAAATATATTACAACAATAACCAGTAGTACCATATGTACATCAAATAGAAGTAACCTATGAGTACAAAAGCTTGTTAGATTTTGAAATCAATTTGTAACCTTGAAGTGATGTTAAGGCAATAAGCCTACTCATACATTTGAGTAGGCTTTATTTTGTATTTTAACCAGTATTTTTAAGGGAAATATCATCTGCAAAATTAAAGGTACAAGTGTGTATACCATTTAAATAGTAATAGCATAGTTTAAATTAGTTATGTTAACTGAAGGGTGGTAAAAGTTTAATGAAAGTCATTATTTTGTGTGGTGGGAAAGGATTAAGGATGCAGGGAATTCTCAAAGATATTCCAAAGCCATTAGTTCAAGTTCAAGGAAAACCTCTCATTTGGCATATAATGAATTGGTATAGCAAGTTTGGACATCATGAATTCATCTTACCATTAGGGTATGGAGGTGAAAAAATCAAAGAATATTTTATGGACTATATATGGAAAAAACATGATTTTAATTTAGATCTAAAGAATAATCATTACCAGTTGCTAGAAGAGCCAAAACAGTGGAATATAAAATTTATAGATACAGGGATTGAAACACTGACCGGAACCAGATTAAAAAAACTTGAAAAGCATATACAGGATGATATGTTTTTATTAACTTATGGTGACGGATTAGCAACGATAGATATTAACGAACTTATAAAATTTCATAAAGACAAAGGAAAAATCGCAACATTAACCGGTATAAATAAAAGTAGTCAATATGGTCTTTTACAGATTGAAAACGGGATTGCTGTGGATTTTAAGGAAAAACCCCTACTTAATAATGTAATAAATGGAGGTTTTTTTGTATTTAATAAAGGAATATTCGATTATTTGAATGATAATGATTGTATGCTTGAAGAAGAACCGCTACTAAATTTAATAAAAAACAAGGAACTTGCAGTTTATGAGCACAATGATTATTGGATTAGTGTAGATACACCTAAAGATCTTAAAGATGCAAATGCAAGCTGGAATCCTAACAAAAATAGTTGAAAGGAGTGAACAAACATTGCATTTTAATAATAGAAAGAAAGGTTGGCCATTCCGTTATACTCCCTTTAAAGTTGAAAAAGATTTTCCGTTATCTTCAGATGCTTCAGTTATTGATCACTCTAAAAAAACTACAAACAAACAAATCTTTCCTATATCTAATAATAAACTGGCTGACTCTGAAAATCATTTTTGTGCCATAGTGGGAACAGAATACGTCTTGAAAATAATTGCTTTGCACCAATCTCTAATGAAAAATTCAAAAGTATTCACTTTATGGATTTGTTGTATAGATGTGTTTGCGTATTCAATATTGAAAGAAATGAACTTGAATAATGTAAATCTCATGCAGGTAGATGATATAGAGGATACAAATTTGGAAGATATTAAAAGAAATAGGTCAGTCAGTGAATATTGTTGGACTTTAAAGCCCGTGCTTATTGAATATTTATTAGTAAATAATAATTTGCCATCTGTTCTCTATTGTGATGGTGATTTATATTTCTTCTCTGATCCTAACATGATATTTAAAGAATGGGCTGACAATTCTATTTACCTTTGTCCACAGAGAGACCGTGACTGGGTAGAAGGAAAATATGGAAAATATCAGGCTGGGTTAATTGGGTTTAAAAACGATTTCTACGGATTAAAAAGCGTACGATGGTGGAAAGACAAATGCTTAGATTGGTGTAGTGCTAATCCTGATAAAGGAAGATTTGGTGACCAAAAGTATTTAGATTTAATTCCTATTTACTTTCCAAAAGTAAAAATCTCAAGCAATCTAGGTATAAATGCTGCACCTTGGAATTGTATTTATAATAACAATTATATAATTGATCAAAATCAAAATGAGGTATACATTGAAACAGATAAACTAATTGTATATCATTTTGCATGCATTACCATTTTCAATGAACAGGATTTTGATCTTTGGTCTTTAGGTAAACTTTCAATACCAAATAATATATTGCGCCTTATCTATACCCCCTATCTAGAAGAAATTCGGTCTAACCTCACAAAATCAGTAGAAAAATTAGGTGAAAAAACACAGCGCCTGTTAAGTATGAAAGACATTAGCGAGGCGCAGACTTTATATAAAGATACACAATTAAGAAGAAAAATGAATCAATCAAATCATTTTATGAATTATTCAATGATTATAAGTCAAAAACGTTTAATTCAAGGACTGACTTGTTACCATTCCCTTGAAAGCCAGGGTACAGATTTTATAGTGTGGATCTGTTGTATGGACAATGTAACCTATAGAATTCTAACAAATCTAAAATTGAAGAATGCTATACTGTTTCATGTGGAAGATATAGAAAATCAAGAACTCTTAAGTATAAAGAATGAAAGAACCTTGCAGGAATACTGCTGGACATTAAAAGCTCCTCTATGCCTCCATATTCTTAATCATTATTCTGAAGTTGATCACATTATATACTGTGATGCAGATATGTTTTTCTTTGCAAGACCAAATATAATTCTAGATGAATGGTGGCAGTACTCTGTATTTCTTTGTCCACAGAGAGGTACTATTGAACTGGAAAATGTACATGGTATGTATCAGGCGGGCCTAATAGGATTTAAAAATGATCAAAACAGTAAAGAAATTTTAACATGGTGGAAAGATAAGTGCCTAGAATATTGCAAGGATGTATATGATGTTGAGATGAATAGATGGGGTGATCAAAAATATTTAAATCACATTCCTGATTTATTTTCTAATATCAAAATCATGACTCAAAAGGGTATTAACACTGCACCTTGGAATCTAATTTTAAATCATCATTCTTCTATAACAAAAACAAAAAGTAAGATTTTTATAGACCAAGATGAATTAATCAATTTCCATTTTGGAAGTATAGAAATTATTAATCCAAATGAATTTGATTTATGGAAACAAGAACATGTAGAAATAGATCCGTCAATTTTAGAATATATATATATTCCTTATATCGAAAAAATACAAAATACATGTCGTGTACTTGATAATTCCTTTTCTCTTACCTCTTTATTTGTCGAAAATTCAGATGTGTCCTCTGTCAAAAACTATTTCCAGTACCCTCTCTAATTTTTTAGATGAAATCCATTCTTCCTGGTATATAACTAGTATTATTCTCTAATTCACACGAACTTCTTAAGTAAAATTGTTTATTCCTTTTTCGTGAAAAATTTGTAGGGAGGCAAATGAAATTATATGAATATAATTGACCATTTTAAAAATAAAACCTTTCTTATCACTGGCGGATACGGTTTTATTGGTTCTCATTTGGTAAGAAGATTATTGAAATTACAAGCAAAAATCGTTATTTTAGCCAGAAGCTCGTCAAATCCTTGGCGTCTTAAAGACGTATTAAAAAGTATCAAACTTTACGAAGTAGATATACGCGATAAGATAAAAGTTCAAAATATTATACAACAAATCCGTCCTGATTATATTTTTCACTTTGCTGCATATGGGGTGAATTCAGCTCATACAGATTACATGAATGCCATAGAAACAAATGTTTTAAGTACAATTAATATTATTCAAGCAGCAAAGTCTATAGATTGCAAAAAGATTATTAATATTGGAAGCAGTTCTGAGTATGGAGATAAAACAGAATCTATTAAGGAAGATATGGAATTAACACCAGTAGATATTTATGGAAGTAGTAAAGCTGCAGCCACTATAATTGCTCATCAAGTCGCGGCTGAAAACAATATCAACCTTATAACCTTAAGACCCTTTGGAGTATTTGGAGAAGGTGAAGAACCACATAAATTTTTTTGCTATATTATTTTACAGGTATTACAGAATAGAAATGTAAACTTAACGTTATGTAATCAATTAAGAGATTATTGCTATGTAGATAATATTATAGATGCTTGTATGCTAACAATTGAAAATAATTCTATACAAAATGAGATTTTTAATATTGGAAGCGGTGAGACTCACCCTTTAAAATATTATGTGGAATTACTCTTTAAACACTTGCAGACTAATAAAGGACCCAATTATGGTGCGTTATCCTATAGAGCGAATGAGAGAATGATTTCTAAACCAAATATTAATAAAATTAAAAGTATGCTATCTTGGGAACCACGCATAAGTATTGAAGAAGGTATTATTAAAACAGTTAATTGGTATAAACATAATACACATCTATATCCAAATGTATGAAAATCTATTTCTAAGGTGTGATTCAATTGTTCAATAATAGCTTTAAGAATGTATTTCATGGAAAAAAGATTTTAATCACAGGACACACTGGTTTTAAAGGCTCTTGGTTATCCATTTGGTTAAAAGAATTAGGCGCGACTGTAATTGGATATTCTTTAGATCCTAAAAATAAAAAAGATAACTTTAATTTAACAAACCTTCAAAGCGACATAATTGATGTTCGTGGGGATATAAGAGACTTTAATAAATTAAATAAGCTTTTCAAAGATTATAAACCTGAAATTGTATTTCATTTAGCCGCACAACCACTTGTTAAATATTCTTATGAGCACCCTAAAGATACGTATGATATAAATGTTATGGGAACAATGAATATATTAGAAGCAATCCGTTTACATGAATCCACTAAAATAGGAATTATGGTTACAAGTGACAAGTGTTATGAGAACAATGAATGGGTTTGGGGATACCGTGAAAATGAACCAATAGGTGGACATGACCTTTATAGTTCTAGCAAAGGATGCTGCGAACTATTAATTTCCTCCTACCGCAACTCTTATTTTCCAGAAAAAAAATATGAGCACCATAAAAAAATAATCGCAAGTGTTCGTGCTGGCAATGTAATTGGTGGAGGAGATTGGTCAATAGACAGGATTATTCCTGATTGTATACGGGCACTGGAATCAAATCAAGAAATTTTCATTAGAAATACTAATGCAGTAAGACCTTGGCAACATGTACTTGAACCCTTAAGTGGATATTTACTTCTAGCAGAAAAAATTATTACTGAGGGGGTACTTTTTTCTGGCGCATGGAATTTCGGTCCAAAACTAAATAATATTGTCTCAGTAAAAGAGCTTGTTACCGGTATGATAAAGTCCTGGGGATGTGGAAATTGGATATCTTCAAATGCAAATCCAGAAGAATTTCATGAGGCAACATTCCTAAACCTAGATATAAGTAAAGCAAAATTCAAGCTCAATTGGGAACCGAAATGGTCTCTTCAGCAGACTTTAAACCATACAGTAGACTGGTATAAAAATTACAAGGCGTACTCCAGTACAGAGCTGAGAAATTTATGTGTTGATCAAATTAAACAATATGTGCAGTCTTAAGAAAAGAAAAGCTATAACCCCTTCTTATTAGTCAAAGCACACCCGGTATTGAGCGTTTCTAGTCCTCTAAGTTAAATACAGTATTAAAAGTACCGCTTGAACAATATCCCCCTGTTACACCTAATATAAATGGAGCACCTCCCAATGATTGAGCTATTGCTACGGGTTATCTCTTTTTCATCATGTATTCCTATTTCTTGATGTGGAAATCACAATGTTAACCAACACATGTATTCTTTGCTATGAGTCGTGATGGACTGTTACCAAGATCACTTTCGAAGATTAATAAACAGACTGGAGTACCAACTTTTACAATTGGATTGGCGGGAATAGGGAGCTCTATAATAGCTGGATTTATTGATTTAAAAGCGTTAGCAAATTTAGTTAATATTTGCGGTTTGGTACCGTTCTCTTTGGTTGGTGTATCAGTTATATACTGCGTAAGACGCATCCAAATTTAAAACGAGGCTTTATGGTACCGTTTGTGTCTATATTAACAATCATTTCAAACGGAATTTTATCATAATAATACGAAGTGTCCACATAGTGGATGCTCTTTACTGTGGATTATGAATGATGTACAAACAGTCAAGTGATTTCAAAATTACTATTTGTGGTAGATGTGATGTTAAGAATCTTCGGTTAGAACTACCAAAATTGAGACTTCCACAAATCCATCATGGTGAAGTGTTATCTAAGTGAATTATAGAGAGAAAAATTCAAGCATCCAGTAGTGTGCTTTTTTCTTTTGGAATAGAAAATCCCTTTGGTCAGTTACATGTGATTCAGCGTGGTCTTTCCATGCAACTCAAAAAATCCAGTGATAAAAAAGCGGGAGAAGGCATTTTTTATCATTTTAGCCAAGAAGACTCCTTCCTCCAGGAACGCGAAGTGAGTAGGTGGGAGATGAATTGGCTTCGGACAAGGGATGGCAGAAAGCCATCTTAACTGTTCGACATACATAAACTGTTACTTCACTACCAATCGAATGTATGTTTGTTATATAATAGAACTATATCGAAATGGGGGTGAAATGAATGATGAATGATGATCAATAAAGCATATAAATTTCGTATCTATCCAAATAAAGCACAAGCGACACTAATCAATAAAACGATTGGTTGTTCTCGTTTTGTATTCAATCACTTCCTATTTCTATGGGATCATGCATATAAAGAAACAGGAAAAGGTTTGACATATGGTACATGCTCTGCCAAACTTCCTGCCATGAAAATTCTTGCTTGTGCACAGAGATAGTCTTCTTAATTATTAATTAGTTGGAAGAGCCTTTACAAACGGTGAGAACTTATCTTCATAGATACCTTAGCCTTTAAGACTATATAAATCCAACGATTATTTTTGATTTTTAATAACTACTTCAGTCATAGTTAGCGATTTTTTCGGATTAATATTATCCATAATATACGTACCAACAGCATTTTAATGAAAATATACGCTAAGCAAATTTCTTATGTACATTCTTTTTATGTTATTAATTACATCTTTCTAAAATACGAGCTAATTCTTCATGGTTTGTTTGCATAACCCAATGCCCACCTCTTTGAATAGAATATACATCCCATTTTCTCTCCTTTGCTATTTCAACGGATCTTTGAAAAATAGGGGCCATTGGCCAATTTGCAGGATGATCAAGAATTTCTATATATGTATGTGTGATCTCATTCACTATCGAATTATTCATTTCAATTGATTGTGTAAATGCTAATAGTGGCATAGCAGCTTTTCTTTGATCTGACGCATTTCTTGGAATAATACGCCATCCATCTCTATGAACCTTTACTTCTTCTATAAAGTGCGAAGACATTTCCGAACCAGAAATATCCATTACAGAATCTCCGTTATTTGGAATCATTGCATCAATATACACAATATTTTTAATGCATTCTGGAATAATTTCTGCAACCCCCGTTATTACCATTCCAGCATAGCTATGCCCTACTAAAATAACCTCTTTTAATTTTTCATAGTGAATAACGTTCACAATATCTTGAATATATGTTTTTAATCCTACACCCGGATGTGCAAGATGCGCTCTTTCTCCAAGTCCCGTCAATGTAGGTGTATATACTTCATGCCCCTCTTTTCTCAACTGTGTTGCAACTTCTCTCCAAACATATCCACCATCCCATGCACCGTGTACAAGTATAAATGTTGCCATAATATATCTTCCCTCTAATACATTTAACATTTTATATTTCCAAAATCCATTATAATACATTTTTACAAAATTAACCTTATATGCCCCTCAACTAAAGAGATTTTAATACCCTCAAATACAAAAAAACGTTATTCTTTTTGTAAAAATATACAGGAAGGATGACGTTTTTTATGAATCTTTCGATTCAAAGTGAACTACAATTATTTGCTGAAGAATTATATGAACATCTTACTCCTTCATTTTTAGAAAATCTTGCTAGAGAACTAGGATTTGTACAACGGAAACGAAAGTTTTCAGGTCATGATTTAGCTACTATCTGTGTCTGGATTAGTCAACGGGTAGCGAGTGATTCTTTAGTACGACTGTGTAGCCAACTTCATGCTGTTACAGGAACTCTTATGAGTCCAGAAGGACTCAATAAGCGCTTCACTAAAAAAGCTGTTTGCTTTTTAAAACACATTTTCTCTACATTATTAAAAAGTAAAATTTGTGAAACATCAGTGATCCAAAGCTCTTCAATCGCTTATTTTCAACGAATTCGTATTTTAGATGCAACGATTTTTCAGGTGCCAAAGCATTTAGCTAGTGTGTATCCTGGATCAGGTGGTTGTGCTCAAAAAGCGGGGATAAAAATTCAGTTAGAATATGATTTACATAGTGGTCAGTTTTTAAATTTCCAAGTAGAACCAGGAAAAAACAATGATAACACCTTTGGAACAGAGTGTTTAGCAACATTACGCCCTGGTAATCTATGTATTCGGGATTTAGGCTATTATTCACTGGATGATTTAGATCAAATGGATCAACGTGGCGTGTATTATATATCACGGCTCAAATTAAACAATATGGTGTATATCAAAAATGAATTTCCTGAATACTTTCAAAATGGGACAATAAAAAAACAATCTCAGTACATCAAAATTGATTTAGAAGACATTATGGATGCCTTAAAACCAGGACAGGTCTATGAAATAAAAGACGCTTATATTGGAAAGGATAAAAAACTATTCACTCGGGTTATTATGTATGGATTAACAGAAAAACAACTTCGTGAGCGTATGAAAAAACAAGTGTACACGGAAAGTAAAAAGGGCATTACATATTCGGAAAAAAGCAAACGATTAGCTGGCATGAACCTATATGTTACCAACACACCTTGGGAGATTGTCCCGATGGAACAAATCCATGACTTTTACTCTCTCCGCCGGCAAGTTGAAATCATTTTTAAAACTTGGAAATCCTTATTTCAAATTCATCATTGGCAAAATATTAAACAAGAGCGATTAGAATGCCATGTTTATGGAAAACTCATTGCCATTTTTTTGTGTTCTTCTATTATGTTTAAGATGCGACAATTAATTTTGCAAAAGAAGAAACAGGAATTAAGTGAATATAAATCAATTGGAATGATTCAAGATCATTTACACATTTTATATCAAACCATACAGCAAAGCATCCAAGAAATAACAAAATTTTTAATCCGCCTGTTCCACTTACTCCAGAAGAATGGTCGGAAATCTCATCGATACGATAAGAAAACAGTCTTTGATATTTTAGGTGTTATCTATGAGTATAATGGATTGAGAAAGCCAAAGAAAACTGCATAATTTTTAAAAAGGGCGCCTATCTAGGTTTCTTTGGTATATTCCTTTTTAAGGGCACAAAATATTTTAAGAGTTTTTTCGTTTATATGAACAAAAGTTCATTTTGTTTCCGCCCTTAAGTTGATGGGCATGTATGGTGACCCCTATTTCTGAATTTGATTTTACACATCAGATATAGTATGTGAAATTTTCTAGTATTTCCGCATTTGTCTGTTGCTTTTTTCTTTTTGAAGCATTTTATATTATTAGGACAAGCTGTTTCAATAATATAAAATTAAAGGAGAATTTATTAATATGCCTAAGGGTACTCAAATTTTAACAACAGGTTTATTACGTAAAAGTGATGATACTGCATTTGCGACTGTTGACGTGGTGAATTTAGATCCAAATAATCAGCGTACAGTAACTGTTCGAATGATTGATTGGTCTTCAGGTTCCCCTATTGATCTACTAATGTTTGATCCTTCGACACAAATATTGCCTCCTAATCGAGCTGTATCTTTTAGATCCCAGCCTCTTTTTCCGACAATTCGTTTGTATGAAGTAAGAATTATTCATCCGGAGGATGATGACGTTGTTACAAATGTGTTTGGAATTGGCGGTTCGATAAATAGTCCTGCAGAAGGTAATACTGTCTTGCAACACGATCTAGTAAAAATAAAATTAAAATAATCAGAAAAATAGGAGGATTTTAGTGGGGTATAATTGTTTTATAATGAAGTTGTTTATGTAACTGAACAGTTTGTTCCTGATCCCTGCACATTGTGTGGGGATTTTTCATAAAGAAAAGACACCACACTGGGTGCCTTAATAATTTCATTAAGAACAAAAGATATAAAAAATAGCTATTAATTTGTGGGATTGAACTGCACCCCAATTGTT